>CANFSO010000001.1 GCA_947449895.1 Comamonadaceae bacterium
GAGAAAGACCAAGAATTTGATTTCTACCACTGGAGCGCGATTTTGCGCAGCGTCTCTGGCTTTGAGGTGTACCGCAAGGTTTACCGCGACGTCATCAAGCCCGAACTCGTGGCCGAACTGTTGATTTTGCGCCCCGACATGCCGCGCTCCCTACTGGGTTGCCTGAACGAAGTCATGAGCAATCTGGCGATGGTGACAAGTGATCCGCAAAGTGGAACCCTGCGCCGTGCTGGCAAGCTGCGCGCAGACTTGCAGTACTCACGGATCGATGAAATTCTGGCGACCGGTTTGCACGCCTTTTTGACCCAGTTCCTAGACCGGGTCAACGAGATTGGCGCCAATATCAGTCGCGAGTTTCTGGTCCCGAGCACCCACTGAACGCTTTTCTGTCAGCGCTGAACTTGCTGTTAAGGTCGCGGGCATGAAATTGCACGTCAAGCACACCACCGACTACCGCTACAGCGAACCGCTGCTCTACGCGCTGCAAACCCTGTGGCTGACGCCGCAGAGTGGGCCTGCGCAAAGTGTGGATTTTTGGAGCTTGGGCGCGCCCGAAAAGCTCTTTTCTCAGCACGACGCCTACGGCAACAGCATCCACTCCTACACCTTTGTCGGGAAGGAGAGTGATGATGTGCGCTGGAGTTTGGTCAACGCGGCAGGCCAGGTTGACACGCTGGGTGTGGCCGAGTTTGTCGACGCACCCAACTTGCCGCATCCCAGTTTTTTCTTGCGCCCGACACACCTGGCGGCACCGCATGCGGTGCTGGCTGAATTCGGCCGGCGCTTTGTCTCACCCGTCGCATCCAACGCCCATGGCAAAGCCGACTTAGCCAGCCTGCTGGCTTTGAGCGAAGGCATTGCAGACCTGGTTCGCTACCAAAAAAACAGCACCAACGTCAGCACCACGGCGCTGCAAGCCTTTCAGGCTGGCGCCGGCGTTTGTCAAGACCAAGCCCATGTGATGGTCGCCGTGTGCCGCAGCGTGGGCATTCCGGCGCGCTATGTGAGCGGCTATTTTTACGCCGCCAACGAACCCGACTTGGCCAGCCACGCCTGGGCCGATGTCTGCCTCAATGTGGCCGAGCGGCGCTGGGTCAGCATCGACATCACCCACAGCTGCCAGATAGACCAGCGCCACGTGCGCTTGGCCATGGGCACAGACTACAACGCCTGCCCGCCGATCAAAGGCGTGCGGCAGGGTGGTGGGGAAGAGTCGATGACGGTGAGCATCACGATTGAGCCGGTTTGAATGGGTCATGGTGTTGAGTTGACGCTATACCGTACAAAGTTGCTGCTGCCTCTCGCAGGGCAATAAGCGTCTCTGTCCCTCCTTGAGCAAGGCGGTGGCCACGCCGCGTGATGATGCCAAATGAATCCATGCGGACGCCCAGATCGATCGGTAGGACGCAGAGCATGCCAGCCTCGCAAAATGGTCTAACGACGACCTCGGGAAGGGCAACCAGCATGTCGGTGCGGCGTAGCAGACTGGTGGTCAACGGCAGCGATGTTGTCTCAACAATTTTCTCGGGAAGACTCAGCCCGCGCTGTAAAAACATGGCGTCAAGGCGCTTGCGAAGGATGCTTTCTGTCGGTGGAAGGATCCAAGTCTGTCCCACTAGATCATTCATTCTGAGCTTGTTTCGACTGGCCAGTGGATGTTGCGGGCGCGCGATAAGGCTGTGTGGTTCTTCGGCCAAGGGCTCGAAGTCGAGTTCCGCCGCGGTGTTTGGATCGAGGATTCGCCCGATCGCGATGTCTACCTGGCCGCCGAGAAGCATCGCCACGAGCGTGTGACTGAACTCCATCTGTACATTGACAACCATCTGTGGGTGACGTTGTTCAAGAAGAGAGATGGCCAGCGGCAAGAGTTCCGTGCAGGGGCTCATCACGGTGCCAATCGAAACGCGGTGGAGCCGGCCTTGCTTCAATGCATCAACCTCCTCTTGGGCGCGTTGAATTTCTGACAGGACAGAGTGCGCATGACGCACCAGAATGTCACCATAAGGTGTGGGGACGACGCCACGTGCATGGCGCTCAAACAGGGTGACGCCAAGACATTCCTCTAGTTCTCGTAGCAGCTTAGACGCTGCAGGCTGACTCATGCCGATGGCCTCTGAGGCGCGCAGCACCGAGCGCTCTTGGTCTAGATGAGTCAGCAGCGCTAGCTGGCGCGTCTTGATTCGCGTTGAAAGCAGAGGGGACATCGCGGGTAATAAATAATTCAAACAGCTGAAATGTATATTAATTAGATATATCTGAGGCTAATTAATTCATTTGTATGGAATAGCACCTGACCTTAGAGTTTGCTTCCATGACTTGGCCCACACGACTTCCATTGATTGCGATCCTCCGCGGTATACGGCCCGAGGAGGCCATCTCCCATGTAGATGCGCTGATCCAGACCGGTTTCGATGCGATCGAGATCCCATTGAACTCACCGGGTTGGGAGATCAGCATCCGAGAAGTCTCAATGCGCTTTGGAACCCAGGCCTTGATCGGTGGCGGCACAGTGCTTCGACCTGAGCAAGCCGATGTGCTTGCAGATGTAGGCAGCAAACTTGCCGTGACGCCGAACACGCGGCCGGCCCTGATCGCGCACGCGGTTCGGCGCGGCATGCTGGTTGCTGCTGGTTTCGCTACTGCGAGTGAGGCTTTCGATGCCATTGATGCCGGTGCCCAAGCGCTGAAACTCTTTCCCGCTTCGACCTACGGCCCGTCGCACGTCAGAGCACTGCTGGCTGTGCTGCCGCCGGTGCCGCTGTTTGCCGTGGGCGGCATCACCCCATCCAACCTCGCCGATTACTTGCGTGCTGGCTGCATTGGGGCCGGGCTCGGTAGCGACCTTTACAAACCAGGGCAGGACGTGTCGCGCACGGCTCAAATGGCTCAAGCTTTTATCAACGCCTATCAGGATGTACGCGCATGAAGATCACCCGGATGACGACGTATCGGGTTGCCCCCCGTTGGATGTTTTTAAAGGTTGAGACAGATGAGGGCATCACCGGCTGGGGAGAGCCCGTGATTGAAGGTCGAGCCGGCACGGTCGAGGCGGCTGTTCACGAATTCTCGCGAGATCTTATCGGCAAAGATCCGACGCGTATCAACGACCTTTGGCAAATGATGTACCGCAGCAATTTCTACCGGGGCGGGCCGATTTTGATGAGCGCGATTGCCGGTATTGATCAGGCGCTCTGGGACATCAAGGGCAAAGCCCTCGGTGTACCAGTTTATGAATTGCTGGGCGGGAAAGTGCGTGATCGCATGAAGGTTTACAGCTGGGTCGGCGGCGATCGGCCGGGCGACATCATCGAGCACATGCAGAGATTGATGGAAGGTGGGTTTGACACGTTCAAGCTCAATGGCACTGAAGAGATGGCGATGCTCGACACCCCGCGCGCCGTCGACAAGGCCATCAAAAAAATTGCAGAGGTCCATGCCGCGCTCGGCACATCAATGAGTTTTGGGCTTGACTTCCATGGGCGAGTTTCAGCGCCGATGGCGAAGGTCTTGCTCAGAGAGTTGGAGCCTTATCGGCCGTTATTCGTCGAAGAGCCAGTGCTTGCGGAGCAGGCCGAATACTACCCGCGCCTTGCAGCGAGCACCTGCATTCCGCTGGCGGCAGGGGAGCGCATGTACTCGCGTTTTGAGTTCAAACGGGTTCTTGAAGCAGGCGGCATCGCGATTCTTCAGCCCGATCTTTCACATGCTGGCGGAATCACCGAGTGTCACAAAATCGCCGCCATGGCCGAAGCCTATGACGTCGCGCTGGCACCGCATTGCCCGCTTGGTCCTGTCGCGCTTGCCGCCTGCTTGCAAGTCGACTTTGTTGCCTACAACGCGGTGTTGCAGGAGCAAAGCATGGGCATCCACTACAACCGGGGTGCGGAACTGCTCGATTACGTTATCAACAAGCAGGATTTCCACATTCAAGATGGCTTTATCAATGCGCCTTGTAAGCCCGGATTGGGTGTCGAGATTGATGAGGAGCGGGTTATCGCTGCCAGCAAGGTGGCGCCAGATTGGCGCAACCCTGTCTGGCGCCATGCCGATGGAAGTGTGGCGGAATGGTGAACTATGTCGTGGTGGCTTGAATGATCGCCGTTGACTGGGGTACGAGCAGCTTTCGTGCGTATCGTTTGAATGTGGCTGGCGTTGTCATGGAGCAGCGAAGTGCGGCTGCCGGTTTGATCGCTTGCAATGGTGCGTTTGAGGCGGTGCTCGCTGAGCAACTCAAGGATTGGGACGACGAGTTGATCGTCATGGCGGGCATGATTGGCAGCCGCAGTGGCTGGCACGAAGTGCCCTATGTTCAGTGTCCCGCTGGAATCGACGAGATCGCCGCCGGCATGCTCGAAGTGACCGCGTCGGGCATGCCAAGCCGCCGCATCTTTATTGTCCCGGGTCTCAGTGGCAGATCCAGCTCAGGATTGCCGGAGGTGATGAGGGGTGAAGAGACCCAATTGCTCGGTTTGCTTGGCCTGCTCAGTGCGTTGCCGGGTGATGGAGCTCACACGGTGTGTCTCCCCGGCACTCACAGCAAATGGGCCATCGTCAAGGACGGCAGCATCAGCTCTTTTCAGACGGCCATGACGGGTGAACTGTATGCCGTACTGAAGCAGCATAGTTTGCTAGGCGCCTTGATGACGGAGGGTGTTGATGACGCTATGGCGTTCTCATCAGGTGTCCAAACAAGCAGCCAATCAGGGGGCTTGCTCAATCACCTTTTCAGCGTTCGCACGCGCGGGTTGTTTGGCGAATTTTCAGCAACTCAACTGCCATCCTATTTATCGGGTCTGCTGATCGGCCACGAACTACTGGGTCTGTCGCCAGAGACTGAGCGTGTTCATCTCATCGGAAACAGCGTCTTGCTTTCTCGCTACCAACGTGCATTGGCTATGCGTGGCATCGAGTCCAGTCTTCACGCAGAAGTGCTTGCCGCTCAAGGCTTGCATCAACTTGCGTTAACTCTTTCACAAAAACCATAATTATTTTCATAGGAGACATTTCATGACCAAGCAACTCAACACACGCCGCCGCATCTTGCAACAAATCGGAGCTGGCTTGTTTCTCTGCCCCACTGCCGCGGTGTGGGCTGATGACTATCCCATCAAGCCAATCGAGCTGGTCGTGCCGACCGCCGCTGGCGGTGGTACGGATGTACTGGCGCGCAACTTCGCCGAGATCGTTAAAAAGCATTTGCCCCAGCCCATGGTGGTCAACAACAAGCCAGGCGCCAGCGGCGCGATTGGCATGGGCGATGTGCTCAACAGCAAACCTGACGGGTACAAGGTCAGCATGGTGATTGCTGAGTTGGTGATACTGCCGCACCTCGGTCTGGCGAAGTTCAACTATGCAGACTTCGCACCTGTCGCGCGTCTCAATGGTGATCCTTCAGCGATCACTGTGAAGGCCGATGCGAAATGGAACACGATCGAGGAATTCCTCGCCGACGCCAAGGCTAGACCGGGCGAGGTCATGTTGGGCAACTCCGGCAACGGCTCCATCTGGCATTTGGCCGCTGCAGGGCTGGAAGATAAAACAGGCGTCAAGTTCAACCACGTGCCCTACCAAGGTGCTGCACCCGCCGTGGTGGCGCTGCTGGGCGGCCATATCGACGCTGTGGCTGTGAGTCCTGGTGAGGTTGCTGTTCATGTGCAAGGTGGCAAGCTCAAGATGTTGGTGGTCATGGCCGACCAGCGCTTGAAAACCTTCGACAAGGTGCCTACGCTCAAAGAACGCAAGATTGACCTGAGTATTGGGACTTGGCGTGGGCTGGCGGTACCGAAGGCCACACCGGTTGCGGTGATTGACACCTTACGAAGGGCTACGCGTAAGGCGGCAGAAGACCCGGCCTTGCGTGAGTCGCTTGAAAAACTCAATCTTGGTTATGCCTATCTTGACGCACCCGAATTTAGTCAAGCCATGCGCATCGAAAATGACTACTTCAAACAACTCGTTCAGAAGCTTGCGCTGAAGCCATGAGCGGCACCGAACGTCCTGAAGTTCTGTTGGGGCAACTTCAGCTCGAAGCCGCAGCTTAGGCATTGAGCCGGTTTGAATCGGCTCCGGACTTGACGTAAGATCGCGCCCACTCATTTGAGTGACCTGCCTTCGAGGCATTGGAGTCTGACTCCTCGTATGCGCCGACAGGTTTTCCTACTATCTCCGGAGTCTCTTTATGACAACCGCACGTCGTACCCTCATCAAGGGTGCGGCAGTCTTGGGCGCGCTTTCTGCTGCGCCCATTCCTGCCATGGCCCAGCCTTTTCTTTTTTCTCCAACGACCGAACTGATGCCCAAAGGCAAAAAACGGCGCGTAGTTATCTTGGGTGGCGGCTGGGGCGGCTTGGCCACCGCTAGGCATGTACGCGAGACAGCGCCAGAACTCGAAGTGGTGTTGCTTGAGAAAAACCCGATTTTCTGGTCTTGCCCCTTGAGCAATAAATGGCTGGTGGACGTGGTCGACACCTCGTTCCTAGTTCACTCCTACACCGCTGCAGCCAATCGCAGTGGCTACACCTTCGTTCAAACAGAAATCACCGACATCGACCGTGACAAAAAGCGCGTGCACACGGCACAAGGTTTTGTCGACTACGACTGGTTGGTGGTGTCCGCAGGCATTCGCGTGTCGTATGAGCCATGGTTTGGCAATGACCGCCAAGCGATTGCCTACACGCACATGCACTACTCAAGCGCCTATGTTCCTAGCTCAGAGCACTTGGCGTTGAAGGAAAAAATCAAGGGCTTCAAAGGCGGCACGATTGTGATGACCTTGCCACCACCACCACACCGCTGCCCACCTTCTCCGTACGAGCGCGCCTGTTTGATGGCGTCCCACTTTCAGCGCAACAAGATTCCAGCCAAGATTTTGATCTTGGATCCGAAACCTATGATTTCGCCGATTGGTGGTGGTTATCGCATGGCGTTTGATGAGCTGTATCACGACATCATCACCTACGTGCCCAACGCCGGCGTTAAAGAGCTGGATCCCTTCAACAAGGTGGTGAAAACGGCTGCGGGTGACTTCAAGTTCGACGATGCCATTTTTATGGGTCATCATCAAGCGGCAGATTTGGTGTGGAAGTTGGGCGCTGTCGGCAAAACGGCTGATGGGAAACCATCCAACTGGGCCGCGGTGCACCCGCAGTTTTACAACATGAAGGACGACCCGAACGTGTTTGTGATTGGTGACAGCGTGGGCGCTGTGTCACCACAGTTTGGGCATTACCCTAAGAGCGGCCACGTGGCCAACCGAATGGGCCGCAGTGTGGCGCAGTACATTGGGCAGCAAGCCAAGGGGCAGCCCATGACGCCAGTCATGATCGACAACCTTTGCTACATGCTGGTGAACACCGAGCCGCTGGAGGCCATCAGCGTTAAGTTTGATTACAAGATGGGGCCAGAAGGTCATCTGCTTCAAACCATCACGGATGATATTTATCGCCGTCCACAACTCTGGCAAGAAGACCTGCGTTGGTATGGACAAATGGTGAAGGACTTCACGGGCAGTTAACTGCACGTCAAACACTATCGCCCAGCATCCCTCATCGCCCGTTTCACCTCATCCCCCAACTCAATCACCGCCATGGCGTAGTAGCTGCTCCAGTTGTAGCGGGTGATGACGTAAAAATTCTCGGTGCCGGCGACGTAGCCGGCGGGGTCTGGTCCGTTGAGCAATTCGACCAGTGCCAACGGGCCTTTGTGCTCAAGCGCGGGGCCTTGCAGCACCGCGCCTTTGGCGGTGAAGCTGGCGACGCTGAAGGTTGGCAAAATGTCGGGCGCCATCAGGGCGTCAAGATCCAGTTTCGCGGCGTCAAAACTCACCGGGTAGTGCGTCGGCATGCCGGGCTTCCAGTCGAACGCTTTAAAGTAGTTGGCGACGGAGCCGATGACGTCGGCCGGGCTGTTCCAAAGATCGATCTTGTCGTCGCCGTCAAAGTCCACCGCAAAACGAACCCAACTGGAGGGCATGAACTGCGGCATGCCCATGGCGCCGGCATAGCTGCCCAGCGGCAGCATCGGGTCTGCGCCCAAGCGACTTTGCAAGCTCAAAAATTGTTCAACTTCGCCTTTGAAAAACGCAGCGCGTTCAGCGGCCCTTGGGTGCGTGGCCGGAAAGTCAAAGGCCAGTGTGGTGAGCGCATCGATGACGCGAAAGCTACCCGTGTTTCGGCCGTAAATGGACTCGACACCGATGATGCCGACAATAATCTCGCTCGGCACGCCGTATTCTTTTTCAGCCCGAGCGAGTGTGGTTTTGTTGTCTTTCCAGAACTGCACGCCGGCATCAATGCGGGCGGCATCAATGAAGCGGCCTCGGTAAGCCGCCCAGTTTTTGACAAAAGGCTGGGTTGACGGTTGCATCAGTCGCACCACGGTGGGTACCAGCGTGGCTTGGCCGATGGCGCGGCGCACCCATTGCGGATTCAGGTTGCGCCGCTCGGCCAGTTCATCGGCAAAGCGCATGACCTCGGGCCGCGTGGCGTAAGCCGGCCCAACGTTGGCTGCAGGTCGGACCTTGCTCGGCCGCTTGTGTTTACTGACATGCGCGCGCTTGGCGGTTTTCACGGCTTTGGCTGCTGTATCGGTCTTGACAGCGACCGCCTTGCTCTTGACTGAGTCGGTGGGTCCAGTGCTTTCTGCTGCATGGACTGCCAGCGCTGTTCCCATGAACGCCAGCGCACATGCCAAGAGTTGATGGCGTAGCCGGCGCCCTGATGCGCTGGCTGGGCGGGTGCTCGTCTGAAAGGCGTTGGGGTGTGTCAAAAAAAGGTCCTGCTAAGGGCGTTGTTGAATGACAAGACGTTGCATGTCGGTGGCTCAATTTTAGGCATGTCCGCGGCGAATTTTTCAACCAGCTCAGTAGCCTTATGAGTCGGCACACTCAGCCGTTCAGCGCCCATTCGCGTGGTAAGCTGATTTGCTAAAAATTGTGCATTGACCCTAACCTGACCGCCGAATCTGATGAACAAGACTGGCTATTTCACCCACGCAGAATGTCGTAAACACGAAATGGGCCCCGGTCACCCGGAATGCCCCGAACGCCTCGACGCTATTGAAGATCGCTTGCTGATCACCGGTGTGGCCGATGTCCTGGACCGGCGCGAGGCGCCACTGGCGCCGCTGGGAGATATTGAGTTGGCGCACGACCGCATGTTGGTGGCGGCGCTGCACGGCCTGTCGAGCCAACTCGCGGACGACATCAACGCCGGTGGTCCGTCTTACGCGCAACTGGACCCCGACACCGCCATGAACGTGCACACGTGGAACGCCGTGCTGCGCGCCGCCGGTGCCACGTTGGCGGCCACCGACGCGGTGATGGCTGGTGAGCTTGAAAACGCTTTTTGCGCCGTGCGGCCACCCGGCCACCATGCTTGCCGCAGCCAATCCATGGGGTTCTGTTTCATCAACAGCGTCGCTGTGGCCGCTAAATATGCGCTGGAGCGCCATGGCCTCAAACGCGTCGCGATTGTTGACTTTGATGTTCATCACGGCAACGGCACCGAGGACATCATTGCTGGCGATGAGCGCATTTTGATGGTGAGTTTTTTTCAGCATCCGCTGTACCCGAACAGCGGCGCTGACAGCGATGAGCCCAACATGCTGAACCTGCCGATTCCGCCATATACCAAAGGCCCGAAAATTCGTGAGTTGATCGAAGCCACATGGCTGCCGCGACTCGAAGAGTTCAAGCCGGAGATGATTTTCATCAGCGCTGGTTTTGACGCACACCGCGATGACGACTTGGGTCAGTTGGGCTTGGTGGAGCAAGATTACGCTTGGATCACGCAGCGCATCAAGGATGTGGCGAAGCGCCATTCGAAGGGGCGCATCGTGTCTTCCCTGGAGGGCGGCTACAACCTCAGTGCCCTGGCCCGCAGCGTTGAAGCGCACGTTCGGGTATTGGCTGATCTTTGACATTTTTTAGGAACTCCAGATGGCCGCTCAAGGCACCTCTTTCGTGATGTCGGCCATTCACATTGAACGGCTGCAACCCTGGTTCATGGCGCTGGCCGAGCAAGCCGCTTGGGTTGAATTTTTGGTGCTGGCCGCTTGTATCGGATTGGCTTGGTTGCTGACCTCGCTGCTGCGCCGTGCGACAGGTGACGAGGATGAAAAATCAATTCTCTTTGGCCGGAAAATTCTGGACGGCGTGATGTTTCCCGTGGCGCTGCTGTGCCTAGGGTATGCCGCCCGGGCGATGCTGGCAGCGTCGCTGCCGATCACCGTCTTCACGGTGGCCATGCCGGTGATGGTGGCCTTGGCCGTGATTCGTTTGGGTGTCAAGGTATTGCAAGTGGCCTTCAAAGACGCCCCGCTGGTGCGCACCCTTGAGCGCACGATCTCTTGGCTGGTCTGGCTGGGACTGGTGCTGTGGCTCAGTGGCTTGCTGCCACTGATCTTGGTTGAACTGGACACCATCCACTGGCGCGTTGGCGCCAGCTCCATGTCGGTGCGCACGCTCATCGAGGGCACGCTGACAGCGGGTGTTGTGCTGATTGTGGCGCTGTGGATTTCGTCGGCGATTGAAACGCGGCTGCTACGGTCGGCGGTGGGCAACGACTTGTCCTTGCGCAAAGCCGTGAGCAATGCGACGCGGGCTTTGCTTGTCTTTGTGGGCTTGCTGGTGGCGCTGTCTGCCGTGGGCATTGACCTGACGGCCTTGTCGGTGCTGGGCGGAGCGATTGGTGTGGGCGTTGGTTTTGGCCTGCAAAAACTGGCCGCCAGCTACGTCAGTGGTTTTGTGATTTTGGCCGAGCGAAGCGTGCGTATTGGAGACAGCGTTCGGGTTGACGGCTTTGAGGGGCGTATCACCGATATCAATGCGCGTTACACCGTGGTGAGGGCGCTGACGGGCCGTGAGTCCATCGTGCCGAACGAAATATTCATCAGCAACCGAATTGAGAACTTGTCGCTGGCCGACAGCCGGGTGATGCTCTCGACCGTGGTCTCGGTGGGCTATGACAGCGATGTGGACTTGGTACTGCGCTTGCTGCGCGAAGCCGCGTCAAACCAAACCCGTGTGCTGAAAGATCCCGACCCCGTACCATCCGTCAACCTCACCAACTTTGGCGCAGACGGGCTGGAGTTCACGGTCAACTTTTGGGTTGTTGACCCTGAAAACGGCCAGCAAAATATCCGTTCTCTCGTCAATATGGCGATTCTCAAGTCGCTCCGCGAGCACGGCATTCAGATTCCTTATCCCCAGCGGGTGGTGCATATTCGCAGTCCCGCCGGGCCAGCGTCCCTCGGACGAATAGAATAATCATCTTACGTTAACGTCAACTCAATATGTTTGGAGATTTCCGATGAAGGTTTTGGTACCCGTCAAACGCGTGGTGGATTACAACGTCAAGGTACGCGTCAAGTCAGACGGCACCGGTGTGGACATCGCCAATGTCAAGATGAGCATGAACCCCTTCGACGAAATCGCAGTTGAAGAAGCCACCCGCCTGAAAGAAAAAGGCGCCGTGACTGAAGTCATCGCCGTCAGCTGCGGCGTCACGCAATGTCAAGAAACCCTGCGCACGGCCATGGCCATTGGTGCAGACCGCGCCATTTTGGTCGACACCACGGAAGAGCTGCAGCCGCTGGCCGTTGCCAAGCTGCTGAAAGCCTTGGTCGACAAAGAGCAGCCACAGCTGGTGATTTTGGGCAAGCAAGCGATTGACGACGACTGCAACCAGACGGGTCAGATGCTCGCTGCTTTGCTGGGCTGGCCACAAGCTACTTTCGCGTCCAAAGTCGAAGTGGCTGATGGCAAAGTCACCGTCAGCCGTGAAGTCGATGGTGGCTCTGAAACCCTGGTGCTCACGCTGCCCGCCATCATCACCACCGATTTGCGCCTGAACGAGCCGCGCTACGTGACGCTGCCGAACATCATGAAGGCGAAGAAAAAGCAGATGGATACCTACAAGCCAGAAGAGCTGGGTGTTGACGTCACGCCGCGTATCAAAACCCTCAAAGTCAGCGAGCCGCCCAAGCGCAGCGCTGGCGTCAAAGTGGCCGACGTGGCGGCACTCGTCGACAAACTTAAAAACGAAGCGAAGGTAATCTAATGACTTCTTTGGTGATTGCTGAACACAACAACGCCGGCATCAAGCCTGCCACCCTCAACACCGTGACCGCAGCCGCTCAGTGCGGTGGTAACGTTCATGTGCTGGTAGCAGGCTTCAATGCCGCTGCCGCTGCACAAGCTGCCAGCCAGATCGCTGGCGTGAGCAAAGTGATTCACGTCGATGGCGCGCACTTTGAGCACGGCTTGGCTGAAAACATGGCCGCGCAAGTGGTCAGCATGGCGTCGGCTTATTCGCACATCTTGTTTCCGGCGACCGCGTCGGGCAAAAACATGGCGCCGCGCGTGGCTGCCACGCTCGACGTTGGCCAAATTTCCGACATCACCAAGGTTGACAGCCCGGACACGTTTGAACGTCCGATCTACGCCGGCAACGCCATCGCGACCGTGCAAAGTCTGGATGCCATCAAAGTCATCACCGTGCGTACCACCGGGTTTGACCCGGCGGCTGCCACCGGCGGCTCGGCAGTGGTGGAAGTGGTGGCTGGCGTGCCGGACAGCGGCAAGTCGACATTCATGGGCAGCGAAATCGCCAAGAGCGACCGTCCTGAGTTGACGGCCGCCAAGATCATCGTCAGCGGTGGTCGGGCGCTCGGCAGTGCTGAGAAGTTCAATGAAGTCATGACGCCGCTGGCCGACAAACTCGGTGCAGCGCTGGGTGCTTCCCGTGCTGCTGTGGATGCAGGCTACGCGCCGAATGACTGGCAAGTCGGACAAACCGGCAAGATCGTCGCGCCGCAGCTCTACATCGCGGCCGGCATTTCAGGCGCGATTCAGCACTTGGCCGGCATGAAAGACAGCAAGGTCATCGTGGCGATCAACAAGGACGCCGAGGCACCGATTTTCAGCGTGGCAGATTACGGGCTCGAAGCCGACCTGTTCGTCGCTGTGCCGGAACTGACGGCTGCACTTTAAAAGTGTGCTGCTGATAAAAGCATCCCACGGGGTGCTTTTTTTTTCATTCAATTTGTATTTGAATCTTCTGGAGACTCGTCATGAGCTACACCGCCCCCGTCAAAGACATGTTGTTCAACATCCAGCATCTGGCTGCGATAGACGAGCTGGCCAAGCTGCCGGCTTTTGCCGATGCCGGTTTTGAAACGGCGCAAGCGGTACTGGAGGAGTCGGCCAAGTTCAGCGAGGGCGTGCTGGCGCCGCTGAACTGGGAGGGCGACAAGCATCCCTCAAGTTGGCAGCAAGGCGTGGTCACCACGACGCCGGGTTTCAAGGACGCCTTTCGGCAGTACGTTGACGGCGGTTGGCAAGGCTTACAGCATCCGCTTGATTTTGGTGGCCAGGGTTTGCCCAAAATCATCGGCTCAGCTTGCAGTGAAATGCTCAATTCAGCCAACATGAGTTTTGCCTTGTGCCCGATGCTGACGGACGGTGCGATTGAAGCGCTGCTGACCGCTGGCTCGGACGAACTCAATGCGGTTTACCTTGAAAAAATGGTCAGCGGTCAATGGACCGGCACCATGAACCTGACCGAGCCGCAAGCGGGCTCTGACCTGGCTGCCGTGCGCAGCCGCGCAGAACTGCAGTCAGACGGCACGTACAAAGTCTTTGGCACCAAGATCTACATCACCTATGGTGAGCACGACATGGCCGAGAACATCGTTCATTTGGTGCTCGCCCGCGTCACAGGCGCACCCGAAGGTGTCAAGGGCATCAGCCTGTTTGTGGTGCCTAAATTCATGGCCAAGGCAGATGGCTCGTTGGGTGCGCGCAACGATGTGCATTGCGTCAGCATCGAACACAAGCTCGGCATCAAGGCCAGCCCGACGGCGGTCTTGCAGTATGGCGACCACGGCGGCGCGGTGGGTTATCTGGTGGGTCAAGAAAACCGCGGCCTCGAGTACATGTTCATCATGATGAACTCAGCCCGTTTTGCGGTCGGTGTGCAGGGCATTGCCATCGCTGAGCGCGCCACCCAAAAGGCGGTTCAGTTCGCCAAAGACCGTGTGCAAAGCAGGCCGGTCGATGGTTCTTTGCCGAGCAGCGGGCCGATCATTCACCACCCAGATGTCAAGCGTATGCTGATGACGATGCGTGCGTACACTGAAGGCTGCCGCGCAATGGCCACGGTGGCCGCAGCGGCTTATGACGCGTCGCATCACCATCCCGATGCCGAGGTGCGGAAACAGAACCTGGCGTTTTATGAATTTTTGGTGCCGCTGATCAAAGGCTTCAGCACCGAGATGAGTCAAGACGTCACCTCGCTGGGCGTGCAGGTGCATGGCGGCATGGGTTACATCGAAGAAACCGGCGCGGCGCAGTACTTCCGCGACGCGCGGATTCTGACCATTTACGAAGGCACCACCGCCATTCAAGCGAATGATTTGGTCGGCCGCAAAACCGCCCGCGATGGCGGTCAAACGGCCAAGGCCATCGTTGCGCAAATTGAGATCACTGAAGCCGCATTGCGCGGGCAGGGCGGTGCCAATGCACTGGCTGTGGCGAAGCGTTTGCAGGCCGCACGGCTGGCCTTGCTGGACGTCATTGACTTTGTGGCGAGCCACACCAAGACATCGCCCAACGCGGTCTTTGCCGGCAGCGTGCCTTACCTCATGCTGGCCGGAAACGTCATGGCCGGCTGGCAAATGGCCCGCGGCTTGTTGGCGGCAGAGCAGGCCTTAGCGACGGATGACTGCGGGGCATATGGCGTTGGCTTCATGCAAGCCAAGATCACTACGGCGCGTTTCTACGCCGACCATTTGCTGACTAAAGCGCCGGGTCTGCGCGACAGCATTGTCGAAGGTGCTGACAGCGTCACGGCGCTGGCGCTAGACGCTTTTTAACCCATCACACCATGTCAAGACTTCCCGGTGCCTTGAGTCGTCTGCCGCTGCCGATCATCGGTTCGCCCTTGTTCATCATCAGCAACCCGAAGCTGGTGATCGCGCAATGCATCGCCGGCGTCGTCGGTGCCATGCCGGCACTGAACGCCAGACCCGCTTCTCAACTGGACGAATGGCTGGCCGAGATCACGGAGACGCTGGCCGCGCATGACCGTGCGCACCCTGACCGGCCGGCCGCGCCTTTCGCCATGAACCAGATCGTCCACAAGTCGAACGAGCGATTAGAGAGCGACATGGAACTGTGTGTGAAGTACCGGGTGCCGATCTACATCACCTCGCTGGGCGCACGCGAAGACGTTTACGCGGCAGCGCACAGCTACGGCGCGGTGGTGCTGCACGACGTCATCAACAACAAGTTTGCCCACAAGGCGATTGAAAAAGGCGCTGACGGTTTGGTTGCCGTGGCCGCTGGCGCAGGCGGCCACGCGGGTGTTAAAAGCCCATTCGCCTTGATGCAAGAAATTCGCCAATGGTTTGATGGCCCGGTGGCGCTCTCCGGTGCTATTGCCAACGGCGCGGCGGTGCTGGCCGCGCAAGCCATGGGTGCTGACTTTGCCTACATCGGCTCAGCCTTCATCGCCACCGAAGAAGCCCGCGCTGCTGACGACTACAAGCAGGCCATCGTCGACAGCAATTCAGATGACATCGTCTACAGCAACCTGTTCACCGGCGTGCACGGCAACTATCTGGCCGCGTCAATCCGAGCCGCTGGCATGGACCCCGAACACCTGCCCGAAAGCGATGCCAGCAAGATGGATTTTGGCGGCAACCGGACCAAGGCCTGGAAAGACATTTGGGGTTGCGGTCAAGGCATAGGCGCGGTCAGCCAAGTGCAAAGCACGGCTGACTTTGTGGCTCAGTTGCAGCGGGAATATGCAGCGGCGCGGAGTCGGCTGCTGGGCTAGCTGGCTTGTGCCATGATTCAAGGCTGCTGGATCTAATGGGGCAAGCCCCCCTCAATTACGCACCGATAACGGTGCCTCCAAATGAGAAGGACGGTGAGATGAGTGAAGTACGTTACGAAATGCCGACGACCGCCGAGGCTGCTGTGGCATTGCTGGCAATCGCCACAGGCCCGGCCAAAGTGTTGTCAGGCGGCACTGACCTGATCATCCAAATGCGCTCCGGGCAGCACACGCCGACGCTCCTAGTTGATGTCAAAAATATCGCTGAGATGACCTCGGTTTCTGCTGATAAGAATGGCGGCTATCTTGTCGGTGCAGCGGTCGCTTGTATGCGGCTGACCGAAGATGCGGCGTTTGCGCAAACTTGGCCGGGCGTGATCGATGCCGTCAACTTGGTCGGCTCGGTGCAGGTGCGTGGACGCGCAACGGTAGGCGGCAACGTGTGCAACGCATCGCCAGCAGCCGACAGTGTGCCGGCCATGATTGCGGCGGGTGCGATCGCCAACATCTTAGGCCCTGATGGTCGTCGCACCGTGCCGGTCGAGCAGATTGCGGCAGGGCCTGGAAAAACGTCGTTGGCCAAGGGCGAGATGGTGACGTCATTTGTGTTGCCCCCACGCGCACCGCGGTCTGGCGATGCTTATTTGCGCTTCACGCCGCGCTCCGAGATGGACATCGCCGTGGTAGGTGTTGGCATCAACCTGACGCTTGATGAGAATGGCGTTTGCACACACGCTCGGGTTAGCTTGGGGGCTGTCGCTGCACGCGCGCTGTTGGTGCCAGCAGCGGCAGCCGCGCTGATCGGTACGCGGGTTGACGCTGCGGCACTTGAGAAATTGGCCGCTGCGGCCAGTGCGGCGGCTCAACCTATTGACGACAAGCGCGGAACCAAAGCGTTTCGCATCAAGGTCTCGGGCGTGCTGGCCAAGCGCGCTGCCATCATTGCGCTCGACAGAGCGATGGGGAAAAACTGATATGCCAAAGTACCATGTAACAACCACTATCAACGGCGATGCGCGCGAGTTTCTGTGTGACACCCAGCAGACGTTGCTGACTGTCCTGCGCGACGAATTGGGCATGACCGGGACCAAAGAAGGCTGCGGCACTGGCGATTGTGGAGCCTGTAGCGTGACGCTGGACGGGCGCTTGGTCTGCGCTTGTCTGGTGCTGGGCGTTGAAGCGCAGGGCAAGGCCATTCAAACCATCGAGGGCATGGCCCAAGGCGACAGCCTGCATGTACTGCAACGCAAATTTCTGGAGCACGCGGCACTGCAATGCGGCATTTGCACGCCCGGATTTTTAATTGCAGCCCGCGCGCTGCTCGAGCGCAACCCAGACCCTAGCGAAGAAGAAGTTCGCTTCTGGCTGGCGGGTAACCTGTGCCGCTGCACGGGCTACAACCAAATCATCGAAGCGGTGCTGGATGCCGCACGCGACATGCGGGGCACCACAACATGCTGATGAAAACAAAACCCACCGAAAGAGAACTGAAGGTGATTGGCAGCAGTCCGGTACGGCCAGATGGCGTGCCCAAGGTCACCGGTGCAGCCCAATACGGCGCAGACTACGCACTTCCCGGCATGCTCTGGGCCAGTATCTTGCGATCGCCCCATGCCCACGCCAATATCCGCTCGATCGACTTGTCCAAGGCGCGTGCGCTGCCGGGCGTTAAATGCGTGATGATCGGCAGCGACCTGCCTGAGCAGACATTTGAATACGTCGGGCCAGAGCGTGTGGCGGTCAATTACTGGCACATGACGCGCAACGTGCTGGCGCGTGAAAAGGTACTTTACGAGGGCCATGCGCTGGCCGCGGTTGCTGCCACGACCCAGGCTATCGCCGAGGCGGCCTTGCGGCTGATCGAGGTTGAGTACGAGGTACTGCCCCATGTCATTGACGTGGATGACGCGATGAATATCGACGCCCCTTTGCTGTTTGCAGACTTGATCACACGCGGCGTTGAACCCGCTCCCAGCCGTCCTTCCAATATTTCCAAAAAAGTCGAGTTCAAGATTGGGAATCTTGATTCAGGCTTTGCCTCAGCCGATGCAGTCGTCGAGATGAGTTTCAAGACCGCACCTGTGCATCAGGGCTATATCGAGCCGCACGCGTGCCTCGCGCGCTTTGGTGCGGATGGTCAAGCTGAACTGTGGTCTTCGAGTCAAGGGCACTTCGTTGTGCGTGCTTACACAGCCAAGCTACTCGGCATGGCGATCGGTGATCTGCTGGTTCATCCGGCTGAAATCGGTGGCGGATTCGGCGGAAAAACTGTCGTCTATGTCGAACCGATTGCTGCCGCCTTGTCGCGCAAGACCGGTCATCCCGTCAAGATCATGATGAGCCGTGAAGACGTTTTCAGGGCCAGTGGCCCGACCTCCGGCTCCTCCATGACCGTCAAGATCGGCGTCAAAAAAGACGGCACGATGGTGGCTGCCGACGGATTGTTCAAATTTCAGGCGGGTGCTTTTCCTGGTTCACCTGTGATGAACGCGGCTATCTGCGCTTTTTCTCCGTATGTCATTCCAAACGTACGCACGGTCGGCTTTGACGTCGTCAGCAACCGACCCAAGGTCGCAGCGTACCGTGCCCCCGGATCACCGATCTCTGCGTTTGCCGTCGAGAGTGTTCTTGATGTCTTGGCAGTCAAGATCGGCATGGACCCGTTGCAACTCAGGCTCAAGAACGCTGTTCAAACCGGCTCGCCAACAGTGCAGGGTGCACAGCATACGCACGATGGCTTTGCCGAAACGATTCAGGCCTTGGTCGATCATCCCGGTTATAGCGCACCGCTTGGCAAGAACCAAGGCCGTGGCGTGGCCTCTGGCTTTTGGTTTAACGGTGGCGGTGAATCGAGCGCCACCCTCCACATCAATGAAGACGGCTCTGTTTCTTTGGCCACCGGCAGCATGGACGTCGGTGGTTCACGGGCATCGATGGCCTTGATGGCGGCCGAGACCTTGGGTGTGCCCTACGACAAAGTACGCTCCATCGTGGCCGACACCGCCTCGATTGGTTACACCCACGTCACAGGCGGTTCACGCGTCACCTTTGCAACTGGTATCGCAGTGGTCGATGCCTGCAAAAAAATCATTGACAACCTGCGCTCACGCGCTGCTTTGATGTGGAAAACAGACATTGAAAACGTGATTTGGGAAGATGGCTATGCCAAGGTCCGAAACAGTAACGTTGGCGATTTTGAGCCACTATCGCTCAAAGCCATTGCCACGAAGCGCGCGCTCACCGGTGGCCCGATTGCGACTGAAGTAGCGGTCAACGCCAGCGGTCAGGCACCAGGATTTTCAACGCAGTTCTGCGATGTCGAAGTCGACCCCGAAACCGGCGCGGTCAAGATCCTGCGCTTTGTTGCAGCACAAGATGTGGGACGCGCCATCCACCGGCGCTACGTCGAGGGCCAGATTCATGGTGGCGTGGTGCAAGGGATTGGCTGGGCGCTGAATGAGGAGTACATCTACAACTCGGACGGGCGCCTTGCGAACGCGGGCTTCCTCGATTACCGCATGCCCGTGGCCTCAGATTTACCCATGATTGAAGCCGTGATCGTCGAAGTGCCCAACCCCAACCATCCGTTTGGAGTGAAGGGGGCTGGCGAGGTCAGCATCGTACCGGCGATGGCTGCCATTGCGAATGCAATAGCAGACGCCGTAGGCAGGCGCATGACCGAGTTGCCGATGTCACCGCCCAAAGTGCTGGCGGCTATCGACGCGCCTTAAAACAACACAACGCCGCGAATCGACTCGCCGCTTTTCATCAAGTCAAAGCCTTTGTTGATGTCTTCCAGCGGCATGGTGTGGGTGATCAGGTCGTCGATGTTGATCTTGCCTTCCATGTACCAATCGACGATCTTCGGCACGTCGGTGCGACCGCGTGCGCCGCCAAAGGCTGAGCCCTCCCATTTGCGGCCGGTCACCAACTGGAACGGGCGGGTTGAGATTTCTGCGCCGGCTTCGGCCACGCCGATGATGATGCTGCGGCCCCAGCCCTTGTGCGTGCATTCAAGCGCCTGACGCATCACCTTGGTGTTGCCGATGCATTCGAAGCTGTAGTCAGCGCCGCCGTCGGTCAGTTGCACGATGGCGTCGACCAAGTTACCGCCAGCCGCTTCAATGGCTTTTGGGTTCAAGAAGTGCGTCATGCCGAACTTGCGTGCCATGGCTTCGCGCTCGGGGTTCAGGTCAACGCCGATGATCTTGTCAGCGCCCACCATCTTGGCGCCCTGAATCACGTTCAGGCCAATACCGCCTAGACCAAAAACAACGACGTTGGCGCCGGCTTCGACCTTGGCCGTGAACAGCACGGCACCAATGCCCGTGGTGACGCCGCAGCCGATGTAGCAGACCTTGTCAAACGGTGCGTCCTTGCGGATTTTGGCCAGCGAGATTTCGGGTGCGACGGTGTAGTTACTGAAGGTCGACGTGCCCATGTAATGGAAGATGGGCTGACCGTCCAGGCTGAAGCGGCTGGTGGCGTCGGGCATCAAACCCTTGCCTTGCGTGCCGCGAATCAGCTGGCACAAATTGGTCTTGCGCGACAGGCAGTATTTGCACTGACGGCACTCAGGCGTGTAGAGCGGAATGACGTGGTCGCCTTTTTGCAGCGAGGTCACGCCAGGGCCAACGTCGACCACGATGCCGGCACCTTCATGGCCCAGAATGGCGGGGAAAATGCCTTCCGGGTCTGCGCCAGAGAGGGTGTAGTAGTCAGTGTGGCAAATGCCGGTGGCCTTGATCTCGATCAACACCTCGCCAAACTTTGGACCTTGCAAGTCAACGGTTTCAATGGTCAGGGGTTGGCCTGACTTCCAGGCGACGGCTGCTTTTGTTTTCATAGGGATCGGATGCGGTAGTTTGAAAGATTGCAAACTATAGGTCAGACCACCGACGCGCGCAGGGGCCAGTGCCGGTTGCAGTCACCGTCCAAGGTCTTTCGCGCGCTTGCGCAAGGGCGCCTGACGATCCAGGCGATCGTTCAGGCGTTGAAGAAGTTCTTCAACTTGTCGGTCCAACCTTCTTCTGTGGGTGAGTGCTTGGCCCCGCCTTTTTTCAGCGACTCTTCAAATTCCTTTAGCAGCTTGCGCTGGTGCTCGGTCAACTTCACGGGTGTCTCGACGGCGATGTGGCAGTAGAGATCACCCGGGTAGCTGGAGCGCACGCCTTTGATGCCCTTGCCGCGCAGACGGAACTGCTTGCCAGCTTGCGTGCCTTCAGGAATGTCGATGGCCGCTTTGCCTGAGAGTGTCGGCACTTCAATCTCACCGCCTAGCGAGGCACGTGGAAAGCTGATGGGCACCACGCAGTGCAGGTCGTCACCTTCGCGTTCAAAAATGTCGTGCTTCTTGATGCGAATTTCAATGTAAAGGTCGCCGGGTGGCCCGCCGTTGGTGCCGGGCTCGCCATTGCCGGTGGAGCGAATGCGCATGCCGTCGTCAATGCCGCCTGGAATTTTGACTTCGAGGGTCTTGTTGGTTTTTGTCTTGCCAACGCCATGGCAAGCCACACAAGGTTCAGGGATGAGTTTGCCGGTGCCTTTGCACTGGGGGCAGTTTTGCTGGACGCTGAAAAAACCTTGGCGCATTTGCACCACACCGTGGCCGTGGCAGGTAGTGCAGGTGGCGACCTTGGTGCCGGGCTTGGCGCCGCTGCCTTGGCAGGTGCGGCAGTCGTCCCAGCTTGGAATGCGAATTTGCGCATCTTTGCCATTGGCGGCTTCTTCGAGTGTGACTTCCATCGCGTAGCTGAGATCGCCACCACGAAAGGCTTGACGGCCACCTCGCTGCTGGTTGCGGCCGCCCATCACGTCGCCAAAAATATCACCGAAGGCTTCAGCGAAACCGCCAAAACCCTCCGGACTACCACCGCCACCGCCACCCCGATTGGGGTCAACGCCGGCGTGGCCATACTGGTCATAGGCCGCACGCTTGTTGCCGTCCGACAGCATCTCATAGGCTTCTTTGGCTTCTTTGAATTTTTCTTCAGAAGCCTTGGAGCCATCCCCCTGATTGCGGTCAGGGTGGTGCTTCATCGCGAGCTTGCGATATGCTTTTTTGATGTCCTCTTCGCTGGCGTTTTTGGCTACACCCAGCGTGTCGTAATAATCTTTTTTGGCCATGAAACTGCGTGTTCAGTGAAATTAACTCGGGGTATCCGGAAGTAGGAAAGCGGAATCCGGGCTCAGCCCTTGATTCCGCTTTGGGGCAACGGGCCGAAGCCCGAAGAAAGGTTTAACCCTTTTTGACTTCTTTGACTTCGGCGTCAACGACATTATCGTCGGCAGCCTTGGCGTCGCTGCCAGCCGTCCCACTCGGGCCGGCTGCTGCGGTTTGTTCCGCTTGGCTGGCTTGCATGTCGGCGTACATTTTCTCGCCCAACTTCTGGCTGGCTTCCATCAGCGCGGCGTTTTTGCTTTCAATGGCGACCTTGTCTTCGCCTTTGAGCGCTTCTTCCATCTCGCTGATGGCGGTTTCGATTTTCTCTTTCTCGCCTGCATCCAGCTTGTCGCCGTACTCGCCGAGTGACTTGCGCACGCTGTGGACCATCGCCTCTGCGTTGTTCTTGGCTTGAACGAACTCGACTTTTTCTTTGTCGGACGCTGCGTTGAGTTCAGCGTCTTTCACCATCTGCTGGATCTCAGCTTCGGTCAAACCGGAGTTGGCTTTGATGGTGATCTTGTTTTCTTTGCCGGTGCCTTTGTCTTTGGCGCCGACGTGCAAGATGCCATTGGCGTCAATGTCAAACGACACTTCAATCTGTGGCGTGCCACGGGATGCGGGTGGAATGCCTTCGAGGTTGAATTCGCCAAGGCCTTTGTTGCCGGAAGCGATCTCGCGCTCACCCTGAAACACCTTGATCGTGACAGCTGGCTGGTTGTCTTCAGCGGTCGAGAAGGTCTGTGCAAACTTGGTCGGGATGGTCGTGTTCTTCTTGATCATCTTGGTCATCACGCCGCCCATGGTCTCAATGCCCAGGGACAACGGTGTCACGTCCAGCAGCAAGACGTCGGTACGGTCACCCGACAAGACTTGGCCCTGAATGGCGGCGCCAACGGCGACGGCTTCGTCAGGGTTGACGTCTTTGCGTGGCTCACGGCCGAAGAATTCTTTGACCTTCTCTTGGACCTTGGGCATGCGGGTCATGCCGCCAACCAAAATCACGTCATGAATAGCGCTGACGTCGATGCCGGCGTCTTTGACGGCCATGCGGCAAGGTGCAATCGTGCGCTCGATCAACTCGTCAACCAAGCTTTCCAGCTTGGCGCGTGTCATCTTGATGTTCAGGTGTTTGGGGCCAGATGCGTCAGCGGTGATGTAGGGCAGGTTGATGTCGGTCTGGGCGCTGCTCGACAGTTCGATCTTGGCTTTTTCAGCGGCTTCTTTCAGGCGCTGCAGAGCCAGCACGTCGCTTTTGAGGTTGACGCCGGATTCTTTCTTGAATTCGTCGATGATGAAGTCGATGATGCGCTGGTCGAAGTCTTCGCCGCCCAAGAAGGTGTCGCCATTGGTCGACAGCACTTCAAATTGTTTTTCACCGTCGACATCGGCAATTTCGATGATGGAGATGTCGAAGGTACCGCCGCCCAAGTCATACACAGCGATCTTGCGATCGCCTTTTTCTTGCTTGTCCAGGCCAAAGGCCAAGGCAGCTGCCGTCGGCTCGTTGATGATGCGTTTGACATCCAAACCGGCAATGCGACCAGCGTCTTTGGTGGCTTGACGCTGTGCGTCATTGAAATAGGCCGGCACGGTGATGACGGCTTCTGTGACCGCTTCGCCAAGATAGTCTTCGGCAGTTTTCTTCATCTTGCGCAAGATGTCGGCGCTGACCTGTTGTGCCGAGAGTTGCTTGTCGTGCACTTGCACCCAAGCGTCACCGTTGTCGGCCGCCACAATTTTGTAAGGCATCAGATCGATGTCTTTTTGCACTTCTTTTTCGGCGAACTTGCGGCCGATCAAACGCTTGACCGCGTACAGCGTGTTGCGCGGGTTGGTGACCGCTTGGCGTTTGGCTGAAGCGCCCACCAGCACATCGCCACCTTCTTGGTAAGCGACTATGGACGGCGTCGTGCGCGCGCCCTCAGAGTTTTCAATGACGCGGGGCGTGTTGCCCTCCATGACGGAAACGCAGCTGTTGGTGGTTCCGAGGTCAATGCCGATGATTCTTCCCATGATGCTCAACTCCTGTTATTTTTAATCGATGCCGCCGTCAAAACACCCCGACTTCAGGGCTTGCTCATCTGGCGATGTAACTGCTTGTGTGCCGCTATGAAGCTGACTTAAGGTTAAGTGCTGAAACTTCAAGACCCTGTTCACTGGCTTATTTTTAAAGGTCGCTTATTTAGGCGCGGCGACCGTGACCAGCGCTGGCCGCAGCACTCGGTCTGCAATGAGATAGCCCTTTTGCAAGACCATGACCACGGTGTTCGCCTCTTGCGTTGACTCAGCCGGCAACGGCACCATGCTGATGGCTTGGTGCTGATGTGGGTCAAATTTAGTACCGACAGCCGGGTCGATGGCCATCACGCGGTTGCGTTCCAGAGCGCTCTTGAGCTGCTTCAGCGTGGCTTCTGTACCCTCGCGAATTTGCTCGGCATTGGCTTCCTTGAGCTGCAGACCGGCTTCGAGGCTGTCGGCGACAGGCAGCAGGCTTTCTGCAAAGCTCTCAAGGGCAAACTTGCGGGCCTTTGAGATCTCTTCATCTGCCCGGCGACGGGAATTTTCGGCTTCAGCCTTGGCCCGCAAGTAGCTGTCGGCCAATTCTGTATTTTTGGCCTGTAAGGCCAAGATTTCAGCGTGCAAGCCAGGCAGGGCCTCGATGGCGTCGACTTCATTGGCCGCTTGCGCCGCTTCGAGTTCTTCCGGGCTGGGGGCACCGGTCAAGGTTTGATTTTGGTCTGGTGAGTTGTTTTGTTGCATTGGAACTTGATTGGAAATGCGTTCAGAAAAGCATTTGGGGATGCCATGGCCCTTTTCAAGGCAAGGGATTTAAAAAGCAGCCCTTGATTACGGGCTTACTTGACGGGGTTTTTGACGATGGCCGCTTTGGCCTGGCTAGCAGACCATTTGCTGGCAAAGGCGGGCAGCTCAGTCAGGCGTTTCAGCAGATCAGCACCCATGCTCGTGACGACATAGCCGTCTCCATCATGGTGCAGCAGCCCGGCCGCGCGCAACTCTTTGATGCGGGTGTTCAGGGTGTTTGGGGTGATGTGGCCGATGCTGTCTTGCAGCAGGCGAAAAGTTTGTGGGTGGCCGTTTTTGAGAGCCCACAAGACACGCAGCGCATAGCGCGCTTCTAACAACTGCAGCAGTTGGCCGACCGCCGCGTTTTCCTTCGCACTCATTGAACCATTCCTCTTATCTACTTCTTTTTGAACTTTCCGTAGCTTCAATGAGCGCACGCATGGGTCATGAATATAACGCAGATTGCTTGAGTCAAATGCACACCGCTACTGGATTTGTAGCTTAAGGGCTAATGATTCCGAGGCCTGCAGGTGAATCTCCCGATTGACAATTTCAAGTTGTCAAATTAATCCGAAGGCCTAGGGCTGCATCGTGTGCAGGTTATTGCCTTTTTGTAGGCGCTCCCGGCTGTTCGATAAATGCGTTCGCATGGCAGTCCGAGCAGCCTCGACATCTTGCTGTTGAATCGCCTCATAGATTTTCTCGTGCTCTTGATGGACTCGTTGCAAATATTTCAACCGACCTTCTGGTGCGTTCAGCGTGGTGTTGACCCGGGTACGCGGAATGATCATGGTGCCGAGATAGGTCATCAGGTCGGCAAAGTGGCGGTTGCCGGTCGAGTGAGCCACTTCCATGTGGAATTGGAAGTCAGGCGGAACGGCATCTGAATCTTGTTGAATCGACACCTTGAAGGCGTCCAAGGCGGTCTTCATCGCCAATAGGTTCTCGGCTGTCCGGCGCAGCGCCGCCAACCCAGCGGTTTCGGTCTCTAAGCTGATGCGCAGTTCCAGCACTGAGATCACATCGGCGATAGTGGTGAAATCTTCAGCGGCGATTTTGAAGTTACCCGGGTTTTGCGGCGCCAGTACAAAGGTGCCTATGCCGTGCCTGGTTTCAACCAGTGCCGATGCTTGCAGCTTTGAGATGGCTTCACGCACGACAGTCCGACTAACTCCGAAATGGCTCATGATTTCGGCTTCGGTCGGCAGTTTGGTGCCGGGCTGCAGTTGGCCTTCTCGAATGCTGCCCGCCAAACTGTCGACAACTTCAGTGACCAAGCCTCGCGGTCTGCGCGGCGCACCTAGATCTTGGAGGGCAAACGCCGCCATGCCGGTGTCGGCAGGCGTAAGGGTTTGTGGGGGCTGTATCAATGGGCGATTAAGATTAAATTACGGGGGTAGGGTCAACTTACGTCGGACAACTTATGACTGATGTCATCACGCGCATTACTTTATCAAAGTCTCATAAAAAGTCCAGTTGATTGCCTGATTTAAGCCTCGGAACAAAGAACGGGGGTGAAATCCCATGATTAAAAGCGACACCTGTGATCTTTCACAAGACACTTCATTTTCAAAAGACAAAACTACGCCATGACACAAGCTATTTCATACCAATCTTTCCCCAACAGCTTCAAGCGCGATTTGCTGGCTGGTAAAAAACTCATCGGCTGCTGGTCGTCTTTGGCCAGTCCCATCACGGCGGAGGTTCTGGGGTTGGCTGGTTTTGACTGGATTCTGCTGGACGGCGAGCATTCGCCAAACGATGTCAACACCTTTATTCCGCAACTCATGGCGCTCAAAGACAGCCCGTCCGCACCCATCGTACGGCCTTCGTGCAACAGCGCCGTCGAGCTCAAAAGACTGCTGGATGCGGGCTTCTACAACTTCCTCGTGCCCTTTGTTGAAAGCGCTGAGGAAGCACGAAGTGCGGTCTCTGCCACACGCTATCCACCGCAAGGGATTCGGGGTGTAGCGGTGTCACAGCGTAGCAATCGCTATGGTTCCATTCCTGACTATTTGAAATCAATCAACGAGCACATCTGCGTGATGGTGCAAATCGAGAGTCTGGCGGGTGTCGCTGCGGTCAAAGAAATTGCGGCCATAGACGGCGTTGACTCGATCTTCGTCGGCCCTTCAGATTTGGCCGCTGCGCTGGGGCACCTCGGCAATCCTTCACACCCCGAGGTGCAAGCCGTGATCGCTCAAGTGTTTGCCGATGTCAAGGCTGCTGGCAAACCGGTCGGCATTCTGGCGCCCTTAGAGGCGCAAGCCAGACACTACATATCGCTGGGCGCGACCTTCGTTGGCGTCGGTAGCGACCTTGGCACCTTCCGCAGTGCGACCCAAGCTTTGTGCGATCGTTATCGCGATTGAGCGGCAACGCATGTCACGCTTTTCTATGAACTGAGACTGGAGTATTTGAATGAGCAAAATTGGATTCATTGGCTTGGGCATCATGGGCGCACCCATGGCCGCGCATTTGATCAACGCGGGGCATGAGGTTTTCCTGAACACCCGTAGCAAGATCCCGGCAGATCTGTTGACTGGCAGCGCTACTGCTTGCAGCTCGCCGCGTGAAGTGGCTGAGAGGGCGGACATTATTTTCATGATGCTGCCCGACACGCCGGATGTCGACAAAGTTCTGTTCGCAGGCAACGGTGTGGCCGCTGGATTGTCCAAAGGCAAGACAGTGGTCGATATGAGCTCGATCTCGCCGATGGACACCAAGACCTTTGCCCAAAAGATCAACGCGCTGGGTGCTGACTATCTGGACGCACCTGTCTCCGGTGGAGAAGTCGGTGCCAAGGCGGCCAGCCTGACCATCATGATCGGCGGACCCGATGCGGTGTTTGAACGCGTCAAGCCGCTGTTTGAGTTGATGGGTAAAAACATCACGCTGGTCGGCGGTAATGGGGATGGCCAAACGTGCAAGGTGGCAAATCAAATCATCGTGGCGTTGAACATCGCTGCCGTTGGCGAGGCCTTGCTGTTTGCCAGCAAGGCTGGCGCCGACCCTGCCAAAGTGCGTCAGGCACTGATGGGTGGTTTTGCGGCCTCACGCATTTTGGAAGTGCATGGCGAGCGCATGATCAAACGCACGTTCGCGCCGGGCTTTCGCATTGGCTTGCATCAAAAAGACCTGAACTTGGCGCTGAACGGTGCGCGGGCCCTGGGTGTCGCGCTGCCGCAAACTGCCGGTGCGGCGCAACTGATGCAGGTCTGCAGTGCCAATGGCATGCAAGACCTGGATCATTCCGCCTTGGTTCGGTCACTCGAATTGATGGCGAACCACCAGGTCGCTGAGGGCTGAGCCCGCCAAACGGCGGCTCAGCCGGCGCGGTTCACATACCGCTGTAGTTGGGTCCGCCGCCACCTTCGGGCGTGACCCAGACGATGTTTTGCGTCGGGTCTTTGATGTCGCAGGTCTTGCAGTGAACGCAGTTTTGTGCGTTGATCTGCAGCCGGTCGGTGTCATCCGGGTTCTTCACGTACTCGTAAACACCGGCCGGGCAGTAACGGCTTTCAGGACCGGCATAGGTGGCCAGGTTGACGCTGACAGGCACGCTGGCATCTTTCAGCGTCAGGTGCGCTGGTTGCTGCTCTTCGTGGTTGGTGTTCGAGACAAAAACCGAACTTAAGCGGTCAAAGGTGATCTGGTTGTCCGGCTTCGGGTAGATGATGGGCTGGCACTCCGCCGCCGGTTTCAGCATAAGGTGATCGGCTTGGGTGCGGTGAATCGTCCACGGCGGGCTCTGAATACCCAGACGCGGCAGCAACCACTGCTCGATGCCGGTCATGAACGAGCCCATGTACAAGCCTTTTTTGAACCATGCCTTGAAGTTGCGTGATTGGTTCATTTCTTTGGCTAGCCAGCTTTTTGAGTAGGCAGCCGGGTAGGCGCTGAGCTCGTCGTGTTGGCGACCATTCGTCACTGCGGCGTAAGCAGCTTCAGCCGCCAGCATGCCGGTTTTGATGGCGGCGTGGCTGCCCTTGATGCGGGCTGCGTTGAGGTAACCGGCTTCGCAGCCGACCAAGGCACCGCCAGGGAACACCGTCTTCGGCAAACTCAAGGCACCACCAGCCGTGATGGCGCGCGCACCGTAGCTGATGCGCTTGCCGCCTTCGAGGTACTGGCGAATCGCGGGGTGCGTTTTCCAGCGCTGCATTTCTTCAAACGGGCTGAGGTAGGGGTTGCTGTAGTCAAGCCCCGTGACCAGTCCGAGCGTGACCTTGTTGTCTTCAAGGTGGTACATGAAGCCGCCACCGTAGGTGTCGGATTGCATCGGCCAGCCGGCGGTGTGCACCACCAGCCCGGCTTTGTGTTTGGCCGGGTCAATTTCCCACAGTTCTTTGATGCCGAGCGCGTAGGCTTGCGGGTCTTTGCCTTCGTCCAGCTTGAAGCGGCTGATCAACTGCCGACCCAAGTGGCCGCGTGCGCCTTCAGCAAATACCGTGTACTTGCCAAGCAGCTCCATGCCGAGCTGGAAGTTCTCGCCGGGCTCGCCGGTTTTGCTGACGCCCAGATTGCCGGTGGCCACGCCTTTGACCGAGCCGTCTGCGTTGTAAAGGACTTCAGCGGCCGCAAAGCCGGGGAATATCTCAACGCCGAGGTTTTCAGCTTGCTGCGCCAACCAGCGCACCACATTGCCTAGGCTGACGATGTAGTTGCCCTCGTTGTGCATGCAGTCGGGGACTAAAAACCCCGGTGTTTTGGTTGAACCTTGTTCGCTTAAAAACAGCACTTCATCCGCTGTGACGGGCTGGTTCAGCGGCGCGCCCAGCGCCTTCCAGTCGGGGATCAATTCAGTCAAAGCTTTCGGGTCCATTACCGCGCCCGACAGAATGTGCGCACCGGGCTCAGAGCCTTTTTCCAGTACCACCACAGATATATCGGTGCCTTTTTCGGCCGCCAGTTGTTTCAGGCGAATTGCCGTGGCCAAGCCACCTGGACCGCCGCCGACCACCACCACGTCGTAGTCCATGGCTTCACGGGGACCGAATTGGGCCAGGATGTCTTCGTTGTTCATGCAGTAGGGGCTCCGTGATAATTGAGTTGCAGCGGTGTCGGGCTGGCTGCTTGGGTGAGGGGTCACTTGCGGCGACCAAACAATTTTATTATGCCGCCGTGCAGGCGTAGGCAAGCTTTGTCATTCTGTTACCAATGAAGGCACACATGAAGATCGAGATTCCTGAGATTAAAAAGCAGGTGTATGACATGCACATCCCCATAAGATGGGGCGACATGGACGCGATGGGTCACCTTAACAATGGTTCGTATTTCCGCTACATGGAGACCATTCGCATCGACTGGATGCACAGCATCGGCGGCATGCCCGACCCCCAAGGTGAAGGGCCAGTCATCGTCAATGCCTTTTGTAATTTTTACAAGCAGCTGGAGTACCCGGGCGACGTGCTGGTCAAGATGTACGTCAGCGACCCGGCGAGAACCACTTTTGAAACCTGGGTCACGATGGAGCGGGTCGACCAGCCCGGTGTGATTTGTGCAGCCGGTGGAGCGACCACTATTTGGGTCGATTTCCCGGCACAAAAAGCCAAGACCCTGCCTGACCACATTCGAAAAATGATTTTAGGCAGCGACTGAATTGCCTGAAAAACGGCCACGCAGGTAGGCCACAATTTTGTCGGAATCGTAAAGCCACTGGCTGCTGCCCGCGGCATCTGTGATTTTCAAGCAGGGTACTTTGGCGAGTCCGCCGCCTTGCCGCAACGCCTCCCTGTCGCGACCCTCGGGCTGAGCATCAATGCGTTGAATCGGCAAAGACAAGCGCCGCATTTCCTGACGCACTTTCATGCAAAAAGGGCAGGTCTTGTAGTGATACAGCACCAAGCTCTCGCACTGCTTGTCGATGAGGTCTTGCGCCGCTAGCGCACGTACCAGCCCGGCGGGACGGGTCAAGCGTTCTTTGAGCAACATCACCGGACCGAGTACAACGCGCAGGGTTTTAAAAAAGGAGCGGATTAAAAATTTCATGCGTGATGTTAAACGCTTGGGTCCAGCGCTCAAACGGGCGCATGTGCCGTTATGCTGAGCGTTTTCACTCAGGAGTACTCAGCATGACCGCCAGCAACAGCAGCAACTTTGACAAAGGCCTGATCACTCGCAAAAAGGTGATGGGTGAAGATTTTGTGGCGAAAGCGCTGGGTGGCGCGACTGCTTTCACGCAGCCGATTCAAGATCACATCACCGCCAAAGCCTGGGGTGATGTCTGGCAGCGGCCGGGGTTAGACCTCAGAACCCGCAGCTTGATCACCGTTGCCATGCTGACGGCCATGGGCAAACAGCACGAGCTGAAAGGCCATGTTCGCGGGGCACTCAACAACGGTGTGACACCTGCCGAACTTCAGGAAGTCTTGTTACAAGCCGCCGTGTATTGCGGTGTGCCAGCGTCAGTTGAGGCGTTTCGCACGGCGGCTGAAGTGGTCGACGGACCGAAGGCTGGCTAAAGTTTCATGACGCTTCAGTCTTGGGTGCTGTGGCGGTTCGCCCAAACGGTTTGTTGATGATGGTGTAAGGCCGCTACTTCAGCCCGCAGTGCTCGAATTTCTTTCATCAGTTCACGCTCGATGTCGCGTTCTTCATGACCCACAAAGACGGCGGCTACCGACGCCGTGACCAGCGACAACACCGCCAGACCCAGTAGCACTACCAGCACCGCAAAAGCGCGGGAGCTGTGGGTGCTTGGCACGATGTCACCATAGCCGACGGTGGCGGCCGTGGTGAAGGCCAGCCAAAGCCCGTCGCTGAGCGTTTTGACATTGGGTTCAAGGAGCCAAAAGCCGACGCCGCCCAGCAGCAAAATCGTCAGCGACAGTCCGAGGGGATAGACCAAGCCCCGGCGTGTCAGAAACCGGAAACGCAATTTTGTGTAAAGCATTCGTTGACTATAGATCGGCAAAAGGGGTTTCCCTTGACTCAGCCTGCCAACAATTTATGCGCCAAATCTGCCGTTGTTGACGCCTTGTATTTACGCATCAGGCGTGCCCGATAAATCTCCACCGTTCGGTGGCTGATGGTGAGAGCGCGGCCAATTTCTTTCGAGGTCAATCCGCCCATCAGGTGCGCGGCTACTTCGCGTTCGCGGGCGGTAAGTTCGGCGGTGACCGGGCGCCGTGAACTCAGATCTTCAAAAGTCCAGATGCCGGCTTCGTGCGGTGCGTCGCGGTTCAGCGTTCGGCCCGTCACGTGGCACCAAAAGGTCTCGTCTTTGAAGCGGCCGCCGACGCGCTTCATGATGCGGTCGTCTGCATACACCCCGTTGACATTCAAGATCGGAGTGAGCCGCGCGCCGATGCGCTCGTACTCGGCATCACTGGGGTAGAGCACCTTGAACGACTGGCCCACCAACTGCTCGCGCGCAGCACCAAACATCTCACACACATGTTGATTGCAATCGACAATGGTCCGGTTTCGCGACAACACCAAGCCCACGGGTGCCAAGTCAAAAGCCAGTTGGTAATCCATGTCCATGGGGCAAACCTTTAGGGAAAACTACGTAATGCGTTACGTAGTATCGTAATGGCTCTGCTGTGCGGCCGATTCACGGCTTTGCAGGGTCAACTGGAGACACTTTTGAATAAAATATTTCCCTCGGCTGAAGCCGCCATTCAGGACGTCGTCAAGGACGGTCTGCTGTTGGCTGTCGGTGGTTTTGGCCTGTGCGGTATTCCTGAAGCGCTGATCGAGGCGCTCAAACAAAGCCAAGTCAAAAACCTCACCGTGATTTCTAATAACGCCGGTGTTGACGGCTTTGGCCTCGGCAAATTGTTAGAGACGCGGCAGATCAAAAAAATGATTTCAAGCTACGTTGGAGAGAACAAAGAGTTCGAGCGCCAGTACCTCGCCGGCGAGCTGGAGTTGGAGTTCACACCGCAAGGCACGTTGGCTGAAAAGCTGCGCGCTGGCGGTGCTGGTATTCCTGCGTTTTTCACCAAAACCGGCGTCGGAACCTTGGTCGCTGAAGGCAAAGAAGTGCGTGAGTTCGATGGCGAAAACTACATCATGGAGCGCTCCTTGATTCCTGATGTCTCGTTTGTCAAAGCGCACACCGCCGACAAGTCAGGCAACTTACGTTTTCGTTTGACGGCCCGGAACTTCAATCCGGCTGTGGCCATGGCCGGCAAGCTGTGCATTGTCGAGGTCGAGGAAATAGTCGAGCTGGGTGAACTCGCGCCTGACGACATTCATTTGGCCGGCATTTACGTGCACCGCATCGTGCTCAATGCGAACCCTGAAAAGCGCATTGAAAAACGCACGGTGTCCGCACCGACCAGCAACCCAACAGGAGCCTGATATGGCGTGGACCCAAGACCAGATGGCCGCCCGTGCGGCCCAAGAACTCGAAGACGGCTTTTATGTCAACCTCGGTATCGGCATTCCGACGCTGGTGGCTAACTTTGTGTCCAAGGACATCGAAGTCTGGCTGCAGTCTGAAAACGGCATGCTCGGCATCGGTGCTTTCCCGACTGAAGACCAAGTTGATGCTGACTTGATCAACGCGGGTAAGCAAACAGTCACCACCATTCCAGGCTCGTCGATCTTCGGCACGCAAGACAGCTTTGCGATGATTCGTGGCGGCAAGATCAACCTGTCTATCCTTGGCGCCATGCAGGTCAGCGAGCAGGGCGACTTGGCCAACTGGATGATCCCCGGCAAGATGGTCAAAGGCATGGGCGGTGCCATGGATTTGGTGGCCGGTGTCAAGCGCGTGATCGTGTTGATGGAGCACGTCGCCAAAAAGAAAGACGGCACGGAAGACATGAAAATTCTGACCCAATGCACGTTGCCGCTGACAGGCGTTGGCGTGGTCAACCGCATCATCACTGATCTGGCCGTGATGGACGTGACGCCGCAAGGCTTGAAAGTCATCGAGATGGCGCCCGGCGTGACGTTGGAGTTGCTGCAATCTAAGACGGGTGTAACGCTGATCTGAGTTGACGTTTCAGTCGCCCATTAAAAAAGGTCCTTCAGGACCTTTTTTTCGTTTGCAGCGACGGTAGTTAGCTGATCTAGGGTTTTCCCTAGATAGGGAAAATTGCCCTTGACTTGCTAAATTCACGCTGTGATAATTTTCAACTTGTCAGACAACTCATGACTGACGTGAAATGAATGTACGAGCCGTAAAAAAATGGGAATGACTCACATGACGACATTGAAGAGCCACCAAAAGCTATTGTTGACTGGGGCCGCAGGGGGGCTGGGTCAAGCATTGCGAGAGCGTCTCAAGGCCAATTGCGATGTCTTGCGTCTGTCTGACCGTGTTGATCTTGGGGTGGCTGGGCAAAACGAAGAGGTCGTTTTGGCCGATTTGGCCGATGGCGACGCTGTGAACACCATGGTGGCGGGCGTCAATGCCATCATTCACTTGGGCGGCGTGTCAGTTGAGGGGCCCTTCGAGCCCATCATGCAGGCCAATATTCTGGGTGTTTATCACTTGTATGAGGCCGCACGCAAACATGGCGTCAAGCGAGTGGTGTTTGCCAGCTCTAACCATGTGACGGGGTTTTATCGCCAGAGCGAAACCATCAACGCCGACCAGCCTGCGCGTCCCGATGGCTTTTACGGGGTCAGCAAAGCCTTTGGCGAAGACCTGTCGCGTTTCTATTTTGACCGCTACGGCATCGAGACCGCCTGCGTGCGCATTGGCTCTTCGTTGGCTGAGCCGCGGGACCGCCGCATGCTGGCCAGTTGGCTGAGTTTTGATGACCTGCACCGCCTGATCACGGCTTGTCTGACAACCCCTGTGCTGGGCCACTCCATCATCTTTGGCATGTCGGACAACGCGGTGACTTGGTGGGACAACAGCAAAGCCCGTCACGTGGGTTATGTGCCGAAAGACAGCTCCGACGTGTTCAAAGACGCCGTCTATGCCCGCACAGCCGCGCCCGACTTGAACGACCCCGCCGTGCAGTTTCAGGGTGGCGGTTTTGTCAAAGCCGGTCCGTTTCAGTGACTCTTCTCAGTGACGCCCATCAGGTGACACCATGAGCACGCAGACTCCCCGCATCTTGACCAACTCGCGCGACCGCGTGGGTGAGTGCCCGGTGTGGTCGGTTGCAGAGCAAGCTTTGTATTGGGTGGATATTGAGGGATGCCGTATTCACCGGTTTGACTGGGCCAGTCAGACGCAGCAAACCTGGCACACGCCGGAGCGGGTGGGTTGCATGGCATTGACCAGCCGCACGGGTGAGCCACAAACGCTGGTCGCGGCTATGGAAACTGGCATTTATCTGCTCAAGCTAGGGCAGGAGGGCGGCGTCGATGCGACGCTGCTGGCCGGCGTCAAACATCCCATGCCCAACATGCGTTTCAACGATGGCCGTTGTGACGCCCAAGGTCGTTTTTGGGTCAGCACCATGTGCATGGACATGTCACTGGCGGCACCGGTGGGTGCGGTTTATTGCTTTGACGAGGCTGGTTTGAATGAGCTCCAAATAAGCGGTTTTGTGACGCCGAACGGCATGGGCTTCAGCCCTGACGGCGGTTCTTACTACCTGTCTGACTCTCATCCTTCAATTCAAAAAATTTGGGTGTTCGATCGCGACGCGACAACCGGGGCGCTGTCCCGTCAGCGCCTGTTCGTCGACATGCTTTCTTTGCCGGGTCGCCCTGATGGCGCGGCAGTTGATGCGACTGGCTGCTATTGGATTTGTGCCAACGACGCGGGCTTGGTGCATCAGTTCTCTCCGCAAGGCGAGTTGCTTCAATCCGTCAGCGTCCCTGTGTCTAAGCCGGCCATGTGTGCTTTTGGTGGTCCGAACTTAGACGTGCTTTTTGTGACCTCCATCTTGCCTGCAGGCGTGCAGCCGGAGCACGCTGGCCTGAATGGCGCTGTGTTTGCGCTAGAGGTCGGTGCGCGCGGACTGCCTGAACCCGTTTTTTCCCGCTTCACCCTGTGTTGATATTTTTTTCTTTCGGTTCTTAACTCAAATCCACTCTTAAGGAGACATCATGAAATTTCAAAAATCCCTTGTTGCCGCTGCTGCGTTCGTATTGGCCTGCTCATCTTATGCCACTGAATTCCGCTCCGCAGACACGCACAACGCAGACGACTACCCGACCGTTACGGCGGTTCGGCACATGAGCGAATTGCTCGAGAAAAAGAGCGGCGGAAAACACAAAATCAAGGTCTTTAACAAGTCTGCCTTGGGAACAGAAAAGGAAACTATCGACCAGGTGAAGATCGGTGCCTTGGACCTGACTCGCGTGAACGTCGGTCCGATGAACGCCATCTGCCCGATGACGCAAGTGCCCACCATGCCTTTCTTGTTCCGTTCGGTGGCGCATATGCGCAAGTCGCTGGATGGCCCCGTGGGTGACGAAATCCTCAAGAGCTGTGAGTCGGCCGGCTTCATTGGTCTGGCCTTTTATGACAGCGGCGCCCGCTCCATCTACGCCAAGAAACCCATCAAGACCGTGGCTGACACCAAGGGTATGAAAATCCGGGTCCAGCAGTCTGACCTGTGGGTTGCCCTGATCAGCGCCATGGGTGCCAACGCCACACCCATGCCCTATGGTGAGGTCTACACCGGTCTGAAGACCGGCTTGATTGATGCAGCCGAGAACAACATCCCTTCCTTCGACACCGCCAAACACGTCGAAGCCGTCAAGTTCTATTCCAAGACGGAACACTCGATGGCACCAGAAATCTTGGTCATGTCCAAAATCTCATGGGACAAGTTGCCGAAGGCTGAGCAAGACATGATCCGTGCCGCAGCCAAAGAGTCGGTTGTCTTTGAGCGTCAAAAGTGGGATGAGCAAGAAGCCAAATCACTGGCCAACGTCAAGGCCGCTGGCGCGCAAATCGTTGAGGTTGACAAGACTTCCTTCCAAGCCGTCATGGGCCCCGTCTATGACAAGTTCATGACCACGCCCGACATGAAGCGCTTGGTCAAAACGGTTCAAGACACTAAATAAAAAAATCCAACCCCGACGCTGTATGTCCTGCCTACACAGGCGGGCATCGGTGTGGGTGCGCGGAGGAACATCAATGTATACAAAATTTTGCATCGCGCTGTCAAAGCTCTGCCTGGTACTCGCCGTGACTTGTTTGATTGCGGTCATTCTGTGCGTACAGTGGCAAGTGATCGGACGCTATGTCTTCAACGACACCCCCACCTGGGCCGAAGCTTTGGCCCTGCTGTTGGTCTTGTTTGTGACCGCCTTTGGCTTGGCTGTGGGCGTGCGTGATGCGGGTCACATTGGCCTGGAATCTTTGGTTGGCTTGTTGCCCGACAAGTGGCAGCACCGTATTGAAATCCTGATTCATTTGCTGGTTGGCACTTTTGGCGTGCTGATGGTGCAGGGTGGCTGGCTTTGGGCCAGTGCCAAATGGACAGAGAAGAAACCCATGCTTCCCGTGCCCGACGGTATTGACTACGTACCGGTGATGATCGCCGGCGCGCTGATTGTGATTTTTTCAATTGAACATGTGATGGCGCTGGTGCGCGGTCAAGTTGTGGAGCCGACATGGAACTGACCGTACTCGCCCTGAGCTTCACGCTCTTACTGGTGCTGGGTGTGCCGGTCGCCTTTGCGATCGGCCTGTCTTCTGTGGCTACCATCGTTGCGGCGGGCCTGCCGATTGCCGTTGTGTTTCAGAAGATGGTCGGGGGCATGCAAGTATTCTCGTTTCTGGCCATTCCGTTTTTTGTATTTGCGGGTGAGCTGATGCTCTATGGCGGCATTGCGGAACGCATCGTTCGCTTTGCCAACAGCCTAGTCGGCCATGTGAGGGGTGGTCTGGGGATGAGCAACGTTATCGGTTGCACCTTGTTTGGCGGCGTGGCCGGATCACCCTTGGCTGACGTTTCAGCCATGGGCTCGGTGATGATTCCGTTGATGAAGAAGGAAGGCTATGACGCCGACTACGCCGTCAACGTCACCACCCATGCGGCGCTGGTGGGCGCCATCATGCCGACCTCGCACAACATGATCATCTTCACGCTGGCCACCTCAGGCATTGCCTCGGTCAGCGTGTTGAGTTTGATCTTGGCCGGCTTGGTGCCCGCGATCATCCTGACGCTTTGCAACTTGGGTGCGGCCTATTGGGTCGCGGTCAAGCGTGGCTACCCAACGCGCGGTGCCTTCCCTGGTTGGGGTGAGGTCATGAAGGCCTTTGGGGCTTCACTGCCGGGCTTGCTGGTGGTCGTGATTATTCTGGTCGGTATCCTGTCCGGCGCCTTCACGGCGACAGAGTCAGCCTCTATCGCAGTGGCTTGGGCGCTGCTGGTCACGGTGGTGCTTTACCGCTCGCTGTCATTGGAAAACTTCCTCAAAGCTTGTATTAAAGCCTGCAAGACGACCGGCGTGGTGCTGCTGCTGATTGGGATTTCCAATGCGTTTGGTTACTTCATGGCGCTGTACGAGGTACCGCAAATGACCGGCGACATGATGAAGTCAGTCAGCAGTCAACCGTGGGTCATCTTCCTGATGATCAACGTCTTGTTGTTCATCCTCGGAACCTTCTTGGACATGGCCGCAACGATTCTGATTTGCACGCCGATTTTCTTGCCTATTGCCATGCAATTCGGCATGGACCCGATCCAGTTCGGCATCGTCATGCTGATCAACTGCGCACTGGGCTTGAACACGCCGCCGGTCGGCTCGGTGCAGTTTGTCGGCTGCGCCATCGGGGGTATATCGGTCGGCGAAGTGATGCGCTCTATCTTGCCGTTTTACAGTGCTCTCGGCGTCTGCTTGCTGCTGGTGACCTATGTGCCGATGTTCTCGCTGTGGTTGCCGTCTTTGGTGAAATAAGCCCGAAGGCTGTTGAGCGTAATCAAGGTCATGCGGTTTGAAAGCAAAAAACCAGCCTTGCTGGTTTTTTCAATTGACGGTTGGGGGGTCTAAAAGTACCAACAGATATACCAACGAAATGTTGGTACTTCATGAGATACCCTGAAACTGCGTGAGGCAACAAAAAACCCGCTAAGCCTTTAGGCATGCGGGTTATGAGGTGGTTTGAGACGCTGTGAAATGGGCGTTTGGAGCGGATAGAGGGAATCGAACCCTCGTGGCTTGCTTGGGAAGCAAGAACTCTACCATTGAGCTATACCCGCATTGTTTTGCATTTTAGCCCGTCAAAACATGATGGCGTAACCCAGCGCGGCCCCGAGTCCCAGAAACGGAATCGAATAGGCATGAAACACCAGCCATGCTTTGCGGTCACCGCTCATGCGCAGGGCGATCAAATTCGCCAGCGAGCCGACCATCAGGCCGAAGCCACCAACATTCACGCCATAAGCGATGACACGCCAGTTGGCTGAGTATTCAGCCAGTGCGATCGTCGCTGGTACGTTGCTGACTATCTGTGACGCCGCCATGCTGCTGAAGTAAAGATTGACCGGATGTTCTAGGCCAAGTGTCTGCATGGTGCCTTGCACGATGTTCAGACTGGCCAGCAAGCGTAAGTCGATGAACATCAAGACAAAGACCAACAGCAAGCCCCAATCAAGAATAGCCAACACACGGGCACGAAATGCCAGAAAAATCAGCAATACCGCCAGCAAGGCCCATGGCGCATGGCGCATGTCGGTGGCCACCAAAAATGGCAGGTAGAGTGCCAGCGATATCCATAGCAGCGGCTGGTCGAGTCGCACAGGCGGGTGCTTGTTGTCATCGCCGACTTGTATCCGTCGGCTGCCGAAGGCGAAAGCCGTCACCAACAGCAGCACGGCCATCAGCAGCGCCACCAGTGGCAGCATGTGCAGCACAAACTCGCCGAAGGAGACATGCGACAGTTGCCACAAAAAGATGTTTTGGGGATTGCCGATGGGCGTCAAAGCCGATCCGGCGTTGACCGCTAGCGCTTCGAAGACGATCAGGCGCGTGGCCGGCATGCGGGTGATGCGGCAAACTCCTAGCGTGAGCGGCACCACGACGAAGAGCGCTACATCGTTGGTTAGCACGGTGGACAGCAGGGCAGCGGCTGTCACCAGCCACAGCGCAGCGGCGCGCTCGGTCGCCATCAGTCCGATCAGGCGACGGCCGAGCCAGTGCATGGCGCCGCTGACTTCCAAGCCTTTCGTCAGAACAAGCAGGCCGGTGAGCGCCGCGATCGTCGGCCAGTCGACCAAGGCCGGATAGCGCGTTATCTGACTCGGGTCAGCCAGGCTGAGCAAGACCAAAACAGCCAACAGAATCAGGAAGAAAGTGTCTGCGCGCAGACTGCGCCACAGGCGCACTTACAAGGTCACCACAATATTGCCGATGTCTTGTCCCGCCTCAACCGCTTCATGGGCCTGTGCAATGTCTGCCAGTGTAAAAGTCCTGCTGATGGTGTGCTGAAGTCGATTGAGCTGAAGCAGTTCGTCGAGTTGCTTCAGCGCGGCAATGCGGTCGGCGGCTTGCAGGTCATAGACTAAGAAAAACTTCAACTCCAGAGAGTTCGACAGCATGGTCCTGAAGTTGATCGGCAGGTCGGTCGCCACATTGGAGCCGTAGCAAACCACCCGGCCATGCGGCGCGAGTCCACCGGCTGTCAGCAACGCCGAGGTGGTGGAGAAATCCATGTCGATGATGACGTCGACACCTTTGCCGTTGGTCAGTGCTTTCAGGCGCTCGGCCACCGCTTCGGTTTTGTAGTAAATCACATCGCGCACGCCAGCGGCTTGTGCGTGTTTGGCTTTTTCCGGGGAGCCGACAGTGCCAATCACATGCGCGCCAGCCAGCGACAACAGCTGCGAAACGTAGTGACCCACAGCCGATGAAGCCGCAACCACCAGCACTTTTTTACCGGCCACGTCGCCGCTCAGTCGAACCGCCTGAATCGCTGTCAAGGCTGGAATACCGAGGCAGGCGCCGGCTGCAAAATCAATGGCGTCGGGCAAGTGTGCCGCTTGCGCTGATGGCAGTACGACGAATTCACTGGCCGTCCCCATGGAGCGTTGCCATTGCCCGTTCCAGGTCCACACACGCTCACCGATTCGGCTGGCGGGAATCCCTTCACCGACTTGGTCGATGACACCGGCGCCATCGCTGTGCGGCACGATCCGTTCATCCGTCAGGGGCTTGGCGCGGCGTGATTTGACGTCTGAGGGGTTCACGCCGGATGTTGCCATGCGAATGCGCACTTCGCCTGGACCGGGTGTCGGGTCAGGCATCTCACCCACGATCAGAACGTCTCGGGCTTCCCCATTTTTGCTGTACCAAGCTGCGCGCATGAAAATCCTTTTATGGTTTTGGGTTGGCTCTCAAAGACGGCTCAAAAAGCAACCCGGAATGAATGTCGGCGACTGTACACGCACCGCTCAGTTGCATGGTACGCGTGAACTCGTCGCGCAGTATCGCCAAGGCCCGATGTGCGCCTTCTTCGCCGGCGGCTACCGCGCCATACAGAGTGGAGCGACCCACCAGCACGCCAGCGGCGCCGAGGGCGATGGCTTTGAAAACGTCCGAGCCGCGACGCACGCCGCCGTCCAGCAATACAGGCATGCGGCCGCTGACGGCCTGCACAACAGCGGGCAGGCCGTCCAGTGTGGCGACCGCACCGTCGAGCTGGCGGCCCCCGTGGTTGGACACCACCAGCGCATCGCAACCCATGTCGGCCAGCCGACTCGCATCGTCGGGGCGCAAGATGCCTTTGACGATCAATTTGCGCGGCCATTGGTCACGGATTTTTTGCAAGCTGTCCCAGTTGAAAGCCGGGTCGTAGCTGCGGCCCACCGACGACGCGATGGCGGTGGCGTTCTTGGCCTGCATGTCGAGCCCGATCATGTTTTCCATGACCGGCATGCCAAAGCGCAGGATGTCCGAGAGCCACCTTGGGTGGCACGAAAAGTCCAAGAGGTTTTTTGCGGTGAAACGAAATGGCACCGAGAAGTGATTGCGGAAATCGCGCTCGCGCTTGCCGCCCACGGGCAAGTCGACCGTGATCATCAGCGCTTCATAGTCAGCCGCCAGCGCCCGGGCGATCAAGCCATCCAGAAAAGGTTTGTTGCGCAGGATGTAAGCCTGAAACCAGAGCCGCCCTGGCGCCGCCTTGGCGACTTGCTCAATTGACGCGGTGGCCGCACTCGACAGCGTGTACGGGATGTTGGCCGCAACTGCGGCGCGGGCGATGGCGATGTCACCGCCGCGCCAGCCGAAGCCCACCGCGCCTGTCGGCGCAATCGCCAAGGGCATGGCAGCCGCTTGGCCCAGCAACTGAACGTCGGTCTTCACTTGAGACACATCGGTCAGCACTTTGGGCAGCAACCGAATCCGCCGGAAGGCGGCTTGGTTGTCGTCCAAGGTCAGCTCATCTTCAGCCCCACCGTCGAAAAAATCGAAGATGGCTTGCGGCAGTCTGTGACGCGCTGCGCTGCGCAGGTCTTCAATTGAAAAGGCTTTGGATGCGGTGGACACAGTGACTCCGGCAGTGACGACTTAGTTGGTTTCTGGCTTGATGTCGGCGGCCTTGATCACTGCGGCCCAACGCTCATGGTCGCGCTTCAGGAAGGCAGCGAATTCAGTCGGCGTGTCGCCGACGATCACCGCGCCCAGTTTTTCAAGCTGCGCTCTGACGTCGGGTTTTGCCAAGGCTTTGGTCATGGCGTCATGCAATTTAGCGATGATGGCTGGTGATGTTTTAGCTGGTGCCAGCATACCGACCCATGGTGCAGTTTCTTCAAAGCCGGGAAAGCCGACTTCAGACATGGTTGGTACGTTCGGGAATTGGGGCAGGCGCTTCGCTGTGCCAACAGCCAAAATTTGCAGGCGTTTTGCCGCGACGTTTTCAGCAATGCCGATCACCGGGTAAAACATGTAGTCGACACGACCAGCCATGACTTCTAGCAGCGCTGGGCCATTGCCTTTGTAAGGCACGTGAAGCATTTTGGCCTTGGCTTGTGTCGCCAGTAATTCAGAGGCCAAGTGGCCTGAACCACCCGTACCAGAGGAACCGAATGTCACAGCTTCCGCCTTGGTGCGGGCTTTTTTGAGCAAGTCAGCCATGCTTTTGATAGGGGCGTCGTACGCATTGACAGCGACCAGCGGCAAGTTGGCTGCATTTGAAATCGGTGCAAAATCTGTTTTTGGGTTGTAACCAGCTTTATCGCCAAGAAGGATGGGGTTGACGTTCATTCCTAATGACGAAAACAGCAAGGTATACCCGTCGGCTGACGCATGGCTCACTTCTCGAGTGGCAATCATCGAACTGGCGCCAGCCTTGTTGTCGACGATGACGCTTTGCCCCAAAGTCACAGACATGTCTTGGGCCAACACGCGGGCGATGACGTCGGTGGGCCCGCCTGCTGCAAAGCCAACCACCAAACGCACGGGTTTAGATGGGTAAACATCGGCGGCAAAGGTGACGCCTGAAGCGACTGCCAGAGCGGCGGTCGCGACGAGTCTGAACAACGATTTTTTCATGATGTCTCTTTTATAGTGTTGTCGAAAAAGCCAGATGGTAAAGCTAACTTGCGGCCTCAGGCAATTCGGTGCGTCATCGAACCGACTTGGCTGACCTCTAGGCGCAGTTCATCGCCAGGCTGCAAATAAACTGGCGGTTGCCGAAATGCACCAATACCGGCGGGTGTTCCGGTGCCGATGATGTCGCCAGGTTCGAGCGTCATAAAACGCGACACATAGGCAATCAGCGTGGCCACCGGAAACAGCATGTCTGAGGTGTGGCCGTGCTGCATTTGTGTTCCGTTTAGCCAGCAAAAGACTTCCAGTTGTTGAGGGTCAGCAATCTCGTCACGCGTCACCATCCACGGTCCCATGGGCGCAAAGCCGTCCATGCTTTTGGCAAACGTGGTCTGCGCTTGCGCGATGTCAAACTGAAATTCGCGGGCGCTCAAGTCGTTCAAAACCGTGTAGCCGGCCACCAGAGACAAGGCCTCTGATTCGGGCACGTCTTTGCCATAGCCGCCGATGACGACAGCCAGCTCAACTTCGAAGTCCATCTTGGCGACCGAGGCTGGTCGAGACACGGGAGCACCCGGCGCTGCGATAGACGATGACACCTTGAAAATGATGCGTGGATTCTCGAACGGCGCAACGCCGGTTTCTTTCGCGTGGTCAGCGTAATTGCGGCCAACGCCGATGATTTTTCCTGGCCGTGGCACAGGCGCATACAACTGCAGATTGTCGAGTTTTTCAAACTGAGTGTCGGGCTTGAGTAATGCTTCGCGGACATGTTCGGTCAGCGTTGAGATCGCCCCCTTACCCGACTGCAGCCAGAGCAGAATGCCGCCTGCAGGCGCATCTACACCCGCTTTAGCATTCCGCTCTACAGCCTCGCTGGATGGCGACAGTCCTGCCGCCCATGCGCTGATGTCCAATACACCTTGCTCGACGACGACACCAGTCAGCACCGGACTGTTGTCTTTGCGGTAGCTGATAACTTTCATGCTAAGGCTTTTTCAAAGTAACGGTTGGCCATGACTTGGCAGCGCTTGATGTAGCGGTGTTCATCCGGCCGGTAGTCGGGCACAGCGTTGTGCAGCGTGCCCATGTTGTCCCACATCAGCACGTCGCCGACGCTCCAACGATGCCGATACTGGTATTTTTCCTGCAACTGGTGCTTGAACAAAAACGCCAGAATTTCGTCGCTTTCAGCTTGCGGTAGTTCGTTGATACGCATCGAATAACCCGGGTTGGCGTAGAGCACTTTTTTGCCGGTGATCGGGTGGGTCATGAAGATTGGGTGTGACACCGGCGGTTTGGCCGCGCGCTGGGCATCGGTCAGGGGTGGGCGTTGACCTTTCTCTAAGCGCATTTTTTCCCAAAACTTCTCGAAGTTATGCGTGATGCTCATGCTGGCTAATTGGGTCTTGAGCGACTCTGGCAGCTCGTCGTAAGCGGCATGCATGTTGCAGAACTCGGTGTTGCCCAGCGGCTCGCCATGGCGGTGAGGAATCTCAAGCCCGTACAGCACATTGGTAAACGCAATCATCTTGCTGTACGACATGTCGGTGTGCCAGTCTTGTCCGGCATCGCTCAGGCCCAGTGGTTTCCCGTTTTCGACTTTGTTCGAGAGGATCATCACCTCAGGCAGGCCGGCCTCTTGGTACATGTTGGCGACGTTGACTTCCAGTTCGCCAAAGCGCTCTGAAAATTGTTTTAGCTGCAGGCTTGTCAGCGTTTGTTGGGGGTAACTCAAGACGCCGTATTTACCAAGGGCTTGCTCCAGTTGAGCAAACTGCACATTTGTCAGCGGGACTGACAAATCAAGACCTTCGACGCGCGCGCCTAAAGTTTTTCCGCTTTCAATGATGTTCATGCGTGTTCTCCAATCAAGTGAGGGGGGATGGGTGACAGGGTGAAAAATTACCAGGCGGCCAGCAAGATGTCTTCAAGCTCGCTGGCGTCGTTGACGCTGCGTGGGTTGTAGGCCAGACCGCGTTCGTGCAATGTTTTTTCGGCTACGCCTGAGAGCTGTTCGCGCGGGATGCCGAGGTCGCGCAAGCGGTTTGGTGTACCAATGGTTTGCTGCAACTCGTGCAGCCAGTTGGCCAGTTGTTCGCCGGCATCTGCAGGTTTCCCGGGCAAGCCGAGTCGGGCGGCAGCAGGCGCCAGTTCACGCGCGGCAGCGGCTGCGTTAAAGCGCAGCGCATGCGGCAACACGGCAGAGTTGACGTCGCCATGCGCCACGCCGAAGGTGGCGCCCATCACATGGCAGAGCGCGTGATGTAGACAGCTGCGTGCACTTGCCAGCACCATGCCTGAGATATGCGCGGCGAGCAGCAAATTGGCGCGTGCGTTCACGTCTTGCGGCATGGCGGCAACTTGCCGCAGGGCTTGGTTAAATTTGACGATGCCATCCAGCGCGAGGATGGACGTGATGGGCGAGCCAGCCTTGGAGTAAAGGCCTTCAATGCAGTGCGCCAGACCATTCATACCGGTTGACAGCATGACTGATGCCGGTGTGGCGAGGTTCGCCACGGGGTCTAGAAAAATCACCCGGCTGGCCAGTTGTGCGTCCCAAAAAAGCAGCTTGATGCCTTCAGGTGTGCGGATGCCTAAAGAGGGCGTGGCCTCAGCGCCCGAGGCCGTCATCGCGATCGACAAAATCGGCAGCTTGGGCTTGACCAAGTCAGGCGTCAGCACCGTGGTCGGTGGCACGAAGCGTGAGGCATGTTGTGCCAGTGGCACGCCTTCCGCCAGCACCAAGGCAACAGCCTTGGCCGTGTCGGACACACTGCCGCCACCCACGGCCACCAGCGCGTCGGCACCATGTTCGCGTGCCAGCTGGGCCACGCGTTCAACAGTCGTCAGCGAGGAATGCGGCTCAATGTCTTGCACCGCCATAAAGGGCAGGTCACCCAAGGCGCTTATAACTTCGGCCCAGACCGGGCCCGCCGCCGTGCGCTGACCTGACAGCAGCAGCGGCCGCTTGCAGCCAAGGCGCGTCAACTCGCGACCAAGTTCAGCGACCGCGCCCGGCTTGGCAATCACCCTGGTGCGCAGGGCTTGATGAATGAAACTGGTGGCGCTGGTCGAGTTCATTGTTGGGCCGCTGCGGTAGGCGTACTGTCGGCCGTAAATTCAAATTCTGGGACAAGGTCTAGTTCAGCCACGCGCCAGCCGCCGTCTGTGACTTCCAGCTTGGCGTGGACTACGGACAAACGGAAAGGGCGACTGATGGTGACGGAGCCCAGTTTTTTAGTGCCGTCGTCGAAACGGTAAGCCGTCATGTAGGCCGTGAGCGTGGCCGATGCTGGTTCAGATGCAGATAAAAATGTGTTGCTGATGACGTGACGAATGCGCTGCGTGGTGGGGCGCTTTGACAGAGCGTTAAGAATTTGCGCATGACCGGCCAGCATCTCGCCTTGGCGCTTCCATGTGCCTTGCGGTGTGAACAGTGCGGCCAATTTTGGGTAATCCGCTTCATCCAAAAAATAGAACAGTTGGTGAATCAGTTGGGTGCTGGCGTTCAGAGTCGATTCTGGGGAAAGGCTCAAGGGGTGTCTCCGTCGTCTTTTTGGAATGAACCAGCGCCGCATGGGCCGGAGAATCCGTGATGTTATCGGTAAGCCATGCGCCACCATAGTCCCAAATTGGAATAGTATTGTTCACGAATTGGAAACAGTGCTAACTGGCATTGGGCAACGAAAAGGAAGTCATATGGACCGGCTCAGAGCCATCGAAATCTTTACGGAAGTGGCCCGTGGACGCAGTTTTACCGCTGCGGCAGAACGGCTCGGCATGGCCAAGGGCAGCGTCACCAAGCAGGTCAAATGGTTGGAGGAAAGTCTGGGCGCGCAATTATTGACGCGCACCACCAAGAGCGTCAGCTTGACTGAGGCCGGCTTGTTTCTGCTGGAAGGCGGGCAAGAGTTGTTGCACCGCTTTGATGAAGTTGAGTCTCGGGTTCGAGGCGCTGTCAGTGCACCCAAAGGCTTGATCCGTATCGGCACGCCGCCATCGTTTGGTGCGGCGCACTTGGTGCCTTTGATCACGGCGTTTTCGGACATGCACCCCGACATTAAATTCGCCATGCACCTCGACGATGGCCGGCTCGACATCGCTGGCGAGAGTCTGGATGTGTCGCTGCGCATTACCCCGACCCTGAAAGACACCAGTTTGGTCGCCCAGCGGCTGGGCAGCGTGCCTCAATTGTTGGTGGCGTCAGCCGCTTATCTGGCCGCCCGAGGGATTCCCACGACCGCGGACGATTTGCTGCTGCATGATTGTTTGGTCAATGCCTTGAAGTCGCCGACCAGCTACTGGGGCTTCACCGGACCCGAAGGAAAAACGTCGATCCGAGTGACAGGCCCCATGCGCGCCAATTTTGGCGAACCTTTGCGCCATGCTGCCTTGCTCGGTCTTGGTATTTCGATGCACCCCAATTACATGGTGGCGAAGGACATCCAAGAAAAGCGGCTCAGCATCGTCTTGCCGACCTATCGCCCCACCGGGCTGGACATCTATGCGGTCTATACCAGCCGTCGAAACATGCCGGGTCGGGTCCGGCTGTTTCTGGAGTTTCTCAGGGAGCGTTTTCACAAAACAGCGGAATGGCAGACTGATGTTGATCGCTCAAGGAAAAACAGGGCGGTAGTCGACCATGCGTCCTGATGAAGGCATTGCAAGCTTGCTTGCGATGGGGCGGTTAAGAGTTTTCCATATTGTGTTTACCGTTGTTTGAATTTATATTTGGCGATTTTTCTTGTCGAGACCTGTATTTGCGCTCGAGAGAGACATCTCCACACTTGATATGAAAACGCGCCACCCCCTGTTAACTTGAAGAAAAACCAATGACCATTCGTTCCGTGACCGCGATTCCTGTGAGTGTGCCTTTCGAAATTGGCGCACCCAAACCCATGTTGGCTGGCAAGCCACGACAAATGGACATGTTGCTGATTCGTGTCGAGACCGATCAAGGCGCTGTCGGCTGGGGTGAAGGTTTTGGATTCGCCGTCTGGCCATCTACCAAAGCGGCGATAGAGAGTTTGATCGAGCCTTTGGTCGTCGGACGTGAAGAGGCGGACATCGCTGGATTATTGGCTGAATTGGGTCGCAAGCTGCACCTGTTAGGGCGCACCGGACCGGTGGTTTACGCGCTCTCCGGATTTGAAATTGCTTTGTGGGATCTGGCTGGAAAAGCCGCCGGAAAATCCGTTGTCGATTTGTTGGGTGGCGCGCAGCGTGACGGTGTCCCAAGTTACGCCAGCTTGATGCGTTACACCGACCCAGAAGCCGTCGCTAGAAATGCGGCTGCAGCTGTGGCGCAAGGTTTCAAAGCCATTAAATTACACGAAATCACCTTAGAGCCGATTCGGCGTGCCCGTGCTGCGATTGGTCCTGATATTCAATTGATGGTGGATGTCAATTGCGCCTGGAGCGTTGAGGAGTCCCTCGCCATGTGCCGAGAAATACGCGAGCTCGACATTCTCTGGTTGGAAGAACCGGTCTGGCCACCTGAAGACCATGGCGGTTTGTCGCGGGTTCGCCGCGAGGGGCACATCCCGACGGCAGCTGGCGAAAACGCCTTGGGCTACATGGATTTCAAGGGCATGTTCGCTGCCTGCGCGGTCGATTACGCACAACCCAGCGTGACCAAAATCGGCGGAATTTCAGAGTTCATGCGCGTGGCCGCATTAGCGCGTGAAGCCGGCGTGACCTTGGCTCCGCACTCGCCTTACATCGGCCCGGGTCTCGTGGCGACTGCGCATCTATTGGCCTCCATGAAGGAAGAAATAGTGCTGGAGTATTGCTACTGTGAAACTGAGGAAAACCCGTTGGGTGCGTCCGTCAAAGTTTCCCAAGCGATGTTCCCCGTGTCGAACGGCCCCGGTCTGGGCTGCGACCCTGACCTGAAACTGCTTGCCAAACACACGATTAAATAAAGAGATTCTCATGTCCATTTCAAAGACTATCTATCAGTGCTTTTCTAGGTCTGCCTCGTGTCTTGCTGCCAGCGCAGTGCTGATGACGAGTTCAACGGTTTTTGCCCAAGCCAGCTTTGTGCAAATGGTGATTGCGTTTCCGGCAGGCGGGCCTTCTGACCAGTTGGCGAGAATTTTGAGTGAGCAACTGGGCAAGGAGTTGAATCAAAAAGTGCTTGTGCAAAATCGCCCGGGCGGCAATGGCGCTCTAGCCGCTCAGTTCGTCATGAGTGCACCACCGGATGGCAAAACAATCTGGCTGACCACGGCCGGTGCAGTGTCGATCAACCCGGTTTTGTACCCTGAACTGGCCTACGACATGAAGAACTTTGCACCGGTTTCGTTGGTTGTGAACAACCGAGAAATTCTGGTGGTCAATCCCAAGAATGTCGCTGCGGATGGCGTTCAGTTTGTTCAAAATGCGATGAATCCCAAATCGATGACCAGTATTGCATCTTCAGGCATTGGCAGCATGCCCCACATGGCGATGGCTTTGCTGGCGGAGTCGACCAAGGTGCCCTTCACGCACATTCCACACAAGGGCGCTGCGCCCGCCATCACTGATTTGATGGGGGGCCATGTGGACGGATTTTTTGGCGACGTACCGGGTGTGTTGCCTTTTATTCAGTCCGGAAAATTGAAAGCGATTGGCATCGCCGCGCCGCACCGGCATCCGCTTTTTCCAGAAGTGAAAACCTTTGACGAAATGGGCATCAAAGGAATGGACTTGAACAACTGGAGCGCTGTTTATGTGTCCAAGCAAGTGCCTGCGGCAGTTGTCAACGACCTCAGCCGCGCCATCCGCCGGGCGCTTGACAACCCTGCCGTCAAGGCCAGACTCAGCGCAACCGGCACAGATCCACAAGCCTCCAGCCCTGAGGAACTGGCCGCTTTGGTGCAGAGCGACCTGGCGAAGTGGGCAAGAATTATCAAAGCCTTTGACATCAAGCCCGAATAATGACTATTCGCTCTGTGCAGGCGATCCCCATCAGCTTGCCTTTTGAAATGGGTGGGCCCAAGCCCTTGTTTGCGGGGATTCCCCGGCAAATGGACATGTTGTTGGTGCGCGTTGAAACCGAGGCGGGACAAGTCGGCTGGGGCGAGGCATTTGGTTTGGCGGTTTGGCCGGCAACGCGTGCGGCCATTCAGCAGCTGATCGCCCCCTTGGCCATTGGCAAAGACGAAGCCGAGATCGCTGGCATTTCAGAGAGCATTCAGCGCAAGTTGCATTTGTTGGGGCGCACCGGTCCGGTGATGTTTGCGCTGTCTGGTTTGGACATTGCACTGTGGGACTTGGCCGGTAAGGCTGCAGGAAAATCTTTGTCGGAGATGCTCGGCGGCGCGCGGCACACGAGCCTTCCTGTGTATGCCAGCCTGATGCGCTATGGCGACTCTGCGCTGGTTTCCCGCAATGCGGCGGCAGCCTGTGCACGGGGTTTTCGGGCCATCAAGTTGCACGAGGTCCTCACGCAACACGTGGTCGCTGCCCGTGCGGCCATAGGACCGGACGTTGCGTTGATGCTGGACACCAACTGTCCCTGGACGGTTCAGCAATCTTTGAGCATGGCCGATGAGCTTCGGCCCAGCGAGTTGTTGTGGCTGGAGGAACCGCTGTGGCCGCCGGAAGATTTTGCCGGCTTGGCCTGCATCAGGCGTGAGTCCGGCATTCCCATTGCGGCTGGCGAAAACACCATGACGGCGCATCATTTTGGCCAAATGTTCGACGTCGGTGCGGTGGACTACGCGCAACCCAGTGTCACCAAAATCGGTGGCGTCACCGAGTTCATGAAAGTGGTTGCCATGGCTGGGAAGCATGGCATTCCCGTCATGCCGCACTCGCCGTACTTTGGCCCGGGCTTGTTGGCGACGTTGCACATGACCGCCACTTTTTCACCGGAGACCATGATCGAATATTCCTACGCTGACTTGGGCGCGAGTCCATTGGGGGCGGCCATTGAGGTGCACAACGGGCGCATCAACGTCCCGACTGGACCCGGACTGGGCTGCGAACCTGATCCCGGTGTCGTTGACAAATACCGATTGGACATCGCCTGATGACTGCACATGATTTCTCGCCGCTGACGATGGATCATCAGCCCGTCGTCATTCGCCATATCGAGTCCTTCGTCTACCGTGCGCCTGTCGCCAAACCGGTGGTATCAACGCTGGCCAAAATCACGGAGCGGGTGTCGCTGCTCGTGCGCATAGAAGATCAGGACGGGGCCTTTGGTTGGGGCGAAATTTACAGCACCTTGCCGTCTTATGGTGCCGAGCACCGTGCCATGGTGTTGCATCGAAGCATCGGGCCTTTGCTGCTGGGTCAACAGGTAACGAACCCAGCCAAGTTCTGGGCCACGGCCACGCAGAAAACGCATGCGATGACGATCCAGACGGGTGAGCCCGGCCCGATGGCGGCCGTGTTGGGTGGGCTGGATTGCGCTTTGTGGGATTTGTTTGCGCGCAAAGCGGCGCAGCCCCTGTGTTCGTTTTTGGGCGCTGCGCCTCGCCCTGTGCCGGCCTATGCCAGTGGCCTCAATCCCGCTGATGGACCTGAGGTGGTGGCAGTTTCGCGTGCCAACGGTTTCCGTGCCTTTAAGCAAAAAATTGGGTTCGGGGAGGCCTCTGATTTGTCAAATCTTCAGCGCATCCGGGATGGCATGGTTGACCACGAGCACCTGATGGTCGATGTGAACCAAGGATGGACCTTGGCACAAGCTCTCCACATGGCGCCTTTGCTAGCGCCTTTTCAACTGGATTGGGTCGAAGAGCCTCTGATGGCGGATCGATCTGCCGACGAGTGGCTTCAATGTGCAGCGGCTTTTTCTTCCCCATTAGCCGGTGGAGAAAACTTGCGCGGAGACGCCTTTGCCGAGCAATCGCAGTGGCTCGATGTGATTCAACCGGATGTCGGTAAATGGGGCGGTATCACTGGGGGCTGGTCGGTGGGGCGCAATGCCTTGGCTGCCGGAAAACGCTATTGCCCGCATTGGTTGGGCGGTGGTATTGGCATGATGTTCTCGGCGCATTTATTAGCTGCTGTAGGCGGTCCAGGGAGCTTAGAAGTGGATGTCAATGAGAACCCGTTGCGTGACGTGTTGAGCCAGCCTTACCCGGCGCTGCTGAACGGTGCAATGGTCTTGTCAGACAAAGCGGGCATCGGTGTTGTACCGAATTTGGACATGGCCTCGAGGTGGTTGGTGAACCATCAGGAAACCTTCAGCTCTTGATCTGTCGGGATCCAGGGTGTGAGCGATTCACTTTTTTAATTTTTCTTTCACCATTCAAATAACAATTTTCAGGAGACATCGTATGCAGGCTTTTTCAAGGTTGATCTTTGCTGTATTGACGGTGTTGGTCATGCTGCCAGCCGCCAATGCCCAGGACTTCCCGAGCAAACCCGTCCGCCTCTTGGTTGGATTTCCTCCCGGAGGCTTGGCCGACATCATGGCCCGCGTGATCTCTGAAAAATTGGGCGTGCTTTGGAACCAACGGGTCATCGTCGAAAACCGACCCGGTGCGTCAGGCACGATCGCGGCTGACGTTGTGGCCAAGGCCGCTCCAGACGGTCACACCCTGTTGGTTATTTTGACCAACCATGTGGTGGTGGCGGCGGTTCAGCCGAAGCTGCCGTTCGATCCATTGACCGACTTCACGACGGTGTCGCTGCTCGGCAGTTCGCCCTTGCTGCTGATGGCCAACCCCAAATTGCCTGTCAGCAATTTGTCGGAGCTGATCGCGTTGGCGAAATCAAAGCCCGGCGGCGTCAGCTATTCAACACCCGGTGACGGCTCCGTGCACCATTTGTCGCAAGAACTGTTGAATTCATCCGCCGGCATCAAAATGTTGCACGTCCCTTATTCAGGCGGTGCGCAGGCCATGTTGGATGCTATGGCCGGTGTGGTCGACCTCAATATCGGCAGCCCTGCACAGGCTTTGCCTCAAGTTGAGGCAGGAAAACTCAAAGCCTTGACTTTTTCTGGCCAACAGCGTTCCGCCTTGTTGCCGAACGTCCCGACGGTGGCTGAGTCGGGTGTACCTGGTTTTGAAGCTGCTTTATGGGCCGGTGTGCTGGCCCCAGGCAAGATGCCTAAGGCTTTGGTGTCTCGAATTCAAGCGGATTTGAAGCAGGTTATGAACTTGCCCGACGTGCGGGAGCGCATGCTCAAACTCGGTGTTGACGTTGTCGCGAGTCAACCAGACGAGTTCGACCGGTTTATGCGTTCCGAGTTGGTCAAATGGGGTGGTGTGGCAAAGCGAGCTGGTGTGAAAGCCAACTGATCGGGCTTCACTAGGATTAAACGCGACTGTTTGAAACGGTTCAGCAAAGAGTTCCTCATCAGCCGCCAAACTTTGACGAAAGTTTGAGATGCGTCAACTTCTGAGGGGTGCGAGTCACTAATATTTGAAGTGGCTTCGCACTTTTTTCAGGAGATTGGCATGAAATACGTTCATAAATTTTTACTTTTATCTGCCTTGGCTGCATCGCTGTCAGGTTGCGCGACCCAGCAAGGTCAGCAGGAGCAGGGCGGCATGATCATTGGCGGCCTGTTGGGTGGCGTGCTCGGCTCACAGCTGGGGCAAGGCAACGGCCGCACGGCAGCTACCATTGTCGGCACCATGATTGGTGCGACGGTGGGCGGCAACGTGGGCCGGTCTATGGATGAAACGGACAAGCTGAAAACGGCACACGCACTGGAAAACGTGCGCACCTCTGTGCCGACAAGCTGGGTCAATCCTGACTCGCGCAATCAATACACCGTGACACCCACCCGCACCTATGACGCGAGTGCCGGCCCGTGCCGCGAGTACATGGTTCACTCCGTGGTGGCCGGCAAAAACGAGACCGTTTATGGCACGGCGTGCCGGCAAGCGGATGGCAGCTGGAAGGCCACAAACTGATCCGTCATGGCGAGCGTAGCGTGGCCATCCATCTTCGAGATACACGGTGATGAACTGCCGCGTTTCGCTCGCAGTGTCAGCGCTTCTCTCGCAGCGACGGAATTTTGAGCCTGACCTAGGAATCGTCGGGCTTATTTCTGAATATCGCCCAAGCAGAGGTACTTCATTTCCAAGTACTCGTCCATGCCGTGGCTGGAGCCTTCACGGCCAAGGCCGGATTGCTTGACGCCACCGAAGGGCACGTGCTCAGTGGCGATCACACCGACGTTGATGCCGACCATGCCGTATTCGAGGGCTTCTGCCACGCGGTAGATGCGGCCGATGTCGCGGCTGTAGAAGTAGCTGGCCAGACCGAACTCGGTGTTGTTGGCGGCATCGACGGCTTCTTGTTCGTTCTTGAAACGGAACACAGGCGCAAACGGACCGAAGGTTTCTTCGCGCGCGCAGAGCATGTCGCTGGTGGCTTCTGAGATCACGGTGGGCTCGAAGAACTGCCCCGTCAGCGCCTTGCCGCCTGCCATCAGTTTGCCGCCTTTGGCCAAGGCATCTGCCACATGACGCTTGACTTTTTCAATGGCTGCGTCTTCGATCAGCGGGCCTTGCACCACACCGTCGTCAAAGCCGTTGCCGACCTTGAGTGCCTTGACTTTGGCCGCGAATTTTTCAACGAAGGCGTCATACACCCCCTCTTGCACATAGATGCGGTTGGCGCAAACGCAGGTCTGGCCGGCGTTGCGGTATTTGCTCGCCATCGCGCCTTCCACAGCGGAGTCCACATCGGCGTCGTCAAAGACGATGAAGGGTGCGTTGCCGCCGAGTTCCAGCGCGAGTTTTTTGATGGTCGGTGCGCTTTGCGCCATCAAGATGCGGCCGACTTCTGTGGAGCCGGTGAAGCTGATGTGGCGCACAACGTCGCTGGCGCAAAACACCTTGCCGACTGCAATCGAGTTGTCGCCGTCAGCCGTCAGCACATTCAGCACGCCTGCTGGAATACCGGCGCGCAGGGCCAACTCGGCTGCGGCCAGTGCGCTCAACGGCGTCAGCTCGGCAGGCTTGATGACCACCGTGCAACCGGCGGCCAGCGCCGGCGCGACTTTGCGGGTGATCATGGCCAGCGGAAAGTTCCACGGCGTGATGGCCGCGCAAACGCCGATGGGTTGCTTCAACACCATCAGGCGGCGGTTATTGTCAAACTGCGGCAGTGTTTCACCGTTCACGCGCTTGGCCTCTTCGGCGTACCACTCGACAAAGCTGGCGCCGTAAGTGACTTCGCCCTTGGCTTCGGCAAAGGGCTTGCCTTGCTCGGCCGTCATGATGCGGCCCAAGTCTTCCACATTGGCCATCAGCAATTGATACCACTTGAGCAAAATCGCGTGGCGTTCTTTGCCTGTCTTGTTGCGCCAAGCGGGCAGGGCGGCGTTTGCCGCGTCAATGGCGGTGGTGGCGTCTTTGGCCCCTAGGTTGGCGACGTCGGCGAGCTTCAGGCCGGTGGCCGGGTCATTCACATCAAAGCGGTTGCTGCCCTTGATCCACTGGCCATTGATAAATGCATCGGTCTTTAAAAGAGATGGGTCGTTGAGCAGGGAAAGCGGGGAAGTTTTCATGTCCATGGTGTTGATTCTCTGTTGTGATGGTGCGTCCTAATACAGGGACTGGTTTTTAACTTTACAGGAAACCGTCAAGCTGAGTGTTGATCACCCCGCCGTGATTTTTCTGTCCCGGACAACTTGGCCCCACTGAGTTTGCTGGGCTTTGAGAAAGGCTGCAACACGGCCGTCGGCACCGTCTGGAAAAACCTCGCCGCTCAACGCGCGGATGCGGCCCAGCACTTCCGGGTCAGCCATCGCTTTGCGTAGCGCCGAAACCAATGTGGACTTGACCTGTGGGTCCATACCTGCGGGGCCGAGCACTGGGTTCCATTCCAACACTTCATAAGCGGCAACGCCAGCTTCTTGCATGGTCGGAATGTCCGGTAGGGCACGTGTGCGCAGGCGGCTGGTCACTGCCAGTGGACGCAGTCGACCCGACTGGATTTGTCCCAGCGACGACGCTACATTGGCAAAAAATAGCGGCACTTGTCCGGCCATGACGTCATTCATTGCGGGGCCGCCGCCGCGGTAAGGCACATGCACCAAGCTCACGCCGGCACGCGCTTCAAACAGGGCGCCGGCCAAATGTTGCGCTGAACCGTTGCCCGATGATGCGTACGAAATTTGCCCCGGCTTGGCTTTCGCCATTCTGATCAGGTCGGCCACGCTCTTGGCTTCGAACTGGGGCGAACACACCAAAACGTTCGGGAAAAGGGCCAAGATGGCCAGCGGCGTGAAGGCTTTTTCGGAGTCGTAGGGCAACTTGGAAAATAGCGACGGGTTGACTGCGAAGGACGACGCATCGAGTAACAGTTGTGTGCCATCGGGCGTGGCGCGCGCCACTTGGCTGGCGGCTATCTGGCCGCTGGCCCCTGGTTTGTTGTCGACCACCACGGTTTGCCCCAAAGCCTCCGCTAAACGGGGCGCAATCAGCCGCGCCATCAAATCGGCACCACCGCCGGCGGCATACGACACGACCAGCGTGATGGTTTTGCCACCCGCAATTTGACCTGCAGCATGGGTCAGCGTCCAAGGTGCGGCCAAGGCTACTGCTGAAGCCTGTAGCAGTTTTCGGCGGGTGCTGTTGACGTCTGCTGGGGCGAGTGGTGTGGGTAACAAAAGTGGATTTTTAATTGTCATGGTCGTGTCCTCTGGGTCGTTCTTTCCAGCGATGGTAACGGTGCGCCTCAAAACTTATAATCACCGGTTACCCGAAACAAGCACTTACATGCAGCCTAGGCCCTCGCGGGTCTCAGGTCAACAGAGCCCCTCCAAGATGAGCCAACCCAATTTCACCGTCGCCGACATCCGCAAGACCTTTCTTGATTTCTTCGCGTCCAAGGGCCACGCTGTGGTGCAGTCCAGCCCGCTGGTGCCCGGCAATGACCCGACATTGATGTTCACCAACTCGGGCATGGTGCAGTTCAAAGATGTATTTCTCGGTGAAGACAAACGTCCTTATGTGCGGGCGACATCGGTGCAAGCTTGCTTGCGTGCCGGCGGCAAGCACAACGACTTGGAAAACGTCGGCTACACCGCGCGTCATCACACGTTCTTTGAGATGCTGGGCAACTGGAGCTTTGGCGACTACTTCAAGCGCGAGTCGTTGAAGTGGGCTTGGGAGCTGCTGACCGAAGTCTACAAACTGCCAGCCGACAAGCTCTGGGCCACGGTCTACATTGACGACGACGAGGCCTATGACATCTGGACCAAAGAGATCGGTTTGCCGCCCGAGCGGGTGGTGCGCATTGGCGACAACAAGGGCGCCAAATACCAGTCAGACAATTTCTGGATGATGGCCGACACCGGCCCTTGCGGCCCGTGCAGCGAGATCTTTTTTGACCATGGCCCAGAGATCGCTGGTGGCCCACCCGGTTCACCCGAACAAGACGGCGACCGCTACATTGAGATTTGGAACAACGTGTTCATGCAGTTCGATATGCAGCCCGACGGCTCTGTCAAACCGCTGCCTGCGCCGTGCGTCGACACCGGCATGGGCTTGGAGCGTCTGGCTGCCATTCTTCAGAACGTTCACAGCAACTACGAGATCGATATTTTTGACGCGCTGATCAAAGCCGCTGCGCGCGAAACC
>CANFSO010000002.1 GCA_947449895.1 Comamonadaceae bacterium
CGCGCCAAGGCGGGCTTGAGCATGTTGCCGGCGTCCATCGCGCCCTCGCCCTTGCCGGCGCCGACCATGGTGTGCAACTCGTCAATGAAAACAATGGTCTGGCCTTCGTCTTTGGCAAGTTCTTTCAGCACGGTTTTCAGGCGTTCTTCAAACTCACCGCGAAACTTGGCGCCTGCCAAGAGCGCAGCCATGTCGAGTGACAGCACGCGCTTGCCTTTGAGCGAGTCCGGCACTTCACCGGCGACGATGCGCTGCGCCAAGCCTTCGACAATCGCGGTCTTGCCGACGCCCGGTTCACCGATCAGCACCGGGTTGTTTTTGGTCCGGCGCTGCAACACTTGAATGGCCCGCCGGATTTCATCGTCACGACCAATCACCGGGTCGAGCTTGCCCATGCGGGCGCGCTCGGTCAGGTCCATGGTGTATTTTTTGAGAGCTTCGCGCTGGCCTTCGGCCTCTGGATTGTTGACGGTTTGACCGCCGCGCACCGCTTCAATCGCGGCTTCCAGCGACTTGCGGGTCATGCCATTGCCTTGCGCGACCTTGCCAGCGTCACTCTTGCTGTCAGTCAGCGCCAGCAAGAAAAGCTCGCCAGCTATGAATTGATCGCCGCGTTTAATGGCTTCTTTCTCAGTCGCTTGCAGCAGCTTGCCCAGCTCCGCACTGATCTGGATTTGCTCTTGCCCTTGCACTTGTGGCAACTTCTTGACGGCCGCGTCGGTGGCCGTCTGCAGCGCAGACATGTTGACGCCCGCGCGTTGCAGCAAGGCGCGAGGCCCTTCTTCTTGGCGCAGCATTGCTGACAGCAGGTGCAGCGGTTCAATGTAGCCGTGGTCGTTGCCCAAAGCCAAGGACTGGGCGTCGCTCAAGGCTTCTTGAAACTTCGTTGTGAGTTTGTCTTGTCGCATGCTGACTCCGAAAAAATAGTACGTCTATTTGCGGGGGCTTTCTTACTTTTTCAATAGCTCCCAACTGAAAACGTAACAGTCGTGCTTTCAAGCAGAGCTTGACCCTAAAATTAAGGTCATGAAAATCCACCAAGTTTGCGTTAGCTACAACCATGAGCACGACCGCTTTTTGGTACGCATCAACACCCGTAGCGATGAAGAGGTTCGATTTTGGTTCACTCGCCGATTGACCTTGGCACTGCTGCCGCTGCTTGAAATAGCATCGGCCGAACAAATCTCGCGTCAAATGAGTCCGCCAAATCTAGCGGCACCGTTTAGCGAGCAACGCCGCCAGATGCTGGAGAATTTTCAGCATGAAGCTGCCAGCTATAAGAGCGACTTCAAAACACCGTACCGCGAAAAACTCACATCACTGCCGCTGGGCGATGAGCCCATGTTGGTGACTGAAGTCAAGATGACGCCGCTGGCAGGTGGTGAACTTGAACTCAATATCCTTGAAAAACTCGCTGAAAAATCTCGAAGCTTTCAAATCAAGCTAGACGCGCAGCTGTCTCGTGGCCTGGTTTCATTGTTGAATCAAGCCTTGATCAGTTCGAATTGGCTGGAAAACGATATAGGTGTGGCGGTCAAAATCAATGCAGTCAAGACCGCTCAAGAGCATGAGCCATTAGCCCTTGGGCTCGACGCGAACAAGCCGCGCTACTTGAACTAAGCCTTCAGCGATTCAAGCGAAAACCCAGCCACTTGTTTGTAGTGGTCGGAAATCGCCCGCAACTCATCCTGGCTGATGAGGTCATCGATGTTTGAAAACGGTTTTCCGCCACTGAGTTCATCGGCCTTCATGATGATGAAGTCTGGCGGCGTTGCTCTGTTGGTGAGCACAATTTTGGCGGTAGGAGCAAGGCGCAGGGTCTCATAGCTTTTAAGTGCCAACTGCGGATCGTTTGTTTTCGACAATTCATCCGCCAGTGTGCGGGCGTCAATCAGGGCCTGTGCCGAGCCGTTGGAACCGCGCGGGTACATCGGGTGAGCGGCGTCGCCCATAAATGTGATGCGACCAAATGTCCATTGCGACACCGGATCTTTGTCGACCATCGGATATTCAAGAATTTGCTCAGCATTGGCTATCAACGCCGGCACATCAAGCCAGTCAAATTTCCAATCTTTGAAGATATCCAAAAAGTCTGCAGCCTTGCCTGACTGGTTCCAGTCGTTCATCGCAGCCGAGTCGCGCTGGATCTCTGCCATCCAATTGATGAGCTGGTTACCGTCGGCGTCGATGTTGTCGACAATGGGGTAGATCACCATCTTGCCGGTCTCGATAGAGCCAACCCGCATGTAACTTTTACCCGTCAATATGGGCTTGTGCTTGGTCACACCACGCCAAGTGTTGATGCCTGAGAAAGCCATTTTCTCGTTTGGGTAAAACTGCTTGCGAATGGCCGAGTTGATGCCATCACAAGCCACTACCACGTCAGCGCGCACGGAGGGTAGAGAAGTGCCTGTGGCGGGATCGACAAAATGAACTGTAGCACCGGCTTCGTCTTGGTCAACGCCCACGCAACGATGACCGGTATGGATGTGTTTCTCGCCTATTTGTGCGACTGTTTCGTCAAACAAAATGCGGTGCAACTTGCCCCTGTGGATGCCAACCTCAGGCACTGAGTACCCGGCATGACGACCGCGTGGTTCACTGTAGATGTACTGACCATAACGGTTAAAAAAGACACTCTCGAGGTTTTCAATCCCTGCCGCCTCTAGCTTGTCTTGTACACCCAGAGCGGCCAGTTCACGCATCCCGTGGGGCAAGAGCGTGATGCCAACGCCCAATTCCTTTATCTCGGGAACCGATTCATAAATCTCGCAGCTGAGCCCCTTGCGCTTGAGACCCAGCGCCAATGCTAGGCCGGCAATGCCGCCACCAACGATGGCGATATTGATCTGTTTAGACATGCTGTTGACTGGCTGTGTACTCACTGCTGACTCCGGTTTAGATTGTTAGCATACACACAATCTAAGCTTTTTTGCAGCCCGCCTTCACAATTTCAACACATCAATCAGCCTTGATCACGTTGCGCTTGATCACGCCCCCCCAACGGACGTAGTCTTGCTTGACGATGGTGCTCAGCTCTGCTGTTGTGGAGGACACCGCATCTAACCCAGCCTTGGCCAAGACGGAGCGAACTTCAGGCAACTTCATGATGGCGGCGATCTCCGTATTCAGGCGATTGATGACTGTAGAAGGCGTGCGGTTAGGAACAAAGAAGGCGTACCACATGTCGACGTTGACGTCATTCACACCGAGCTCTTGAAAAGTAGCCACATTCGGGGCGACCGGATTACGGGCGGGGCCACCCACCGCCAGCGCGATCAATTTGCCGCTACTGACAAAACCCTGCGCCACGTGAATCGGCAAAAATCCAACCATCAGTTCGCCACCGAGCAAATCAGCCACATAACCGGCGGTGCCCTTGTACGGCACGTGCAGCATGGAGAGCTGAGTCTTGCTTTTGAGCAGTTCCATGGCCATGTGGTGCGGCGTCCCAATGCCGGGAGAACCATAGGTCACGTCGCCGGGCTTGGCTTTAGCCATGGCGATAAATTCTTGAAGGGACTTGAGGCCCGTCTTCGGGTTGGCCACAAGCATCAGCGTGCCATAGGCCGCCATAGAAACGGAAGAAAAATCATTGACCGGGTCAAAAGGCACGTTTTGATATAGCTGCGAAGCCATCAACATGGTGTTCGCGCCCATCAGCAAGGTGTAGCCGTCTGGCGTTGCCTTGGCCACCATGTCTGCACCGATGTTGCCACTGGCACCAGGCGTGTTTTGCACAATCACAGGCTGACCTAGGCGTTCACTGAGCTTAGGTGAGACGGTACGGGCAATTGTGTCCATGCCGGTGCCCGGCGTGAATGGCACGACGATTTTGAGGGTCTGGCCTGGCCAAGTCTGAGCTTGGGCACTGAATTGACCAAAGCCAACCAACGCAATGGACAACCCGCCTAAAAGGAAACGTAGTTTATGAGTGATCATGATTTTCTTCAGCGAATTTTGAAAACTGTTTCGGCATTTGTCTGGAAGAACATTTTTTTGTCTTCCGCGCTCATGGTCATGTTATCCAGTGCAATGACCTCGTCAACCTGATGTTGATAGGGGTAATCCATCGCATAAAGAACGCGGTCAACACCCATCACCTGCTGTGCAAACTTAATGGCCGGCTCCCAAGCCACACCGCTGTTGGTGATGTAAAAATTCTCGCGCAGGTAGTCGCTGGGTTTTTTCTGGATCGGCTTCATACTGTCATAGCGCTGAGACGCCACGGTAGCGCGGTGCATGTAGTCAAGGCGGTACATCCAAAACGGCAGCGCCTCGCCCATGTGACCAATGATCATCTTGAGTTTTGGAAAGCGGTCAAACACCCCAGCGGTGATGATGCGCATGGCATGCAGGCCAGTCTCTACCCCAAAGCCGTAGATGGCGCCATCAAGACCGCATTCCTGGAACGGCTGAAGCATGTTCTTAGGGAGCGAATTAGGGTGCAGGTAAATCGGCGTGTCGTGCGCTTCAGCAGCGGCAAAAATATCCCAGAATTTAGGGTCAGACAAATACTCGCCCTGCGTGTGCGAGTTGATAACGACCGAGTGAATGCCCAACTTGTTGACGCCACGTTCAATCTCCTTAGCCGCAGCTTGAGGATCCTGTGGTGCCACCGTCAGCATGCCAACGAAACGCGTCGGATGCCGGCGAATAGCATCTGCCAAAAAGTCATTGGCTACTATGGCATAGGCTACCGCATCCGCCTTTTCCATCACCTGTACGCCGGGCGAGGTGAGTGCGAGAACCTGCTTGTCAATACCGCATTCGTCCATGTGTTGGAGGCGCAAATCGTCCAGATCAGTCAAGCAACGAATGATGTGTTGAGCACGTGCGCTAGGGCTGCTCATGTAAAAACCGATCAAACCTTTGAAGCCGGGATCGACATCTCCTTTTTCAAGCAGTTTCTTGTAGATGCCCATCATTTCAGGCGGGGCAAAAGCTTCTTCTGTCGCGATTCTCTGGTAGTCACTTGATTTTGGATGCATGGTTGATTTCATTGTTAGCTTCTTAAAGGGTGATTCTTAAATGCTGCGTTAATTCACTTTGATGTTGTTGTCGATGGCCAGTTGCCGCCAGACTGGGATTTCAGTGGCGATGATTTTCGAGAACTCTTCAGACGTATTGCTCATGGGAATCACAGACATGCCAATCATTCTTTTTTGCACGTCCGGCATGGCCACCACTTTGGCAACCCCCGCTTCGAGCGTCTTGATGATTTCGGCCGGCGTGCCAGCAGGTGCGAGCAAGCCGATCCAAAGTGAAGCCTTCAGGTCAACGCCCAGTTCCGTCAACGTTGGAACGTTTGGATAGTCTTTCATCCGTGTGGCCGACGTGACTGCCAGCGCCTTGACACGGCCGCTTTGCATACCGATGTAAGCCGGCCCAGCATCAGCCAGCGTCATCGTCACATCTCCGGCCATGACGGCAGTGACGGAATCGTTTGCACCTTTGTAGGGAATGTGCAAAAACTTCGCACCGGTCTTCTTATTGAACAACTCGGTGATCAACTGAAACGATGCGGAGCTGGCGCCGTAGTTGGCTTTGTCGGGATTTTGCTGTGACTGACTGACCAGTTCTTGCAGGCTTTTAGCCGGATTTTTAATGTTCACGAGTAATACCAACGGTGACTCACTGACAAACGAAATAGGCGTGAAGTCCTGCGGCGTGTAGGGCAGCTTGGTGTAAATCGCATGGTTAAAAATCATCGGGCCGGGCGCACCCATCATCAGCGTGTAGCCATCGGCCTTGGCCTTGGCGACAAAGGTGCTGGCAACAATGGCGCCCACGCTGGGTCGGTTTTCAACGATCACCGGTTGCCCGAGCACTCCGGGAAGTTTTTCCGACAAGATACGGGCCATGACATCGACACCCCCGCCAGCAGAATAGCCCACCACGATAGTGACGGGTTTGCTTGGATAGTCGGCAGCAGTGGCGGTAAACGGCACAGATGTCAGCGCAGCCACCACACAATAAGCAAGTCGAATTTTTTGTTTGATCGGCATTTTTGTCTCCTAGTTAAAACCGCTTGTGTCGAACGCTCTTGTTGGCGCGTGAACTTTCATGTCGAACTGACTCGCGCTTATTGCAGTCCGATCTGTACATTGAGCACTGCGGCCTGTCCGGCATCCACCGCTGTGAGGCATCGTGCAATGGCCGCTTCGACCTCGCCTGGCTCACGAACACACTCACCATAAGCACCAAAGGCTTCAGCCACTTTTTCAAAGTGTCTGTCCGCGCTCTGCAGGCGTGCGTGATATTCATCTGCATCGACAGCGGCACCCGCAGGATAAACACGCAGCACGGCTTCCTTGACGGCCTGCCAACCACCGTTGTCGAGCAGCACCGTAAAAATCGGCAAGTTGTATCGCTGTGCGGTGGCGTAAACCGAGGTCGGTGTTGAGAAGTGAAACCCCCCATCGCCGACGATCTGAACAACCCTCACCTTAGGATTCGCCAGTTGTGCACCGAGCGCCATGCCCCCGCTATAACCCAAGCCGCCCCCTGCCCCGCACAGCAAAGTCAAGGGCTGGCTGCGGGGTATCTGGTTGAGCACGGCAAAGGTGTTGCGAATGGCCTCATTGATGACGATGTCCTCGGCCGCGATCAAAGCACCAAGTGCGGCGCACACATAGGCCGCTGAAATGGCACCGGACTTGCCGTGGTCATCTGCCGCACGCGCAATGCCGGCCTTGCGCTCGTTGCTAGCCGCAAGCCAACTGTCGATACGCTCAGACACTTTTTGATGAAAGGCTGCATCGGCCTTTTGACGAACGATTTGGGCTACCTGCCGCAGGACGGCACCGCAATCGGCTTGCACGCGCATGTCCGTGGCAAAGCCCCACATCGGAAAATCTTTTTTGATGGTGTCCACGTCGATGTGCGTCCAGTGGGTGGCGCTGTTGACCTGCACAAACTTAGGCAACCATGGCACGTCCACGTCCAACAGCAGGCCGACATCTGCAGCTGCGACCGCCTTAGCCGGATCAAAGCCGCCAAAGCAAGGGGATGCGCGGTCAATGTTCATGTGGCTGGGACTGAACTCGAAGACCTGTATGCCGCACAGCAATGCGAGGTCTTCCAATGCCGCCACGGCATCTGCCTTGCGACCGAGATAAGAGGTCACGGCCATCGGACTGTTGGCAGATAAGAGTTGTGCGGCAATGGCCTGCGCGCGCTCGTCATCAATGCCGCTGGCCTGAACCGGACCGTAGCGCTCGCCGCTGAAGCTTTGAACTTTGTCACTCGTCACGCTTTCGGCCAGTACTTCACGCGGCAAAGTCAGGTAGACCGGGCCTTGCGGGTCACTTTGCATCACCGAGTGGCCGCGCCGCAAAACTTCTTTGGCAATCACGCCGCTGGGCAGCGAATAATCCCACTTTACATAGGAGCGAACTAGGCTGGCCATGTCGAACGGGTCTTGCACAAAATGCACATAGTTATCCCGCGAGCCCGGCAACTCGCCGCGCAAGGTGTAGGGTGCTTTGCCGGCAATTAGCATCACGGGCAAACGACCGCGAAACATGTTATGCATGCCCATGGCAGCGTTGGCCGTCCCTGCGTCAACGTGCACCATAACAGCTTGGCCACGGCCAGTGACGGCAGCGTAACCAGCAGCCATGTGAATCGCGACGTTTTCATGTGGACACAGCAACATAGCTGGGTGCGAACGACCTTGCTGATCCCAACAAGCCAGTTCCTCAATGATCGAAACGTGATCCGTGCCTAAGTTGGAGAAAACATAGTCAATGCCAAGCTCCGTCAGACCTTCTAGGAAATAATGCGCGCCGCTGTGGTGAGGGACTTGACCGAGGGGTTCTTGTAAGCTCATGGGACTGACTTTAATTTGAATCGCTTAGCCTGCAAGAAATCATTGCGGCAGTCCGCCCATCCTAATTAACTTCGAATTGAATGACAATAGCCTGTTTTTAAGATAAACCTTTTCCAGATCGCGATGAATCTTGGACACATTATCCAATCTCAAGGCCTTTGTTGCCACTGCGGATGCTGGCAGTTTTTCAGGCGCGGCGCGGCATTTGGGCCTAGTTCCCTCTGTCATCTCGAAAAGGATTGATCAGCTGGAGTGGCTTATTCGTGCACCGCTCTTCACGCGCACCACGCGCAAGCTGACGCTGACCGATGTAGGCGACCGCTACTTGCACACCGTGCGTCAGGTGCTCGGGCAGGTAGATGATGCTCTGGCTGGGATGGCCCGCGCAAGCGGGGAGCTTGAGGGCCACATTCGAGTGAAGTTGCCGACCACACTGGCTGTTTTTTACCTGAGCGACATCCTCAATGACTTTGTAAAAACACAACCGAGGATCAGCATGGACATCGTTCTGGCTGATCGCTCCGTGAATCCGATTGAGGAAGGTTTTGACATAGCCATAGGCGCCCTGCCTGAGCTGTATGGACGGGTCCAGAACAAGCCACTGCGCTTGATGAGGCGCTACCTCTGCGCTGCACCCGCGTATTTGGAACGCATGGGCACACCGCTGCATCCGGGCGACCTCGTGGACCACCAATGCCTCGTCTTCACGACCTCTGGGGTACGTTGGGAGTTCCAGGGCCCACAAGGCCTGATGGGCATAGACGTACGCGCCAAGCTGCGAACCAACGACGGTCTTGCGCTGTGCGAGGCGACGATTGCAGGCGCCGGCATATCTGTATTGGCTGATTACATCGCGGAAGGAGCTCTGATTTCAGGGCAGTTGGTAGAAGTCATGCAGCCCTATACCGTTCCAGATATCTGGCTGAAAGCACTGGTGCCAACGAATCGGCTTGAACTGCCTCGTGTGCGGATGCTGCTCGACTGCCTAGAGAAAAAACTCAATGCATCGATTCCATGGGACAAAATACGCCACTCACCTGAGCCTGATGCACAGCAGAAGGATGCCCTGAACGCACCGAAAGCGCCTAACGCTGTTACATGACCCTCTTTAACGACCTTTCCCTTTTATACACACGACCTGGATTCTTGCTGCGTCGGGCACATCAAATCTCCGCAGCTGTGTTTGAGGATGAATGCCGGAACGTTGGCCTGACGCCAGCACAGTTCGGGGTATTGACTGTTCTACGTTCAGCGCCGGGACTCGACCAGTCCAGACTGGCACGTGCACTTGGCTTCGACAAAGTGACCGTGCTTCGCGTGATACGCGGCTTAGAGGAAAGAGGGTTGGTCGAGCGCTCACCCGCTCCAGACAGCCGACGTAACTTGGCTGTTGAACTCACACAAGCGGGCGACAAGCTGCTGACAGAATCGCAAAAACCTGCGGAGCGCGCTTATGAACGGCTGATGGAACCGCTGTCAGCAGAGCAGCAGGTAGAACTGGTAGCTTTGCTGCAGTTGATGACTGAAGGCCTAGAAGAACACGCACGGGCGGCATTTGTGCCGGCAAATAAACCGCGCAGCAGTTGAGCCAGGCTTATTCAAAGTCTTTTTTAAGCGTTGGAGGCCTGCAGACCCCAACGGGCCAGCGCCGCATCGTCGCTGACGCGGGCATCGACCCAGCGGGCACCGTCAGGCGTTTCTTCTTTTTTCCAAAAAGGCGCCTGCGTCTTCAGGTAGTCCATGATGAATTCGCAGGCCTGAAAACTCTGACCGCGGTGCGCCGAGGTGACTGCCACCATGACGATTTGATCCAATGGCTGCAGCAGCCCAACACGGTGAATCACCCGTGCCGCGAAGATGTCAAAGCGCACCATCGCCGCATCGATCATGGCCTCAATGGATTTTTCGGTCATGCCCGGGTAATGCTCAAGCTCCAGCGTGGCGACTTGATCACCCTCATTGCGGTCACGCACCGTGCCGACAAAACTACACACCGCACCGACGCGTTTGTCGCTCTCACGCAGCGCCGCAATTTCGGTGGAAAGATTGAAGTCTTCGGTTTGAACAGCTACGCGGGCTAGCATCTCAGCCTCCGGTGACCGGTGGGAAAAAAGCCACTTCGCAACCGTCGCGCAAAGGTGCCGACTCGTCACTCATGATTTGGTCTAGCGCCATACGCACTGGTTTGCCACGGGCCAGCGCCTGCGCATGGGCCGGGCTGAAGGCCAACAGTTCGTTGCGCAAGTCGGCCAGCGTGATGGCCGTGGTCTCGCGTTGCTCAGAGCCCTGCCCCAGAGCCTCACGGATAGACGCGAAATATTTGACGGTGATTTTCATGGGCTTGTTTCGATGAACTGCAAGAGTCTTGAAGACGGCTCAGGACAACAAGGCCGAGAAGGGAATGTAGCTGACCACGTCGCCCGGTGCGATGGTTTTGCCGGACGGGTTGTCGACCAGTCCGTCGCCCCAAACCGCTGAGGTGAGCACACCTGAACTTTGATTGTCAAACAACGCCAGACCACCGCCAGCCAACTGCCGCACGCGCAAAAATTCACGTCGCTTGTCAGCCTTGGGCCAACTGAATTGCGCCACCGCCGACATGGCTTGCGGGGCCAAGGCCGTCACACCCAAGAGCTTGAGCACAAAGGGGCGCACCAGCAACATGAAGGTCACAAAGCTAGACACCGGGTTGCCCGGCAAGCCGATGAAGTGCGCGAATGGGTCAGCGCTTGACGATTGAATGCGGCCATACGCAAACGGTTTACCCGGCTTGATGGCGAGTTGCCAAAGCTTGAGTTCGCCAAGTGTTTGCACAGCCGGTTTGATGTGGTCTTCTTCACCCACGGACACGCCGCCGCTGGTGAGAATCAGGTCGTGCTGCAGCGATGCCGCAGCGAGTGCCTGCACCGTCGCATCAAGCCGGTCGGGCACGATGCCGAGGTCGGTCACCTCGCAGCCCAAGCGCTTCAGCATGGCCCGCAAGAAAAAACGGTTCGAGTTGTAGATGGCGCCCGGCGGCATGTCTGCTGGCGCAACAGCGCCTGGCATCACCAGTTCATCACCGGTCGAGAAAAGGGCCACACGAACCGGACGCGTCACTTTCAATTGATCAAAGCCAATGCTGGCCGCTAACCCTAAAGCGGCTGGCGACAGGCGTTGGCCGCGGGCTAAGACCACGGCACCGCACGCCACGTCTTCGCCTTGGCGTCTGATCCATTGGCCGACCTTAGGGACACTCAACAAGCGCACACTGGCGCTGTCCGTCAAGGCTTCAGTGTCTTCTTGCATGACCACCGCGTCGGCGCCCGGCGGGATCGGTGCGCCCGTGAAAATACGCGCGGCGGCCAAGGGCTCCAGCGCGTGGCCATAGCTGCCGGCCGGAATGCGCTGGGTCACTTGCAATACATCGCTTGTGGCCAGATCAGCGCTGCGCACGGCGTAACCGTCCATCGAGCTGTTGTCGTGACCTGGCACGTTGAGGCTGGAGATCAGGTCTTCAGCGAGCACGCGGCCATCGGCGTCAAAGGTCGACACGGTCTCAAGGTCGGCCAGCGGCAAAGCCATGGCCAACAACTCGGCCAGCGCCTCATCCAGCGGACGCAGAGGCTGACGAACTGGGGCGGAAGATGTCACCGTGGTCGCAGGATTGAGCAAGCTCAGCCCCTTTCAAAATTGGTAGTTGTCAGCGTTGTAGTCAAAGCGATGCCCATTCTGGACGAGGAACGAAGCCACACCGTCAGGGTCGTTCAAATCCAGCACGGGCAACAAGGTTGGCGCGGGCAGGCTTTGCGCGGCATCGGTGGCGATGGCCACGATAAAAGCATCGTCGGGATAGCGCACTGGCAGTGGCGCGTAGTCAGCTGTAGGTGCACGCCAAACTTCAATCTTCAGCAAGTCACTGCTCTTGAAGCCTTCAACCAACACCCAGTCGACACCGGTGTACAGCTCGGCAATCAGATGGTGCACGCTGAGCTCGGACGGCTTTTCAAATTCACGCATCAGCGCTAAGCGCGTATTGGATGCCGCAACCACTTCAAAGGCACCGGCTTCGCGGTGCCGCCAGGTGTCTTTGCCCGGCTTGTCGATATCGAATTTGTGGTGCGCGTGCTTGACGATGGAGACCCGAAGCCCGCGCATTTTCAGCGCCGGAATCACCTGTTCAACGAGCGTCGTTTTGCCGGAGCCGGAGTAGCCGGCGAAGCCGACAACTTTCATGTGCGACGCTCCAGCAGGGCTTGGATCGGGTTCAATTCAGTGCGCATGTTCAGCCACGTAGGCCTTGATCAAAGCCACATCTGCAGGCATCAGTTTGACGCGCTTAGGCAAGGCTTCGATGCCGTCGAAACCGGGCGGACGCTCTGGCGAGCGACCGAGAGCCTCTTCAATCGTCGCGGCAAATTTGATCGGCAAAGCGGTTTCCAGCACCAGCATCGGGACGCCGGGCGTGAGGTGCTCGCGCGCCACTTTGACGCCATCGGCGGTGTGCGTGTCAACAACCACGCCAAAACGCTGAAAGGTCTCGCGAATAGTGTGCAGGCGGTCGGCGTGCGTGCTCTTGCCGCTGACAAAACCGTAGCGCGTGGCCGCTTGCTGAAAAGCCGGGTGGGCGCTCAAATCGAAAAAGCCTTGGTCGCTGAGCTGGCGACCAAACAAGTCTGCAGTCTGCGTTGCATCACGGCTCAGCAAGTCAAAGACAAAGCGCTCAAAGTTAGAGGCTTTGGAAATGTCCATCGACGGGCTGGAGGTTTCGTGCGTGTCCGCACCGACCCGGACGCGGTAAACACCGGTGCGAAAAAATTCGTCCAGCACATCGTTCTCGTTGGTGGCCACCACCAACTGGTGAACCGGCAAACCCATCATGCGGGCCACATGGCCAGCGCACACATTGCCAAAGTTACCCGACGGAACGGTGAAACTGGCTTTGCCGCCGGTGGCCGATTCTGGCAATTGAAAATAACCGGCGAAGTAGTAAACCACCTGCGCCAAGAGTCGCGCCCAATTGATCGAGTTGACGGTGCCAATCTTATGTTGGCGCTTGAAGGCCAAGTCGTTAGAGACCGCCTTGACGATGTCTTGGCAGTCGTCAAAGACGCCATCGATTGCGATGTTGTGGATGTTCTCGTCTAGGAGGCTGAACATTTGCGCTTGCTGAAACGGGCTCATACGGCCGTTCGGCGAGGTCATGAAAACACGCACGCCTTTTTTGCCGCGCATGGCGTATTCGGCGGCGCTGCCGGTGTCGCCACTGGTTGCGCCCAAAATATTCAGTTCTTCGTTGCGGCGAGCCAGCTCGTACTCAAACAGGTTGCCGAGCAGCTGCATGGCCATGTCTTTGAAGGCCAGCGTCGGGCCATTCGACAAGGCTTGCAGATAAAAGCCAGCTTGAGATGCATCCGTTGCTGCGTCTTGCAGTTTTTTCAGAGGCACGATTTCCAGGCTGCCAAACACTGCTGCGGTGTAGGTCTTGCGGCACAGAGCCCGCAGATCATCGGCAGGAATGTCGTCGATGTAGAGCGAGAGAATTTCAAAGGCCAAGTCGGCGTAACCTTGCTTTAGGTAAACCTCGCGCCAGGCTGCCAACGTCTTGGCATCCACCACCGGGTAGTGCTCGGGCAGGTACAGACCACCGTCAGGCGCCAAGCCTTCCAGCAAAATTTCGCAAAATTGTTTACGGTCAGCATGACCGCGCGTGGAGAGGTAGCGCATCAGGCCAGTTCCTCTTTGCGGATGCGGGTGATGGGCGCCAGCACCGTCGGCAAGCTTTGCATCTGCGCGATGGCCGAGTTCATGTTGGCCTCGACACAGTCGTGCGTGAGGATGATCAAATCGGTCTGCGTTGAACCGGCACCACCGACCTCGTCGGCTTCGCGCTGCAACATGGCGTCGATGCTGATACCGGCGTCGGCCAGCAAACCGGTCACACGCGCCAAGACACCGGCTTGGTCTGCCACCTTCAGGCGCAGGTAGTAGCTGGTCACGACTTCGCTCATCGGCAGAATCTTGGCGTCACTCATGGCGTCTGGTTGAAAGGCCAGATACGGCACGCGCTGAGCTGCTTCAGCGCTGTGCAAGCGCGTGATGTCCACCAGGTCAGCGATCACAGCGCTGGCTGTCGGCTCACTGCCGGCACCCTTGCCGTAATACAGCGTGGTGCCCAATGCGTCGGCTTGAACCATGACGGCGTTCATCGCGCCCTCGACATTAGCGATCAAGCGCTTGGCCGGCACCAAGCTCGGGTGCACGCGCAACTCAACGCCATTGGCAACACGCTTGGTGATGCCCAAGAGCTTGATGCGATAACCAAGCTGCTCTGCGTATTTGATGTCTTGCGCATTCAGCTGGGTGATGCCCTCGACATAGGCCTTGTCAAATTGCACCGGAATGCCGAAAGCGATGGCCGACATGATGGTGACCTTGTGGCCGGCGTCCACACCTTCGATGTCAAAGGTCGGGTCGGCTTCGGCGTAGCCGAGTCGCTGCGCATCTTTGAGGGCGACGTCAAAGTCCAAGCCTTTGTCGCGCATTTCGCTCAAGATGAAGTTGGTCGTGCCGTTGATGATGCCGGCGATCCACTCGATGCGGTTGGCGGTCAAGCCTTCGCGCAGCGCCTTGATGATGGGGATACCACCAGCCACCGCAGCCTCAAACGCCACCATCACGCCCTTGCGGTGCGCGGCGGCAAAGATCTCAGTGCCATGCACAGCGATCAGCGCCTTGTTGGCAGTCACCACGTGTTTACCCGCCTCAATCGCTTCCAGCACCAGTTGGCGCGCAATGCCGTAGCCACCAATCAACTCAATGACGATGTCAATTTCAGGGTTGGCAATAACTGCCCGCGCATCATTCACCACTTGCACGTTGGGACCGACCACCGCTTGCGCGCGCGCCATGTCCAGGTCGGCCACCATGGCGATTTCAATGCCACGGCCTGCACGCCGCAAAATTTCTTCTTGGTTGCGCTGCAACACGTTGAAGACACCACTGCCGACAGTTCCAATGCCCAGAAGGCCCACTTTGATAGGCGTCAGATTGCTTGATTTCATGCTTGTTTGAGTTAAGTAAAAAGCTTTTTATGATGCGGCTTTGACCGCCGTCAGGCTGGGCGACGCAATACTTCGATTGCGGTAACCCTCGAGAAATTTGGCGATACGGCCAATGGCTTCACGCAGATCATCTTCATGGGGCAAAAAGACGATGCGAAAGTGGTCTGGTGAAGGCCAGTTAAAACCGGTCCCTTGCACCAGCAAGACCTTAGTTTCTTGCAACATTTCAAAAATAAAATCTTGATCATTGGCGATCGGGTACATCTTGGGGTCCAGCCGCGGGAACATATACAACGCAGCGCTAGGCTTGACGCAAGTCACCCCCGGAATGGCTGTGATCAGCTCATGCGCGATGTCGCGTTGCCGACGCAAACGGCCGCCCTCACCGACCAAATCGTTGATGCTTTGGTAACCGCCGAGCGCTGTTTGAATCGCCCACTGGCCCGGGACATTGGCACACAGGCGCATGCTTGACAGCATGTTCAGGCCTTCGATGTAGTCACGCGCCCGCTTTTTGTCGCCCGACACCACCAACCAGCCGGCGCGGTAACCGCAAGACCGGTAGCTTTTGGACAGTGAGTTGAAAGTCAGCGTGAGGATGTCGTCAGACAGGCTGGCAATGGCGGTGTGCTTGCGATCGTCGTACAGAACTTTGTCATAGACCTCGTCGGCAAAAATCACCAAGTCGTGCAGACGCGCCAGTTTGATGATTTCGCGCAGCAACTCATCGGAGTAAAGCGCACCGGTCGGGTTGTTCGGGTTGATCACCACAATGCCCTTGGTGTTGGGCGTGATCTTGCGTTTGATGTCGGCCAGGTCAGGCATCCAACCGTTGGCCTCGTCGCACAAGTAATGCACCGGCGTGCCGCCAGACAAGCTCACAGCGGCCGTCCACAGCGGGTAATCGGGGGCCGGCAACAGCAACTCATCACCATCGTTGAGCAGCGCATTGGTGGCCATGACGATCAACTCACTCGCGCCATTGCCGAGGTAAATATCGTCCAGCGTAACGCCCTTGATGCCCTGCTTTTGCGTCTCGTGCATGACGGCCTTGCGGGCACCAAAAATGCCTTTGGAGTCAGAGTACGCGGCCGAGTTGGGCAGGTTGCGGATCATGTCCTGCTGAATTTCTTCAGGGGCGTCAAAGCCAAACACCGCCAAGTTGCCAATGTTCAGCTTGATGATCTTCTGCCCCTCTTCCTCCATCTGCCGAGCAGCCTCCATCACCGGACCACGGATGTCATAGCAGACGTTCGCCAGTTTGGCTGATTTTGTAATGGGCTTGGGTTGCGTTTGCATGAAAAAGTCTTTCGCTCAAGTCTTGGCTTGAGCCTTGTTGGTTGCAATGTAAAACCCCATAACCAACCCGGCTAAGCGGAACCCATAATTTGACCACATAAAATAACGTATCAAGAGCAGGCACGCTGTCAACATGGCATGCTCAGTGGCTGCTTTCGCTGCAGCCTGAAATTCAGCCCAAAACCACAGTCCATGCCCCATGAAACTTCAACCAGACCGTCTTGACGTCCAATCCATACTTGGTTACGGGCCGGGTTGGGTGGGATTAGGCCGAAACGGCGTGGCCGAAAAAATAGAGCGAAGTGTCATCATCGGCTCTCGCGGCGAGCTGATGGATTGGCACTGCACGCGTTTTGAAGATCTCAGCGAAGCTCACTTTGAACAACTTGCCGAGTACCGACCAGAAATAGTCCTTTTTGGCAGTGGTACGCGCTTGCGATTTCCGCCACCTGCGTTTTTGCGCAGTTTGATGGTCCAACGGATTGGCCTAGAAACAATGGACACGCTGGCGGCTTGTCGGACGTACAACATCCTTGCCGGCGAAGGTCGGCACGTGCTCGTCGCGTTATTGATCGAAGGCTCCAACTGACGAGCCTGCTCGCGAAAGCTCTTTCAGAGTAAAATAACGGGTTGCATTAGGCGCAAAATTGAGCATGACAGCCTCTTTTGCAGCTTAAAGCCAACGCCCAATCACAACTTTTGTCAGGGTCTACGCAGTATGGCAGTCGTCGTTAATAAACTCCTTCCCGAATTTGAAGCAGTCGCCACAGGCGGTCTCAAAGTCTCCAACCAAACCCATTTGGGCAAAGTTGTCGTTTTGTATTTTTACCCGAAGGACAATACCCCGGGTTGCACCACAGAAGCGATGCAGTTTCGTGACAAATACAAAGATTTTGTGAAAGCTGGCGCCACGGTTTTCGGTGTCTCAAGAGACAACATGAAGTCTCACGACGAGTTCAAGTCCAAGCTTGAGCTGCCTTTTGAGCTGATTGCCGATACTGAAGAAAAAATGTGCCACATGTTTGGTGTTGTCAAGAACAAGATCATGTATGGCAAAAAAGTCAAGGGCATTGAGCGCAGCACCTTTTTGGTTGGTCCAGATGGCCAACTCAAGGCTGAGTGGCGCGGCCTTAAAGTACCGGGTCACGTCGAGGACGTTCTGAAAGCCGTCAAAGAACTCAACAAAGCAGAGAAAGCTGAAAAAGCCGCCTGAATTTTCTGACCTTTGTGTGTCTGGCACGGTCATTTGCGTCGTGCATAATGATTTCATGTTGTTGACACGCCAACTGCCCTTCACACCAAAGCCGCCCCGGCAACGAGGCGGCTTTTTTGTTTCCGGAATTCTTAACTTCACTTTGTGAGTCACAAGCCCATGCCCTTGCCACCCGCCCCGACCAAACGTGCCGCCCTGCTTTCAACTGACGCTTTGAATGCGCCTGTGCACCCTTCGGCCAAGGCTGGCCGAAAATCAGGGCCTGTCGAAGCACTCACCAAAACGCGTCCACTCCCTGTGGAAAAACACCCGTCGGTAGAGCTTGAACACCCGACGGCCTTTCTGGAGCAAACCCGCCCAAGTCCGGTCAAGTCACTATCGACACACGCAAAAAAGGCAGCGCCAGTGGCCAAGCAGCGCAAGCCAAAGCCAACGGGCCCGACAAAACTCTTTGTGCTCGACACCAACGTGCTGATGCACGACCCGATGTGCCTGTTCCGTTTCGAAGAGCACGACATCTTCTTGCCGATGATTGTTCTGGAAGAGCTCGACGGCCACAAAAAAGGCATGAGCGAAGTCGCACGCAATGCGCGCCAAACCAGCCGCACGTTGGATGCACTGGCCGGCGCACAAGGCGCAGACATTGCCAAGGGCTTGAACTTAGACACCACAGGTCACACGGAAGCGCGTGGCTGCTTGCTGTTCCAGACTAGGCCGCTGGACTACACGCTGCCCATGAGCCTGCCCCAAGGCAAGGCTGACAACCAGATTTTGGGGGTTGTTGAAGCACTGCGCAAAGAACAAGCACCGCGTGAGGTTGTGCTGGTGTCCAAAGACATCAACATGCGCGTCAAGGCCCGCGCCTTGGGCCTGCTGACCGACGACTACCAGAACGACAAAACGCTGGAAGACGGCGATCTGCTGTACCCCGGCTCACTGTTGCTGCCGAATGATTTCTGGACGCACCAGAGCAAGACGCTTGAGAGCTGGCAGCAAGGCAGCCACACTTTCTACCGCATCACCGGTCCAATCGTGCCCAGCCTGATGATCAACCAGTTTGTCTACTTTGAGGCCCCCGGTGAGCCACCGCTGTATGCGCGCGTGACAGAGATTCGCGCCAAAACCGCGGTACTGAAGACGCTGAAGGATTTCAATCATCTGAAAAATGCAGTCTGGGGAGTGACCGCGCGCAATCGTGAGCAAAACTTCGCGCTGAACTTGTTAATGGACCCGGAAGTCGACTTCGTCACGCTCGCTGGCAACGCTGGTACCGGCAAAACCCTGATGGCGCTGGCCAGCGGTTTGACTCAGGTGCTGGACGACAGGCGTTACACGGAAATCATCATGACGCGGGCCACCGTGTCCGTCGGTGAAGACATCGGCTTTCTGCCCGGCACGGAAGAAGAAAAAATGGGCCCCTGGATGGGTGCGTTGGACGACAACTTGGAGGTTCTGGGCAAAACAGAAAGTGGCTCTGGTGAGTGGGGGCGCGCCGCCACCAACGAGTTGATCCGCTCGCGCATCAAGGTCAAAAGCATGAACTTCATGCGCGGCCGCACCTTCCTCAACAAGTATGTGATCATTGATGAGGCGCAGAATTTGACGCCCAAGCAAATGAAGACACTCATCACGCGGGCTGGTCCAGGCACCAAAATTATCTGCATGGGTAATCTGGCCCAGATTGACACGCCCTATTTGACCGAAGGCTCTTCAGGCCTGACCTACGCGGTGGACCGCTTCAAAGGTTGGCCGCATGGTGGTCACATCACACTGGCACGTGGCGAGCGTTCGCGTCTGGCGGACTTTGCCAGCGAAGTGCTTTAACCAACAGCGCACATGAAAAACCCGGCGCTGCCTTGCGGCGAGCCGGGTTTTTTCACGTTTCTGGAATACGTTAATCGAGTCGTGATCCAGTACTCATCGCTTGAGACCAAAAGCAGTCAACATCTGCTCGCTTTGCTGCTGCATCTGTTCCTGCATTTGCGTGAAAAGCGATTTGGATTGTTCAACGTAGGTTCCCATCATGCCCTGCATCATGGGCGACTGGGCCTTCATCAACTGAGCCCACGTCTCTGGCGACATACCCTTAGATTGCTCACTCATCTTGACTTGCAAATCCATAAAGGATTCAACATTTTTTTCAAGATAAGCCCCCATAAAACCCTGCATGGCATTGCCGTAAAAACGGATGATATTGGCCAACACCGCTTCAGTGAACATCGGCGCACCACCGGTTTCCTCTTCAAGGATGATTTGCAGCAAGATGCTGCGTGTCAGGTCGTCACTGCTCTTGGCATCGCGGACCACAAAGACCGCCCCACTCATCACCAACTGGCGGACATCCGTCAGCGTGATGTAGGTGGAGGTGGCGGTGTCGTACAGACGCCGGTTCGGATATTTTTTGATCACACGGACTGGCACGACTTTGGTCTCCGGACTCATTGTTGATTCGGCACCGGATTCAACGGTGCTATTTTTGATTTTTGGCAAGTTCTGATTCCTTCGGAGACAAGTGGTGGCTCGTTCCATTCTAGAAAGCTCCGGGCGGCTTTCTTCCCTTGGTTTACCCTTGAGCTTACCTTGCGTTTTGGTCGCCACGTTCGAGTCCAGCCAAACACGTACCAACAGGCGATCGTCAATCAAACATCACAGATGCATTAACGAAGCGCTACGAAAATTGAATGTCATATGCAGTTTGATTACAGTCCAGCAGCGCCGGTGAAATTTCTTGCTCCAACACATCGAACATGACATCGACAAAATCCATCAGTCCATCTGAGGCTGCAATCGCTGCGTCCACCTGACCACTGGCGACCGCATCAATCACTGCAATGTGCCCCTCCACCGTGGCTCGCAAATCCGGTATTTCTTCGGTTTTGATGTGGTAAATCCAGCCGATGCGCCGAAAAATAGTGTGCAAAGGTCTCATTGTGCTGTCGACAAACGGCTCATTGGCTGCAGACAACAAAAGTTGGTCAATATGTCGATCCACCCTGTTGAATTGGTCAATGCTCATGCCCGCACCGTTGTCGATTAACTGCCGCTTGATGTGCTGCATTTGGTTGCGGTGGGTCGCTCCTGAGCGCTCCGTTGCCAGCCGAATCACAAAGCGCTCCATGTCACGCCGCAAATCCAATAGCCGACGGTCGCGCGACAGGTCGATAGGTGCAATCTGAATTCCGTTTCGTGGGCTGACGATCAGCAACGTGTCCGTAGCCAACCTGCTTACCGCTTGGTGTACAGGGGTGCGGCCAAAGCCCAGCATGCCTTGCAGTTCGTGCATGGCCAAAAACCGGCCCGGTTTGAGCTCACAGCAAATGAGTAACTCTTCCAATCGCTCATAAGCTTGCTCTGACAAATTATGCTGACTTGCTTTCCGGGGTGCGCTCGTTAACGCCGATTCTTTCTCGGTGTTACTGCGAAAAATTGGGGCGGCATTCATTTCTTTATGCTCAACTTTTTAACAATTGCAGCGGTGAACAACGACTTATCTTTTGTGTGTTCATTTTTACGGATGCAATGCTCAAGTCCAGCAGGGTAAACACCGTGACATTCAGTGAAATATCACAGTATTGTTAAGAAATTCTTGTTTCGTCAATCACAAAAAATTCTGTGCCTAACGTGACGTTGACTCCAGCCAGCGCGTGTCTAACGATCAGCCGGTCCCACCACTACCCACTGATTCAACATCTCACACCACCCATGTCACACCCCATGTTCAGTCTTTCAGGACGCACCGCACTGGTGACAGGTTCTTCACGCGGCCTAGGCCACGCCATAGCAGAAGGCATGGCTCAGGCGGGTGCTAGCTTAGTGCTCAACGGTGTTGATAAGGCGCGCTTAAAGCAAAGAGCCAAAGGGCTTCGAGAAAAAGGCTACACCGTCCATGAAGCGGCATTCGATGTGACCGATGAAGCGGCTGTATTGGCTGCTTTTACCAAGCTGGATGAGGACGGCATTGACGTGAATATTTTGGTCAACAACGCCGGCATTCAATTGCGCAAACCGTTGGTTGATATTTCCATCGACGATTGGAACAAGGTCATCAACACCAATCTGACCAGCTCATTTTTGGTCGGCCGCGAGGCAGCCCGACGCATGATTGCCCGGGGCCGAGGCGGCAAGATCATCAACATCGGTTCTTTGACCAGCGAAGCTGCGCGGGCCACCGTTGGCCCCTACACGACAGCCAAAGGCGGCATCAAAATGCTGACGCGGGCGATGACCGCTGAATGGGCCGAACACGGGATTCAGGCCAACGCCATTGGCCCAGGCTACATGGCCACCGAGATGAACAAAGCCTTGCTTGAAAACCCGTCGTTCGATGCCTGGGTCAAAGGCCGCACGCCAGCACGCCGTTGGGGGCAGCCCAACGAATTGGCAGGTACGGCCATTTTTCTAGCCTCGTCCGCCTCTGACTACGTTAACGGACAAATCATTTATGTGGATGGCGGCATGTTGGCAGTCCTGTGACGCACATGAGACCATTGGCACCCTAAAAATCAGTAGCCAAATAATGATTCAAAAAAGCTAATGTCTGACTTGAATAGCCCGAAATAAACCGACGAAAGAAATGCATCATGGAAGCACTGGTCATACACGCTGCAGGCGATCTGCGCGTTGAAAACATACCCACACCCGAGCTCAGATCCGGGCAATTGAAAGTACGCGTGCGCTGCGGCGGTATATGCGGCTCTGACCTACACTATTACCAGCATGGCGGCTTCGGCACGATTCGGGTTAAAGAGCCTATGGTTTTAGGTCATGAGGTCGCGGGTGTGATTGAGGCGGTTGGCGCAGGCGTCAGCAGCTTCACCGCTGGTGAACGCATCGCTGTCAGCCCCAGTCAACCCTGCGGCGCTTGCCAATATTGCCAAAAAGGGTTGCAAAACCACTGCCTGGACATGCGCTACTACGGCAGTGCTATGCGGACGCCGCATGTGCAAGGCGCCTTCCGCCAAGAGATCGTGATCGAAACCTCGCAGGCGCATCGACTCGCAGACCAAGTGAGTGACGGCGAAGGCTCTATGGCCGAACCGCTGGCCGTGGCCCTGCATGCAGTCCGGAGAGCAGGCTCACTGATCGGCAAACACGTGCTCGTCACGGGCTGTGGACCGATCGGCGCCCTGGTCATCGTCGCAGCTCGTAGAGCGGGTGCGGCGCACATCGTCGCAACAGACATGAGCGCCTTCACTCTGAGCAAAGCCCTCAAGGTAGGCGCCGACGAAGTGGTCAATGTCGCTGAAGAACCTGGTGGTCTGTCACGCTTCACGACCGACAAAGGTCAGTTCGACGTGTTGTTTGAAGCCAGTGGCAATGAACGTGCACTTCGCGGTGCATTCGACGCTTTACGGCCACGCAGCATCATTGTGCAAGTCGGCTTAGGCGGAGAGATGACCTTGCCGATCAACACCATCGTTGCCAAAGAGTTTGACTTGCGTGGGGCATTTCGCTTTCATGAAGAATTCGCCACCGCCGTCGAGATGATCAACAAAGGACTGGTGGATCTGAAGCCGCTGATCTCAGCAACCTTGTCGTACCGTGACTCTGCACGGGCATTCGCACTCGCCGCCGACCGCTCGCAAGCGATGAAGGTGATTCTGAACTTCGACTGAACGCGAGCGTTCGGCCATCAGCCACTGATTACCGCCCCTTCATCCTTCAAGTCGCCTTAATGTCCACCCTCATCACTGACGTCCAAGTTATCCTCACAGCGCCTGAAGGCATCAACCTCATGGTCGTGAAGGTCCACACCAATCAAGCCGGTTTGTACGGACTCGGTTGCGCCACTTTTGCCTACCGACATTTGGCCGTGAAGTGCGTGGTCGAAGACTACTTGAAGCCACTGCTGATAGGCCGTGACGTCTCTGCGATAGAAGAGCTTTGGCAGTTGATGCACCAAAACGCTTACTGGCGCAACGGCCCGATTGAGAACAATGCGATCTCGGGTGTCGACATGGCTTTGTGGGATATCAAAGGCAAGATGGCCAACATGCCGCTGTACCAGCTCTTTGGTGGCAAAGTGCGAGAAGGTGTGCCGATCTACCGCCATGCAGACGGCAACTCCATGAGCGAGCTGTGCGACAACATCCAAAAGTACCAAGCCCAAGGCATCACCCACATTCGCTGCCAGAGCGGTGGTTATGGCGGCAGCAGCTACGGTTCGGTAACCTCCACGGCCCCTGAAAAAGCCCTTGATGGGATCTACTTGGACAGCAAGAAATACATGCGCGACACGCGGGCTATGTTCGACACCATTCGAAGCCAAGTCGGCTTTGACGTTGAGCTTTGCCATGATGTGCATGAACGCCTCAAGCCGATTGAAGCCATCAAGTTCGCTTGCGAGTTAGAAGAATTCGACCTGTTTTTCCTAGAAGACGCCATCCCACTGGAGGACGGTAATTGGCTGCGCCAACTGAGGGCCAAAACCAAAATTCCGCTGGCACAAGGAGAGCTCTTCAACAATCCTTACGAATGGAAATTCCTCATCGCCGAGCAACTCATTGACTTTATCCGCGTGCATCTGAGCCAAATTGGCGGCATCACGGCGGGCCGAAAGTTGCAAATTTTTGCGGAGCAATTTGGCGTCAGAACTGCCTGGCATGGCCCCGGCGATATGTCGCCACTGGCTCACGCTGCCAACATACACATCGACTTGTCCGCGCGTAACTTTGGCGTGCAGGAATGGTCCGGCACTGAACCGCCTAACTTTGTCATTCAAGAATTGAAAGGCCCCAGGGACGCCTTACTGGACGTTTTCTCAGGATTGCCAGAATTTAGAAATGGCTACGTTTACGCCAACGATAAACCAGGTTTAGGTGTTGACATTGACGAGATTGAGGCCAGGAAATACCCCTGCGTCAATGCGGTAACCCAATGGACGCAAACGCGTCTTAGGGATGGTTCACTTCAGGTACCCTGATGACACGGATTTATGTCGGCGCAATAAACTTCATATATCTTTTCCTTGCATCAATCATTTCCCATCATTGAATGCACTACGCTGATAAGTCATAAATTTCTAGGACTGTCAGTGACAAAGTTGGTCTGGACACTTTTAATTTTGGCGCCTTTAGCCTGCTCAGCGCAGGTCGTCAACAATCAAGCTAGCCCTGTTCGCACAGCGGATCCATCGATTCAATTGCAGCCCAAGCCAAACAACTATCAGAACCTTGGTCAAGGCTATGCCAGTGCACTAGACCAAGCACGTGATCGTTTGGAACTGACCGCCCCACAGCAACAACTCTGGCAAGCCTATGAGGCTTCAATAGATGCCTACAACGGTCTTCATTACCGTGAAATGCCGGTTGTGTCGGCTCAAGGAGACAAAGCACCACGACAAATCGGTCGCCTAGTAGACAACCTGCAAAATCGCTTGGCGTCTCTCGAAGAGGTAGAGCAAGCGTCGAAGATACTTTATGCAGGCCTCACCGCAGCTCAACAAATTACCGCGGATCAGCTCTTGCTGGCGACTGTGCCTATGTTCGTATCAAGTGCTGGAACGATGAACCCAACTCCGGGACCCAGTGGAAGGTCAGACAGCACAAAGCGTTCGCGTCGCGGAGGCGGCTCGGGCCCCGGTTTTTAACTCGCGTCAGTTTCTTCCTGTGTCATTTTTTCTGCTGCCAGCGGCAGTTTTAGGCCCACCGTGATCACTTCCCCATCGACCATGCTTCGAACGCTTAATTCTGCATAGTCAAGCTGTACACGATCACCCACAACCAAAGGCCTTTTGACGACTTTGGCAAGCCACCGGTCAACGCACAAGTCGGCGTCGAGTGGGGCCTTCAAGCTGTAAAAATCGCACAGATCGGCAACACTCACATTAGCCTGCAAGGTAAAGTCACCGAATGTGGCGCGGACGGCGGTGGTGTCGTCTTGAGCTGGCAACAAAACACCCATTCGACGTGCAAACCAGCCGATGGTGCTGCCTTGAAGAACCAGCGATGCTAGGACCACCACAAAAGCGACATTAAAGATAATGCGCGCCTCGGGCAAGTTGGCCATGAAAGGAAAGATGGCCAAAACAATGGGGACTGCACCTCTGAGTCCGACCCAAGAAATATAGGTTATTTCTTTGGAAGAAAATCTCATGGGGTACAGGCAAACGAATACAGCCAAGGGCCGTGCAACGAACATCAGCATGGCCGCCACGCCCAATGCGGGCCAGATGGTGCCAACGATTTCAGATGGCGTCACCAGCAACCCAAGCAGCACAAACATCAGCGCTTGCGACAACCAAGCGTAGCCATCAAGGGCTGACAGCGCCGACTTGACGATCTCAGGCACCCGACGGTTCAGCACGATGCCAAAAAGATACACCGCTAAAAAACCCGATCCGTTGACCCAAGTGGTGAATGCGAACACCACCAACCCGGCCATGGCCAGCAACAACGCAATGACTGAACCGATTTCCTGAATCTTGGGAAGTTTGGGCAACAACAATGCAAAGACACGGCCAATGCCGATGCCCAGCAGACCGCCCCAGAAAAACTGCTGGACCAGTGAAGTGGCAAAGCTGATGAAGGTCAGATCACTCGCAGCACCCGTGGCGGCAGCCGTGGCCAAGCCGATCAGGGTCAAGGTCAGGTAAACGGCCATCGGGTCATTGATGCCAGACTCAATCTCCAGCGTGGCGGAGACCCGCTCGTTCAACTGAACGTTAGATGTTTTGAGCAGCGAAAAAACGGCGGCTGCATCGGTGGAGCCCACGACTGCTCCAAGCAAAAAAGCACTGGTCCAGCTGAGGTGAAGCAAGAAAACAGCGGCTACCGCAGTGAAGCCGGCGGTCAGAGCGACACCCAGCGATGCCAATACCAAGGCTGGCTTTAAGCCGGTCCGAAACGTCGGGTAATGGGTTCGAAGCCCACCATCGAGCAAGATGATGACGAGTGCAATATTCCCCACCCAGAAGCTGAGCCGGTAATCCTCAAAGTCCAAGCCGCCCGGCCCATCGACACCCGCAAAAACCCCACTGAGTAAAAAGGCCAGCAAAAAGGAAAATCCGACACGCGCCGAAAAAACGCCAGCCAACACGCTGACAAAAATCAATGCAGAAGAGGCGAGCAATGGCACGCTGAGGAAGTCTAGATTCAAGGTCATTTAGCTGCTCATTATCCGAGAAGCGCTCGAAATCCCAAAAAATAAAATACCAAATGCTAAAAAAAGTCGTTCAATTTTTTATTTTTTAGACAGAAGGTATCCTTAAAATTATCGGATCAAGATTCTCTTCAGAGTTACAAGAACACCGGACAGACACCACAATCAGGCATGAACAACCTGAGCCCCAAAAAACTGCTGTTGACCAAATGGACTGCGCTTCACCCCTCACACAAAGAGAAGCACTTTTTAGTCGCTAAAGTCATAGAACCAGAGCCACCTGAAGCGCCGCTGGAGTGGGTTGAGCTTGAGTCCATATTTTCCAAATCTCGGTACCGAATTGCTTGGCGTGACTTGAAAAATTCTGACATTTGGCGTCAGGGTTGGGTATAAAAAACCGCCTTCAGAGTTGGTTTTCTGAAGGCTAGAACAGCTTAGTTGAGAGGTGTTTTTTTGCCTTCTTTGTAAACATACAAAGTGATGGCAGGATTCTTCAACTCGCCATTCGACTCAAAGGCAATGTGGGTGGTCACCCCTTTGAAGTTGGTCTTGATCAGCTCAGGGGTGTAGACCTTGGGGTCGGTGGACTTGGCACGCTTCATGGCATCCACCAACACAAATGTCGCGTCATAGGTGTACGGGCTGTAAATTTGGAACTGGCCGGGAAATTTAGCGTCGTAACGCTTTTTCCAAGCTTCACCCCCAGGCATTTTGGCCAGCGAAGAACCGCCTTCTGCGCAAACCACGTTGTTCAGCGTTTTAGCGCCAGCCGCGAGGTTGGCGATGGCAGTCGTGCAAATACCGTCGCCGCCGAAGTACTTGACGTTGCTCATGCCGAGTTGTTCCATCTGGCGCAGCATCGGGCCGCCTTGCGGATCCATGCCGCCGTAAAAAATCGCGTCAGGTGCCTTGGACTTGATGGCCGTCAAGATGGCCATGAAGTCGGTGGCTTTGTCGGTGGTGAACTGCTCGTCAACAATCTGCATGCCTTTTTGCTGGGCCGTCCTTTTAAACACATCAGCAACACCTTGCCCATAAGCAGTACGATCGTCAACGATGGCGACTTTTTTCAGTTTGAGGGTATCTGCGGCATAAAAAGCCAAGCCAGCACCAAGAGCGTTGTCGTTGGCAATGATGCGGTAGGTGGTCTTGTAGCCGGGCTTGGTCAAGCTCGGATTGGTGGCAGCGCCAGTGACGTGCGGAATGCCGCAGTCGTTGTAAATCTTGGCTGCAGGAATGGTGGTGCCGGAGTTCAGGTGACCGACAACACCAGCGACTTTGGAGTCGCACAGTTTTTGTGCAGCGGCCGTGCCCTGTTTAGGGTCGGCAGCATCATCTTCAGCCACAATTTCGAATCTGATTTTTTTGCCAGCGATGACGATGTTCTGTGCATTGAGGTCTTCAATGGCCATGCGGACACCATTTTCATTGTCTTTGCCGTAGTGGGCTTGTCCGCCAGACATCGGCGCAACGTGGCCGATCTTGACGACTTGCGTTTCTTGCGCCGCAGCGAATCCAGTGACTAGGGTGATGACAGCTGCCACGGTCAGTTTGAGTTTCAAGTTCATAGTTAGCCTGATTAGTAAGATATGTGAACAGTTGAAAAGACTATTTTCCCCAACGACAAAAGATACCGCAATTTTTGAGCCTGCACTATTGGCGAACGCCCTAATTTAGGCAATAAGGTCATCGCCGAAACGGATCTTGCTGAGGAGCAGAGGTTTCTTGCCTCACGGCGTGATTGACCGCGTCCAAGACCGCTTCACTGATCTGAGCTTTCAAAACCGCCTTGAAAGAACGCACATGAGACTCAACCAAATTGTCAATAGTCACCTGTAAACGGCTCGCCAACGTGAGCTCAACACGAGAAAGAATGCGTTCAAGCACGGCCGGAGACAATTCGGTCACGTCGACGGCGGGGGATTCTGTGGCGAGCTGGGGTGATGTATTGAGACCTACTGGCCAACCCTCGAGTAAGTTTGCGAACTCGGCGGGCAAAGCCAGTGGCGGGTTGCCAAGGGGGGGCGGGCTGATTGGGGTTTGTGTTTGAACCGTTTCGGGCCGAACCACTTCAGTGAGAGTCGGTACGAAATTCGGAGGGGTCGGTCGTGAAGATTCGTTCATGCGTTCTCGTCAGTGCTGCTCAGATCAAACTTCTTCAAAGCGTAACCGCGATCTTTGTAGTACTTCCAGCGCTGCCTAGCTGACCGACGATCATCTTCGGCGCTGCCAACCAACTCAATGAAGCGCTCAAAGCGCTCAAAACCCTCAGGCACGCCTTGCCCTAAATTAACAAGCACACCGTGAAGGCAGCCTTGAAAAGCCGGATCAGACGGCGAGGTGGCCAGCAAAACCGGGGTGGCCGCGAGAGTAGCTGGGTCTGCATCGTTACGGCAATGTGGCAAAAACTCGGTGCTTGAAAAAGTCCACAACATCTGGTCTAGTTGCGCCAACAGGTTGGCTTCGGCGGTCACCATGACTTTCGCACCTCCGGCCCGCGCCTTGCGCAGCAGCCGACAGCTGTAGCCAAGCTTGTCACCAACGTTGAAATGAAACTCCACCTCGGTCATGGGCGGACGGCTTTAACCCGAGTTTTGGGAGATGCTTTGAAGGCAGATTTAGCCGGCGCTTTTTTGACCGCTGCATCGCCTTTTTTTTCCTTAACAAGCAAGGCGCTCACTGGGGATTGAGCAACTTGGGCGGCGTGCCCCGCATGCGCTAACAAATACTCAACCAACAATGCAACGGGTCGTCCAGTCGACCCTTTGGCTGCGCCGCCTTTCCACGCCGTGCCCGCAATATCTAGATGCGCCCAAGGGAACTTACTCGAAAAGCGTTGCAAAAACTTGGCCGCAGTGACAGCTCCACCAGCGCGGCCAGCCACGTTAGCGACATCCGCGAAGTTGCTTTTCAAGCCATCTGCATAGTCATCGTCCAGAGGCATGCGCCAGCAAAGATCAAGCGAGTTCTCCCCCGCTTTCAGCAGCGATTGGGCCAGTGCGTCGTCGCTTGAAAACAAGCCGCTGCGCACGGCACCAAGCGCCACTACGCAGGCACCCGTCAGGGTGGCGATGTCGACCACAGCGCGTGGTTTGAAGCGCTCGGCATAGGTCAATGCGTCGCACAAGACCAGCCGGCCTTCGGCATCGGTATTCAAAATTTCAATCGTCTGCCCGCTCATGCTGGTCACCACATCACCGGGCTTGATGGCTTTTCCGTCGGGCATGTTCTCGCACGATGGAATCAGTCCAATGACATTGAGCTTGGGCTGCAATTCACCCAGTGCCCGGAAGGCTCCGAGCACGCTGGCTGCGCCGCACATGTCGAACTTCATTTCGTCCATTTCGGACGCCGGCTTGATGGAAATTCCGCCCGTGTCAAATGTGATCCCCTTGCCCACCAACACCACCGGTGCCTCAGCTTTGAGGCCGCCGTCGTAGCGGAGCACGATGAAACGCAGCGGCTCTTCAGAGCCGCGTGCCACGGCCATAAAGGAACCCATACCTAGTTTGGCCACTTCTTTGGGGCCCAAAATCTCGGCCTTGATGCGCGGCAACTTGGCCAGTTCACGGGCTGCGCCAGCCAGCATGACCGGCGTTGCGTGATTCGCCGGACGATTGCCCCACTCCTTGGCCAGTGCAATGCCTTTGACCAAGCCAACGGCTTTTTCAAAACCGGCTTTGGCTTCAGCCGCACTGGCAACCGCCACCACGGCGCGCTGTAGTTTGGCAGGCTGCACCTTTGATTTGGTAGCGCTGTAGCTGTAGGCTGCATCGCCGCAGGCCACAACAGCGGCCTGCATTTGGGCGGCACCGGCATCTTTGAGCAGGCTCAGACACAACACCACGCGCTGCGCATTGCCCCCTTTGAGAGCACCCATGGCGGCAATGACCGCCGTGCGAACGTTTTTAGCGCTGCCCTCACCTACCCCGACTAAGATCACTCGGGTCGCGGCAATACCAGTCGTCCGGTAGGCCTGCAAAAGCTTGCCAGGCTTGCGCTCGAAGTCTCCACTCTGGGTCGCCGCCTCGACGAGCACCGTCAAAGTGTCGTCGCCCTCAGCCACATCCAGCGGTACGAGCACCACCAAAGCGTCACATTTTTCAGTACAAACACGCGCGCGAGTCAAAGTCTTGAGTTCGAAGTCCATAATTGAAGCCTAGTCAGTTACGCAAAAAAGCAAATAGTCGCTCAATGTTATTCCAATCCTCGATGCGCAAAGAGTTGGCGCGCAGTTTCGGCGCCACCTTGGTGGTGCTGATCACCATCATCATGACGATTGTCCTGATCCGAACCTTGGGTCAGGCCGCCCGTGGTTCTATCAGTCCGCAAGACGTTCTGCTCATCATGGCTTATTCGGCGCTCGGCCGACTGCCCATCATCCTCACGTTGTCGCTCTTCATATCCATGGTCAGCACGCTGTCGCGGATGTACAAAGACAGCGAAATGGTCGTCTGGTTCGCCAGCGGCCGCGGCTTGATTGTTTTTCTCGGGCCCTTGTTTCGTTTTGCGTGGCCAGTGCTGCTGGTCATTGCCCTGGCGTCACTCTTTGTCTGGCCTTGGTCCAACGAACAAACAATGGAGATGCGGCAGCGCTACGAACAACGCGGCGACTTGGATCGCATTGCACCGGGAGAATTTCAGGAGTCTTCAAACGGCAGTCGCGTGTTTTTCATTGACCGCAGTTCCGAAGGTCGAACCGGTAGCAACAACATATTCATCTCATCGACCGACAAGAACAAAAGCGCTATCACAACCGCCCGTGCGGGCCGGATTGAAGTGATGGGTGGCTCACAAATGCTGATTCTTGAAAATGGTCAGCGACTTGAAAATTCCACCGGGAACTCAGCCTTGAAAATCAGTGACTTTGAAGAGTACGGCGTGCGCACTGGCAACAGCAGCGTGCTCGGACCGGGTGAACGAGAGCTCAGCACCATCTCAACCCGCAACCTGATCAAGTACCCCACTCGCGGCAACTTAGCCGAGTTGGCTTGGCGGATCGGCTTGGCCCTATCAGCCATTAATTTTGTGTTGATCGCGCTAGCGCTGGCGGCCGTCAATCCACGCGCTGGGCGTAGCAGCAACCTCATCTTTGTGATGTTCACTTTCGTTGTCTACTCCAACTTGATGAGCATTGGACAAGGCTGGGTATCGCTAGGGCTGGTGAGTTTCACGGGTCTTCTGCTCATGATGCATGGCGGCGTATTCATCGTCAGCATGGCTTGGCTGGCGAAACGACACCTGAACTGGAGTCTGAGAGACATGATGAACAGCCGAGCGCAACGACTTTCCGTAGGCGCGCAAGTTAAGCCATGAAAACAGTTCGCAAGCTGATTTACCACGAGGTCATCGCGTCGATTGCCCTGGTTGCACTGGGTTTTTTGGCACTTTTTTTCTTTTTTGACCTGGTTGACGAACTTCAGTCCATCGGCAAAGGCAATGGTTTGCCAGGGGAAGGAAACACCTACCTACTCGGCCACGCGCTGTTGTACGTGACTCTGCAACTGCCCAACCACCTTTATGAGTTGCTTCCGATCTCAGTCCTCATCGGGACTATCTTCGTGATGGCGAGACTCGCACAGAGTTCTGAATTCACCATTTTGCGCACCAGTGGCCTTGGGCCGTGGCGAGCGCTGAGGCTGCTGCTGGCAATGGGCGGGATGTTTGTGGTGCTCAGTTTTGCGGTGGGCGACTACATTGCGCCAGTCGCCGACCGAGGCGCACAGCTTCTCAAAGCCAAGTACCAAGGCAGGATCACCATCGGGCAGACCGGCGCATGGCTCAAAGAAAAACAGACCTATAGCAACTCCGTCGTGAATGTGCGCGCGCTGTCCTCAGACAACGAGATGCTGGGCGTGCGCATCTTTGAATTCGACAACAAGGGCCTCGTGGTGTCGACAACTGAGGCTGAATCTGCACAGTTCCTTGAGGATGATTCTTGGTTGCTCAAGCAAACCCAGCGCACCGATTTTCAAATCAGGCCCAGCCTAGACAGCGTTAACAAAGCCGCTGAATCGGCTAACGTGAGCATCAGTCGCGCAGACGAACAACGCTGGCCAACCAACATCAGCGCTGAAATGGTGTCGGTCGCGCTGCTCAAGCCAGACCGCATGGCCACCTATGACCTGTTCAACTACGTGCAGCACTTGAAAGCAAACGGACAGACCGCCCAGCGCTACGAAATCGAATTCTGGAAAAAAGTTTTTTACCCGCTAAGTTGCTTGGTGATGGTCATGCTGGCGCTGCCTTTTGCCTACCTTCATTTTCGCTCTGGCAGTGTGACCTCCTATGTATTCGGTGGCGTCATGATCGGCATCAGTTTTTTCCTGCTGAACAACGTCTTTGGCTACATTGGCAACTTGCAAAACTGGCAACCTTGGCTGGCGGCGGCAACGCCCGGGCTTTTATACGGCGCTGTCTCCATGGGCGCTTTTGGCTGGCTGGTGTTGCGACGATAAACACACATCACCTTTGAATACGCCCATGAAACCCGCCATCATTTTGTTTGCCCACGGGTCCAGAGACCCCCTTTGGAGGCTGCCAATTGAAGCCGTCGCCGCTGAAATTCGGTCTCGCGATCAGAGCGTGCAAGTCAGTTGCGCCTACCTCGAACTCTGTCTGCCCAGTCTGCCGGAGGCCGCCGCGGCATTCATCGCCGCTGGCGTGCTTCACATCCGCATTTTTCCGCTTTTTCTCGGTGTCGGAAAACACGCACGTGAAGACCTCCCGCTCATCATTGAAGAAATTCGCACGGCCCACCCCGGGCTGCTGCTGGAATTGCTACCGACCGCTGGCGAGTCACCGCAACTCACGGCACTCATGGCCGATATTGCACTAGCCTGATCGACATATCAAAGGGGTTCTTTAGCGCCAAAATGGCATAATGAAACCCCGCATCAGCCCGTATTTTCTATGAACCTTCATCAATTTCGCTTCGTCCAAGAGGCCGTGCGCCGCAACCTGAATTTGACCGAGACAGCGCGCGCCCTGCACACCTCGCAGCCAGGCGTGTCGAAAGCCATCATTGAGCTGGAAGAAGAATTGGGCGTGGAGATTTTTGCCCGCCACGGCAAACGGCTGAAACGCGTGACTGAGCCCGGCCAGCACGTTTTGAAAAGCATCGAATTGATCATGCGCGAGGTTGGCAACCTGAAGCGTATTGGCGAACAGTTTTCAGCCCAAGACAGCGGTACGCTGTCGATTGCCACCACTCACACCCAAGCCCGTTATGTGCTGCCGCAACCTGTGGCCCGGCTGCGAGAGGCATTTCCCAAGGTCAACGTCAGCCTGCACCAGGGCTCGCCTGACCAAGTCGCCCGCATGCTGATTGATGAGGTCGCCGAAATCGGCATCGCCACAGAGTCTCTAGACCACTACGACGAACTGATCACCCTGCCCTGCTACGAATGGCAACACATGCTGGTGATGCCGACCGACCACCCGCTGGCGCGACAATCCAACATCACGCTGGAAGAACTGGCTGAGCAACCGTTGATTACCTACCACCCGTCTTTCACGGGTCGCACCAAAATTGACGAAGCCTTTGCAGCCAAACGCGTACAGCCGCGCATAGCGCTGGAAGCGATTGACTCGGACGTCATCAAAACTTACGTCAGGCTCGGTTTGGGCGTCGGCATCGTGGCTGAAATGGCCATGAAAGACGATGGCACCAACTCAGACCTGATCTCACTGCCAGCGGGACAACTTTTTGGCATGAACGTCGCAAGGGTGGCGTTCAAACGCAGCGCCTATTTGCGCAATTTTGTCTACAAGTTTGCTGAATTGGTGAGCGAGAAGCTGACCCGTGAACACATCGCCAAGGCCATGTCTGGCCGCCTCAATGACTATGAAGCTTGACACATGACATCACTGACAACATCTGCCGCCGTGCGCGAGCACACGCCCACCTTGACCAGCCGCCTGCCCAACGTTGGCACCACCATTTTCACCGTCATGTCAGCGCTGGCCACTGAAAGAAATGCGGTTAATTTGGGTCAGGGATTTCCTGATTTTGAGTGTGATCCAGCCTTGGTCAACGCTGTCACAGACGCCATGCAGCGCGGCCTGAACCAGTACCCGCCGATGACCGGCGTGCCGATTCTGCTTGAAGCGATTGCAGCCAAAATCCAAATACTCTACGGCCGGAGCTACAACCCGAACACTGAGATCACGGTCACTGCTGGCGCCACGCAGGCCATCATCACCATCATCTTGGCCATCGTGCACCCGGGTGACGAAGTTATCGTTCTGGAGCCTTGTTACGACAGCTATGTGCCGAACATCGAATTGGCTGGCGGCCAAGTGGTGCGGGTGCCGCTCACGCCCGGGACTTTTCGCCCAGACTTCGTGAAAATTGCCGCCGCCATCAGCCCCAAAACGCGGGCCATCATCATCAACTCACCACACAACCCGAGCGCAACTGTGTGGACTGAAGCTGAGATGCTGAAGCTGCAAGCCTTGCTGGCACCCACGGAGATATTACTCATCAGCGACGAGGTCTATGAACACATGGTGTTTGACGCCGCACTGGGCGCAAAACACCACAGCGCGGCGAGCTTTCCGGGTTTGGCAGCGCGGGCATTCATCGTCAGCAGCTTTGGCAAGACTTACCATGTCACCGGCTGGAAAGTCGGCTATGTGGCGGCACCCGCAACGCTCACGGCAGAGTTCCGTAAGGTGCATCAGTTCAATGTATTCACCGTCAATACGCCAGTGCAATACGCGCTGGCCAGCTACATGGACAAGCCCGCCGCCTACCTCGAATTACCCGCGTTTTACCAAAGCAAGCGTGACCTGTTTCAAGCCGGCTTGGCGGCCACGCGCTTCAAACTCTTGCCGAGCGAAGGAACTTACTTTCAGTGCGTGGATATTTCGGACGTCAGTGACTTAGGCGAGGCCGAATTTTGCAAATGGTTGACCACCGAGATTGGCGTTGCGGCCATTCCGCTGTCAGCCTTTTACGGAAACAGCTTTGACCAGCGCGTGGTGCGTTTTTGCTTTGCCAAGAAAGACGAGACCTTGAAGGCCGCGCTAGCAAGACTCGCCAAGCTTTAAATACGCTAAAAAAAACAGTCCCACTTCGTCATTGCGAGCACAGTGCGGCCATCCCATGACTGCGAATTCGGGCTCCTGGACTGCCGCGCTGTGCTCGCAGAGACGGAATTGCTGCGCTCGCAGCGACGGAATCGCGGCATTCTAATCAAGAATTGATCTGAGCCCAGGCCTTGTCCAAACGCTTGACACTCACCGGCTGCGGTGTGCGTAATTCCTGCGCAAAGAAGCTCACTCTCAACTCTTCCAGCAGCCAACGGTACTCTTGCATGCGCGCATCCACCGCCCCTTTGCGGTCAGCCACAAGCCGCCAATAACGCTGCTCTTGCAGCTTCATCTCGGCTAACCGTGCGGTGTCGCGGGCCGGGTCAGCTCGCCATTTTTCTAACCGCAGGTTGATGGCTTTCAGGTAACGGGGGAAGTGCTGCAGTTGAACGTAAGGTGTCAGCATCAAAAACCGTTTGGGCACCAAGCGCTGCAACTGCTGCGCGGCATCAGCCGACGCCTCAGCGGCGTTCTTCGTGTCCTTGATCTTGCGCTGGGCGGCGGCGAACTCAATCAAAATACTGGCTGCCAGACGCGCCACCTCGCTGGCGATCAAGGTTAGACGGCCACGCCCGTCGTCAACCCGTTTTTTGAACTCGGCCTCACCTGTCGGCAAGGGTTCGACCAAGAAAGCCCGGTCCAACGCCACGTCAATGATCTGCGTGCGCAATTCTTCAAGCGTGCCGCCGCCAGAGTTGTCTGCCGCGCGACCGACCAGCATGTAGGCTGTGGCCGTTTTTTGCAGATCGGGCAAGTTCTTTTCTAGGTATTTCAGGGCATCTTTGATTTGCAAAGAAAACAAGCGACGCAGCCCTGCGCGGTGTTTGGCGGCCGCCATGTCGGGCTCGTCGAAGACCTCAATCGTCACCGCGTCGCCCAAGTCCATCAGCGCCGGAAAACCAATCAGCGTTTGTGAACCCTTGCGAATTTCCATCAGCTCGGGCAACTCCCCAAAGCTCCAGCTGGTGTAGCGATCCGGCACTTTTGGCGCAATTGCAGGTGTGGCTTTGGCAGAGGCCGGATTGGCGCCGCGTGCCTTGCTGACCGAGTCTGAAGTCGCTGCATTCGGCTCTTCAACCGTCGGCACCATCTTGAGATTTTTAAGCCCGGCCAGCGCTTGAAACGCACCGCGCGCCTGTGCCCCCAAGTCGCCCTTGAGCGCGCCCAAGTTGCGCCCCAAGCCGAGTTGGCGGCCGTGTTCATCAACCACCCTGAAGTTCATGAACAGATGCGGCGGCAACATGTCGAGCTTCATGTCGTTGCGCTTGATGTCCAGAGAGGTGGCATCGCGCACCCACTTGAGCACAGCGTCGGTCAGCGAGCCACCGCCCCATTTTTCGGGCTGCAGCAAATCAGCCGCCATGCGCGCAGCCGTATCGGGCAAAGGCACCAGCCGCGAACGAGGCCGCTGATGCAGCGTTTTGATCAGTGCTTGAATCTTGTCTTTGAGCAAACCCGGCACCAGCCATTCGCAGCGCTCGTCATTCACCTGATTCAACGCAAACAGCGGCACTTCGACCGTGACGCCGTCTTTCGCATCTCCCGGCTCGTGCAGATAACTCACGCTGCAGTCCACACCGCCTAGGCGCAAGGTTCGGGGAAAGGCCTGCGTGGTGATGCCCGCCGCTTCGTGGCGCATGAGTTCTTCACGCGACAGCAGTAGCAGTTGCGGCTGCTTTTTAACTTCGTCTTTGTACCAGTGCTCGCAACCGGCCCCGGTGCAAATATCAGTCGGTAATTGCTGGTCATAAAAAGCGTAGATAAGCTCTTCATCAACGAGCACGTCTTGACGACGCGCTTTATGTTCCAGGTCTTGCACCTGAACAATGAGTTTTTGATTCGCCGCTAAAAATGGCAGCTTGGTGTCCCAGTTGCCGGCCACCAACGCTTCACGAATGAAAATTTCACGGGCGCCCACCGGGTCGACCCGGCCGAAGTTGACCCGGCGGCCGTTGTAGATCACCAAGCCATACAAGGTGGCACGTTCTAAGGCCGTGACTTGCGCGGCTTTTTTCTCCCAGTGCGGGTCCAGCAATTGTTTTTTGAGCAAGTGCCCTGCGACTTGTTCGACCCACTGCGGTTCGATGTTGGCAATGCCCCGGCCAAACAGACGCGTTGTTTCCACCAGTTCGGCCGCGACAATCCAGCGGCCCGGTTTTTTGCTCAGCTTGGCACCAGGATGGCGGTAAAAGCGAATACCGCGCGCGCCCAAATAAGCTTCTTCGTCTTCGGCTTTGTAGCCCAAGTTGCCGAGCAAACCGCAGAGCATCGACAAGTGCAACTGCTCGTAGCTGGCAGGTTTAGAGTTGATCTGCCAACCCTGTTCTCCAATGACGCCGTGCAGTTGCGAGTGGATGTCGCGCCATTCACGCACGCGGCGGATGTTGACGAAATTCTCACGCAGCAGGTTTTCGTATTGCCGGTTCGACAGCTTGTGTTCAGCCGCATGACCGCCGCGCGAATCACCCAGCCATTTCCACAGTTTCAAGTAACCGGCAAATTCGCTTTTTTCGTCATCAAACTTGGCATGCGCCTGGTCGGCCTGCGCCTGCTTGTCCATCGGCCGGTCGCGCACATCTTGCACGCTGAGCGCGCTGGCAATGACCATCACCTCGTCGAGCGCTTGGCGGTCGCGGGCCTCCAAAATCATCCGGCCCACACGCGGGTCCAGCGGTAATTTGGCCAGCGTGCGACCCACCGCGGTCAGTTCGTTGTCGTCGTCGACAGCGCCCAGCTCGGCCAGCAGCTGGTAGCCGTCGGCAATGGCGCGACCTTGCGGTGGCTCAATGAATGCAAACGCTTCCACCGCGCCCAAGTGCAAGGCCTTCATGCGCAAAATCACAGCCGCCAGCGAGCTGCGCAAAATCTCTGGATCGGTGAACCGCGCTCGACCCAAAAAGTCCTGCTCGTCGTACAGGCGAATGCAAATACCATCGGCCACCCGACCGCAACGACCGGCGCGTTGGTTCGCCGCCGCTTGCGAAATCGGCTCGACCATCAGCTGCTCAACCTTGTTCCTGAAGCTGTAGCGTTTGACCCGCGCCGTGCCAGCGTCAATGACGTATCGAATGCCAGGCACTGTCAGCGAGGTTTCGGCCACGTTGGTGGCCAGCACAATGCGCCTGCCGTTGTGACCTTCAAAAATCTGGTCTTGCTCGGCTTGGCTCAGGCGAGCAAACAGCGGCAGCACTTCGGCATTGCGCAGCAGCGGTTGGTGGCTCAGGTGTTTGCGCAGGTGGTCGGCAGCTTCCCGAATTTCGCGTTCACCCGGCAAGAACACCAGAATGTCGCCGGCGCTGTGCGGGCTGCGCCAGAGCTCATCCACACCATCGGCAATCGCGTCGTTTAAGTCGTAGTCGCGCGACTCTTCATAGGGCCGGTAGCGCTGCTCCACCGGAAACATGCGGCCTGAGACCATGATGACGGGTGCAGGTCCTTTGCTTGACGCGAAGTAGTCCGCGAAGCGCTGCGCATCAATCGTCGCCGAGGTGATGATGACTTTGAGATCAGGCCTGCGCGGCAGCAGCTGGCGCAGATAACCCAGCAAAAAGTCAATGTTCAGACTGCGCTCATGCGCCTCGTCAATGATGATGGTGTCGTAGTTTTTGAGCAGCGGATCGGTCTGCGTCTCAGCCAACAAAATACCGTCGGTCATGAGCTTGACCGAGGCGTCGCGGCTCAGGCGATCTTGAAAGCGCACCTTGTAGCCGACGACGTCGCCGAGGGTTGTCTTAAGTTCTTCGGCAATACGCTTCGCCACACTGGAGGCGGCAATCCGCCGAGGCTGGGTGTGGCCAATCAAAGGCCCGCGACCGCCTGGGTAATTCAGCTTGCCGCGTCCCATCGCCAAGGCGATTTTGGGCAACTGCGTGGTCTTGCCTGAGCCGGTTTCGCCGCACACAATCACCACCTGATGCGCCGCAATGGCGGCGGTGATTTCGTCGCGCTTGCCCGACACCGGGAGCGATTCAGGGAACTCAATGATCAAGGCTGGGGGTGAAATGGCAGACAAGCGGTGAACTTCAGTGAACTTAGGTGAAAATCGGGGAAAAATGCGTAGTCAACTGCTCATTATCGGTTCAGAAGCCGCCCTGAACGCCCTTCAAGATCTCACTTCCTTCACCAGTACAGCCCATGTCAGCAGTTTTCAATTTTACCTTTGTGCCCTGGTTTCGCTCGGTCGCGCCTTACATCCACCTGCATCGCGGCAAGACTTTTGTGGTCGCCATGGCGGGTGAAGCCATAGCCGCCGGCAAGCTCGCGCACATTGCGCAAGACTTGGCGCTGATCCAAAGCATGGGTGTGAAGATCGTGCTGGTGCATGGTTTCAGGCCGCAAGTCAACGAACAACTGGCCGCCAAGGGCCATGCCGCACAGTACTCGCATGGCATGCGTATCACTGACTCGGTGGCGCTAGACTGCGCCCAAGAAGCCGCAGGCCAACTGCGCTACGAAATTGAAGCCGCCTTCAGCCAAGGCCTACCGAACACACCGATGGCCGGCTCAACCGTCCGGGTGATTTCAGGCAATTTCATCACCGCACGGCCGGTTGGCATCGTCGACGGCATTGACTTCAAACATTCGGGGCTGGTCCGCAAAGTGGACACGGTTGGCATCAGGCAGACGCTTGAATTCGGTTCGATGGTGCTGCTGTCACCGTTCGGTTTTTCACCCACCGGCGAGGCCTTCAACCTGACCATGGAAGAAGTGGCGACCAGCGTGGCGATCGAGCTGAAGGCTGACAAACTGATCTTTTTAACGGAGATCCCGGGCATCCGCGTTGACCCGTCAAAGCCTGAAAGCGACGACAACCCAATAGACACCGAACTGCCTTTGGCTGCGGCCAAAAAGTTGTTGGCAGACTTGCCGAATGCCCAGCAGCCCAGCGACACCGCTTTTTACCTGCAGCATTGTGTCAAAGCCTGCCAACACGGTGTTGAGCGCAGCCATATTCTGCCTTTTGCAACCGACGGCTCGGTCTTGCTAGAAATCTATGTGCACGACGGCATCGGCACCATGGTGATCGATGAAAAACTGGAGAGCCTGCGTGAAGCCACGATCGACGATGTCGGCGGCATTTTGCAGTTGATTGAGCCCTACGAAAAAGATGGCACGTTGGTCAAACGCGACCGGACAGAGATTGAACGCGACGCTGGGCAGTACACGGTGATTGAGCATGACGGCGTGATTTTTGGCTGCGCGGCGCTCTACCCCTACCCTGAATCTAAAACCGGCGAAATGGCCGCACTCACGGTGTCACCACACACCCAAGGCGAAGGTGATGGCGAACGCATCCTCAAACGGGTGGAGCAGCGTGCCCGCGCCATGGGTCTGCAAAGCATTTTCGTGCTCACCACCCGCACCATGCACTGGTTCCTCAAGCGCGGCTTCAAACCGGTAGACACGGACTGGCTGCCGGAAGCACGTAAACGCAAATACAACCTCAACCGTAAAAGCCAGGTTCTGGTGAAAAATCTTCACCTGTAAGGCTTCCTACACATTCTTGCGTCTGCGCTGACGCAAGACCTGCCTTGTCACGCATAGATTGCGGGCAGGAGGTACATCCGTATGGACGTGAAACTGGAGCCGAACCTAGCCCACACTGAAATGAGGATAGCGTGTGGGAATGAATGGCTCTATGGCGACTTGGCCTTGCCGCTGGGTTATCGCGGCTTGGTGTTGTTTGCCCACGGCAGCGGTAGCGGCAGGCACAGCGCACGCAATCGGCAGGTGGCGCAAGTCTTGCAAAACGCGGGCATCGGCACGCTGCTGTTTGACCTGTTGACAGCCACAGAAGAGCAAACCGATGTGCACACTAGCGAACACCGTTTCAATATCGCCCTGCTGACACAGCGCATGCAAGACGCCACGCTGTGGGTCCTCGGCCAAGATCAATTCAAGGGCGTACCGATCGGCTATTTCGGCGCCAGCACCGGCAGTGCAGCCGCCTTGATCGCGGCGGCCCGCTTGGGTGACCGTGTCGCTGCCGTGGTCTCGCGGGGTGGCCGACCTGATCTGGCAGGCCCGGTGGTTTTGGCCAGTCTAATAGCGCCAACCCTGTTGATTGTGGGTGGTGCGGATCACGACGTGATCGAACTCAATGAGGCTGCCTTGCAACTGCTGCGTTGCGAAAAAAAATTGGCAGTGATACCCAACGCGACCCATCTGTTTGAAGAGCCCGGGGCCTTGAAACAAGTTTCAGAGCTTGCCGCCGACTGGTTCAAACACCATCTGCACAACGAGGACACATCGAAGGAGGCTTGGTGATGCTGGCACAACCTTGTTACACAGACCGACATGATGCGGGTCGTCAGTTGGCAAAGCACCTCAGCCACTACAAAGATCAGCCGAATCTGTTGGTGCTCGCCTTGCCGCGAGGCGGTGTCGCCGTGGGCTATGAAGTGGCGCAAGCGCTGCAGGCGCCGCTTGATGTGTTGGTGGTGCGCAAGCTCGGCTTACCGGGCCACGAGGAGTACGCCATGGGCGCGATTGCCAGCGGTGGCGTGCGCGTGATGAACCCTTGGCCGGGCATCACCGTGCCCCCTGAAGCGCTGGCGGCAGTGCTGGCCAAAGAACAAGCCGAGTTGCTCAGGCGTGAGCACTTGTACCGGGCGAAACGCCCGCCAATCCACATCGCCGGTCAGACTGTGATTTTGGTCGATGACGGGCTGGCAACCGGCGCCACCATGCGCGCCGCCGCTGTTTCCGTCAGGCAGCAACACCCTTTGCGGCTGGTGGTGGCCGTGCCGGTTGGCGCTAGCGACACTTGCCAAAGCTTGCTCGACGTGGCCGATGAAATTGTTTGCCCGGCCATGCCCGAGCCTTTTCATGCGCTCAGCCTTTGGTACGACTACATGCCACAAGCCAGCGATGACGAAGTACGTTCACTCTTGCAAAAAGCTTGGCATGCGCATGCAGAACACTCGGCTGAGCATTGAGTCATGGCAAACAACTCACTCCACAAGAATCCGGCACCAGTCAAAAATGCGCCTCGTGCCTTGCTTGACGGCCTGCAACGAAATCTGCATTCACTCTCGGGCGCATCGCAAGATTACGATTCGCTCCTGCAAGCCATAGACAGCGCTCGCTTTGTGTTGATCGGTGAGGCCTCGCACGGCACCCACGAGTTTTACAAAGAGCGGGTCAAGATCACGCAGCGATTGATCCTTGAGAAAGGCTTCACAGCCATCGCTGTTGAGGCTGACTGGCCAGATGCTTGGCGCGTGAATCGTTACGTGCGCGGTTTGTCGGCCGATGCAGATGCCCGAGAAGCCTTGGCCGGTTTCGAGCATTTCCCCGCTTGGATGTGGCGCAACACCGCGGTCTGCGACTTCATTGAATGGCTGCGCCAGCACAACAAAGCGCTCAGCCCTGAAAAGCAAGTCGGTTTTTACGGCATGGACTTGTACAGTCTGTTCCGGTCTATGGAAGAAGTTCTGTCCTACCTTGACAGGACTGACCCGGATGAAGCGTTGCGGGCGCGCTCGCGTTATGCCTGCTTCGACCATGTAGCCCAAAACAGCCAAGCTTACGGTTACGGCGCAGCCTACGGCATGGCCCGCAGTTGCGAAGACGACGTCGTGCAGCAACTGCGTGACATGACGCTGCGCTTGGCTCAAAACCCATCAACGCCAAGCTTGGCGCGTGATGACTATTTTTACGCCCAGCAAAATGCCCGACTCGTGCGCAACGCCGAGGAGTATTACCGAAGCATGTTTCGAGGTCGCGTCTCATCGTGGAATCTGCGTGACAGCCACATGGTCGAAACGCTGGTGGCCTTGTCAAACCACTTGAGTCAAGATGAAGGCGCTGCAGCGCCGCGCATGGCGGTGTGGGCACACAACTCACATTTGGGCGATGCGGGCGTCACCGACATGGGTGACCGCGGCGAGTGGAACGTCGGCCAGCTGATGCGCGAACGATTCGGTGCTGACGCCTTTTTGATCGGCATGAGCACACATCACGGCACCGTCACCGCCGCCTCAGAATGGGACGAGCCGCCGCAGCGAAAACGTGTGCGACCCGGTCTTGAAGGAAGTTGGGAAGCTGTCTTTCACCAAGTGGGCACACCGAATTTCATGCTGCTTTTAAAAGACAACACAGAGCTGCTCAATCTGACCGAAGCGCTTCGCCTGCAGCGTGCCATTGGGGTGATCTACCGGCCCGAAACCGAACGTCAAAGCCATTACTTTTTCACCCATCTAGGCAGGCAGTTTGACGCCCTTTTGCATTGGGACGAAAGCCATGCGCTGGAGCCGTTGGACAAAGGCTTGGCATGGCATGAAGGCTTGGCTGGTGAAGTGCCGGAGACGTACCCGTCTGGCATGTAAAAAAGGGAGCCCTGAAAAGGGTTCAGCGAACGCGTGCGTTGGCCAAGCGAAGTATCAAAACCACTGAGATCAGACAGATGACGATGAAGGACAAGAAAGACCAGTTGGCAATGGACAGCCCTGTGAAAGTCCAGTCAACCTTGCTGCAATCGCCGCTGCCCTTGAAGATCATGGGAATCACGCGTTGTAGCGGGAACGTTTCGATCATGCCGTAGAAGTCCCGGCCGCAAGAGGCGACTTCAGGCGGAAACCATTGCAACCAACTTTGACGAGCAGCCACAAAAGCACCGAAACCTGCAATGATCACCACGAGTCCCGAACCAGCAATCAGGGCCGCACGCCCCGAGAAGATGGCTGAAAATCCTGCAAAGAGCCCGACCAACACCAGTGCATAACGCTGAACAATGCACATCGGGCACGGCTCGAGCCCTACAACATGCTGCAAGTACAAGCCAAAAGCCAGCATTCCAAAGGAAACTAAAGCGATCATCACCAACACAGCGCGAGAAAAAATTGTGTTTTTTGTCAAAAACATATTCATTGCGTGCCTCCTTTTGTCAAATGAGGCAGCTCAGCTTGGGTGAACGTGCCAGAAGCTTAAGCCGGAGGATTGCTGAGCAATTCGTCCAGCCCTTTGCACGATGGTGCGCAAACCGCTTGGGCTTTACCCAAAACCTTGCGTGTGCCCATCATGGAGCGCGGACGGTGTTTGCCGCACATAAAGCACGACATGGTCGCGCTTCCAAATGAGGTTGTGGCCACAAAAGGTGAGCCGGACACTTTGGATTTATAGCGAAGGCCGTCTGGAAGGACGGCGGTTTTGGTTTCAGATCTTGCCACTGGCGTTACCTTTTTTCGGTTGGCGCATAGCGCGTTCTATGAATTGTCTCGCTTGGCTTTTCAGCTATGAGCGAACATCGATTGGCGAGCAGCACTGTACATGTTGATCAGTCAGCCGGGGGCGACCGAGGACATCTTTTATTCTTTTCGTTAACGTTTATTTTACCGCTCAAAGAAAATTCCCCTTCAACGGCGATGACTTTACCCTCTAGACAGTCTCTTTGAATGGTGTCAAGCACAGGGCGTTTCGGCTTGAAAGATAATGATGTTTTGATTGGTATCGACAGCTGACCTGTCGGCTAGCCGGTCTTTACATTGGCATTATTTTCAACAGCGAACTCCGCGAAAGACAACTCATATGGCACGGATGGTTAACTGCATCAAACTCGGCAATCAAGCTGAAGGCTTGGATTTCCCCCCATATCCAGGTCCTTTGGGCAAGCGCATATGGGAAGAAGTTAGCAAAGCCGCTTGGGCTGATTGGATGAAGCAGCAAACCATGCTGGTCAACGAAAACCGGCTGAATCTGGCTGACCTCCGTGCTCGTCAATATTTGGCGCGACAAATGGAAAAGCACTTTTTTGGCGACGGCGCAGATGCTGTTGCTGGCTACGTTCCGCCTGCCCCTTGAGATTTTTCTGACCCCAGCCCGGCTCGATTTTTTGCAAAGCTGCGGACTGCCTGCCGCTTGGGCAGGTCAGGCGCAATGGCGGGTGCTTGAAATGGGCTTTGGGGTGGGTCTTAACTTTTTAACCACTTGGCAGGCTTGGAAAAATGATCCGCAACGACCACGACTGCTTCACGTCGTCACGACCGAGGCATGTCCCGCCAGCGTTGCAGAACTCTTGCAGGCGGCAGCCGAACACCCTGACTTGCTACCGCTGGCCGTGCAACTTGCAGAGCAGTGGCATGGCTTGCTGCACGGCTTTCATCGACTGACGTTTGAAGCCGGCCAAGTCTTGCTGACAATCGGCATTGGCGAAGCCAAAGAACTCCTCAAAGAACAGTCTTTTGAAGCCGACTCGGTCTATCTTGATGGCGACAAGTTGTCGAAAAATCTGGAGAATATTGACCCGCATTTACTGAAAGCGCTGGCCCGTTGCTGCCGGCGAGGCACCCGACTGGCAAGTTTGTCGACGTCAATCAGCGTGATTGAGGGTCTCATTCAATGCGGTTTTGAAGTCGAAAAAATGTCGGGACTGGCGCCGCAAGGTGAAAAACTGCAAGCTCGCTTCAACCCGCACTGGGAGCCCAAAAAAGCGGCACAAGCCAACAAAGCTAAGCCGCGTTCGCCCACACGTTGCGTCGTCATTGGCGCAGGCTTGGCCGGCGCTGCCTGCGCCGCCAGTCTGGCCCGGCGCGGCTGGCAAGTGACCGTGCTGGACGCACACGCATCTGCAGCCGGTGGCGCTTCAGCACTCCCGGCTGGCATGCTGGCCCCACATACCTCACCCGACGACAGCTTGTTGTCGCGTTTGTCGCGCAACGGTCTGCGCGCCACGTGGGAAATTGCAAGAACACAGCTCTTAGCCGACATTGACTGGCAAGCCAGTGGCGTTCTACAGCGCCGGTTCGACGCCAGCGGCGGGCTGCCAATGCACTGGCCGGAAGCCGGCGAACACTGGAGCCGGATGGCCGGCCCCGATGAATTCCAAGCCCTTGACGCGGCTATCGGTAGCGCACCACGGTCCGATCAGGGTGAAGACCTACCAGCAATATGGCATGCAGCAGGCGGCTGGATCAAACCCAGACGACTGGTTCAAGCGCTACTAAGAACACCGGGCATCACCCCTCGCTATGGCTTCAAGGTTGCGAGCCTTCAACGCTCAACCAGTTTTACGACAGACAGGTCATGGCAAGTGTTGGACGCCAATAAAAACTGCATTGCCGAGGCTGAACTGGTGGTCCTGGCTGCTGGGTTTGAGAGCGCCGGTTTGACAAACACGCCCGAGCGCCTACCGCTGCAACCGATTCGTGGCCAGGTGGCGTGGGGGGTCGTCATGGAGACCGACGCCATGCCGCCCTTTCCGGTCAACGGCCATGGCAGCTTTATCCCTGGCTTTACTGATGAGAATGGCGGGTCAAGCTGGCTGATGGGCGCGACCTTTGATCGGGACAACAACGACAGTCACACTCAACAACAGGACCAGCAAGACATATTCGGTCGGCTCCAACAACTGCTACCCCAAACTGCCAAGACGTTGGCATCTTCTTTTTCTGATGGTCAAACCCGAGCCTGGGCGGGTGTACGCTGCGTTTCGCCTGATCGACTGCCCATCGTTGGCCCCTTGGACGACATCGCGCTGCCAGGTTTGTGCGTGTGCACCGCGTTGGGGTCTAGAGGTTTGAGCTTCGCCGTGCTGTGCGGCGAACTGCTGGCCGCTGGCTTGCATGCAGAACCCCTGCCAATTGAAAAACGGCTGGCGCAGTCGCTAATGGCCAGTCGACTTCACTTTTCTGAATAAGCTTATGCGCATAAGAGAAGTACAAAACTGTCGTTTGAATTCATAAGCCCTTCTTTTACAGTAGCGCTCTATGCACGATTTCGCCTTTATTTTTGCCGGCTTCGCTGTCGGCCTGATCGTCGGTCTGACCGGCGTTGGTGGCGGCTCCTTGATGACGCCGCTGCTGATTTTTGGCTTCGGCATCAAGCCGTATCTGGCCATCGGAACTGATTTACTCTTTGCCGCTTTCACCAAAATGGGCGGCACGGTCAGCTTGGCGAGGCAGCGGGTCGTCCCTTGGCGTCTGGTCGGGGCACTCAGCATGGGCAGCATTCCGGCGTCGCTGATCACGCTTTATGTCCTGCACAACTTGGGCCCTGCCAACCCAGCCGTGCAAAAAGCCATGACGCTGACATTGGGTATCGCCCTGCTGTTCACGGCATTGGCCACACTGTACAAGGCCATTCAGGGTAAAAAAATACCCCGCCTGATCGCTGGCGCGCAATTAGAAGAAGCGACGCGGCCGCGCCACTGGAGCCTGCCGGTTTTGTTTGGCACCGTGATTGGCACCTTGGTAACCCTCACCTCCGTGGGAGCCGGCGCGATTGGTGTCACGGCGCTGATCTTGTTGTATCCGCTGCTGCCGCTGCCAAGAATTGTCGCAGCTGACATCGCTTATGCCGTACCCCTGACGCTGGTGGCGGGCTTGGGTCATGCCTCGCTCGGATCGGTTGACTGGCCGCTGCTGGGCAAGTTGCTGATCGGTTCGCTGCCAGGCATATGGCTGGGCTCGCAACTGGTGCACAAAACGCCAGACCGTATCATTCGATCCCTTTTGTCTTTGTTGCTGGCCTACGCTGGCGTCAAATTGATCACGATCTGAACCGTTTAAAAAACGCTATCTGACCCTATTTTTTTATTTTTCAATTCACTATGTATCAATACACAGATTTTGACCGCCAATTTGTTCGAGCGCGCGCTGACCAGTTCCGCGACCAACTGACGCGCTGGCAGGCTGGCGACTTGTCTGAAGACGAGTTCAAACCACTGCGTCTGCAAAACGGCTGGTACGTGCAGCGTTACGCGCCGATGTTGCGCGTGGCGGTGCCTTACGGAGAACTCTCCAGCGCGCAAGTGCGCGTGTTGGCCAAAATTGCCCGCGACTACGACCAACCCAATGCAGAGCTTTTCAAAGACGCCCAGGCCAAGCAAGATTTGCTCGGCCCGGTGGTGACCGGTGGCTTGTCAATTGGCTCCAAGCTGACCGCTGGCTACGCCCACTTCACGACGCGCCAGAACATCCAGTACAACTGGATTCCGCTCGACAAGTCAGCCGACGTGATGGACCTGCTGGCCAGCGTCGACATGCACGGCATCCAGACCAGCGGCAACTGCATCCGCAACATCACCAGCGACGAACGGGCCGGCATTGCCGCAGACGAGATTGCCGACCCGCGGCCGTTTGGTGAGATCCTGCGCCAATGGAGCACGTTGCACCCAGAATTCGCTTTTTTGCCGCGTAAATTCAAAATCGCCGTCAGCGGCTCCCGTGAAGACCGCGCCGCTACCGCCTGGCATGACGTTGGTCTGCATTTGATTCGCAACGCCGAAGGCGAACTCGGCTTCAAAGTACTGGTCGGCGGCGGCATGGGCCGCACCCCGATCATCGGCACCGTGATTCGTGAATTTCTGCCTTGGCATCAAGTCATGAATTTCATCGAGGCCATCGTCCGCGTGTACAACCGCTACGGCCGCCGCGACAACATTTACAAGGCCCGTATCAAGATTTTGGTCAAGGCCGAAGGTCAGCGCTACATCGATGACGTCGAAGCCGAATACCTGCAAATCATGGACCATGACGGCGGACCGCACACCATCACGCAGGCTGAACTCGACCGCGTCACGGCCTGCTTCGTGCCACCTTCGCTGAGCTGCGACCGCAAGACAGCCGACGCCAAAATCGCCAACATCTTGCGCGCCGCCGCAGAAGACGACATCGAGTTTGGCCGCTGGCTCAAACAAAACGTCACCTCGCACAAAAACCCTGATTTGCGCGCTGTGACGCTGTCATTCAAGCGCCTGGGCCAAGCGCCCGGTGACGCCACGGCCGACCAGCTCGACAAGGCCGCCGAATTGGCTGATGCCTTCAGCGCTGGTGAATTGCGCGTCACGCACGACCAAAACTTGCTGCTGCCGTGGGTCGCCTGCGACCAGTTGCCCGAGCTCTGGCGCGCCGCCCGCAAAGCAGGTTTTGCACGCCCGAACATCCGCTTGCTGACCGACATGATCGCCTGCCCCGGCGGCGACTTTTGCTCGCTGGCCAATGCGCGCTCAATCCCGATTGCCGAAGCCATCACCGAGCGCTACCAAGACATGGACGAACTGCACGACTTGGGCGAAATCGACCTGCACATCAGCGGTTGCATCAACTCCTGCGGCCATCACCACAGCGGCCACATCGGCATTTTGGGCGTCGACAAAGACGGCCTCGAGTGGTACCAAGTGTCGCTGGGCGGCTCTGATGGCTCCAGCCTGAGCGGTGACCCGCTGCCGGGCAAAGTCGTTGGCCCATCGTTCACGGCAACTGAAGTACCCGAAGTCATTGAAGCTGTGCTGGAAACGTACCGCCAACATCGTATCGCTGGAGAAACCTTCATTGCCACGCTACGACGCGTCGGCATGGAGCCGTACAAAGCCGCCGCCAAAAGCGCCCGCATTGCCGTGGTCGAACAGGCCTGAAAGATATCACTATGAAATTACTCACCACCCACGGCAACTCTGAAGACAACGCCGCTGAACTCCCGGGCACTGTGGTTTTCGCCAACGATGCCGACCCGATGGACCTGCCGCTGGACGGCGTGAAACGCATCGACCTGCACTTTCCGAAGTTCACCGACGGCCGCGCCTACAGCCAAGCTTTTTTGCTGCGCCGCCGACGTGAATTCACCGGCGAGATTCGCGCCACTGGCGACGTGCTGGTCGACCAACTCGCCCAAATGGAACGCAGCGGCTTTAACGTCGCGGTGTTGCGTGCCGACCAGCCACTTGACGTGGCGCAGCGCGTGCTGGCCAGCTACCCCGGCTACGGCGTGGGTCGCTACCAAGGTGACGCGGTGCAAATCGCGCCGCATTTTGCACAGACCGAAAGCGCAAGCTCATGAGCGCGGTCTCCCTTTACGCAAAAGCCTCACCAGACTTCAACGCCAAGCTGGCCGAAACCATCGCGCTCTTGAAACGCGCAGCGCAAGAATTTTCGCCCTTGACGCAGGCCTCCAGCTTGGGCGCTGAAGACATGGTCATCACCCACTTGCTGTCTGAGCACGACATCGATTGCAGCATTTTTGTTTTAGAGACCGGCATGCTGCATCCGCAAACCGTGGCGATGATTGGCCGCATTGAGGCGCGCTATGCACGCCCAGTCGAAGCCTTTCACCCGGTTGCCGCAGTCGCTGCTGAATTCGTCAGCACGCGCGGTGACAAAGCCATGTACCAGAGCGTGGAACTGCGCAAAGCCTGCTGCGGCATCCGCAAGATGGAGCCGCTGGGTCGTGCGCTGGCTGGCAAAAAAGGCTGGTTGACTGGCCTGCGTCGTGAGCAGTCGAATGCCCGCGCTGAGGTCGAGTTCATTGAGCACGAGTTGGTCGGTGAACCGGGTGAAAGAGCCAAGGTAAACCCGCTGGCGCGCTGGACGGCCGGCGACGTTTGGCATTTCATCGGCGTCAACAACATTCTTTACAACCCGCTGCACGACGAGTTTTTCCCGAGCATCGGTTGCGCACCCTGCACCCGCGCCGTCACGCTGGGCGAAGACATTCGCTCCGGACGCTGGTGGTGGGAGCAAGAAAGCGCCAAAGAATGCGGCCTGCATGTTTCTGACAGCACCGACGGCCAGACATCCTCCATTTCATCCATCATTCCCATCAAAGAGGTCTCCGCGTGAACGCTGTAGCCGAAGTCAAAATGTTGAGTCAACCGAAGACTCAGCTGAGCAATGCGCATCTCGACGCCTTGGAAGAAGAAGCGATCTTCATCCTGCGTGAAGTCGCCGCCGCTTTCGAACGCCCGACCCTGCTTTTTTCCGGCGGCAAAGATTCGCTGGTGTTGCTCAAATGCGCTGAAAAAGCCTTTGTCGACAGCACCCGTGGCGGCCACATTCCCTACCCGCTGCTGATGATCGACACCGGCCACAACTTTCCTGAAGTGACGGCTTTTCGCGATTACCGGGCGCAGCAGCTAGGCGCGAACCTGATTGTCCGCAACGTCGAAGATTCGATGAAGCGCGGCACCGTTCGGCTGGCGCATCCAGGCGAGTCGCGCAATGTGCACCAGTCGGTCACCTTGCTGGAAGCGATTGAAGAGTTTCGCTTTGACGCCTTGATCGGCGGCGCCCGCCGTGACGAAGAAAAAGCCCGCGCCAAAGAGCGGATTTTTTCTCACCGCGATGCCTTCGGCCAATGGCAGCCCAAAGCCCAACGACCAGAGTTGTGGAACCTGTTCAACACGCGCTTACAGCCGGGTGAACACTTTCGCGTGTTTCCGATTTCCAACTGGACTGAACTCGACGTCTGGCAATACATTGAGCGCGAGAAAATCGAACTGCCGTCGCTGTATTACGCGCACCAACGCAGGGTGGTGGAACGCAAAGGTCTGCTGGTGCCAGTGACCGAATTGACGCCATTGAAAGCCGGTGAAACCGCGGTCGATAAAACCGTGCGCTTTCGCACCTTGGGCGACATCACCTGCACTTGCCCGGTCGAAAGTCCCGCAGCCAACCCAGCCGAAGTGGTGCTGGAAACGCTGACCGCTGACGTTAGCGAACGCGGTGCCACCCGCATGGACGACAAGACTTCCGACGCCTCGATGGAGAAGCGTAAAAAAGAGGGTTATTTCTGATGAGCACGATTCTTCAAACCAGCAACACTGATGTTGCCAATACTGAGCAAGACACACGCGCAGCCCTGCGCTTTGTCACCTGCGGCAGCGTCGACGACGGCAAAAGCACGCTGATCGGCCGCCTGTTGGTGGACTCCCGCGCCGTGCTACAAGACCAGCTGGCCAGTGTGCAACGCAGCGGCAAGGTCGACTTGGCCCTGCTGACCGACGGCCTGCAAGCCGAGCGCGAACAAGGCATCACGATTGACGTGGCTTACCGCTACTTCAACACGGTCGCGCGCAAATTCATCATTGCCGATGCGCCCGGCCATGAGCAATACACCCGCAACATGGTCACGGCAGCGTCCAGCGCCGACGCTGCCGTGGTGCTGGTCGACGCCACCAAACTCGATTGGCAGTCAGCCCTTCCCAATCTGTTGCCGCAAACCCGCCGCCATTCACTGCTGGTGAAATTGCTGCGCGTGCCGTCCATCGTCTTTGCAGTCAACAAACTCGACGCAATCGAAGAGCCGGCGCTGGCGTTTGAACACATCAGCGCTGCGCTGCGGCAGTTCACACAAGAGGCTGGCATCACCGCCCACGCCATCGTGCCGGTGTCGGCCCTGATTGGCTTCAACGTGGTCGACGCCAACCCCGGTTGGTGCAACTACCAAGGCCCGGCTTTGCTGGCCATCTTGGAGCAACTGTCGGCCACACCTGCCGACACCGCCCAGCCTTTCAGCTTTCCGGTGCAATGGGTTGAAAAGTTTTCGTCCAGTGCTGACACCACGCAAGGCCGGCGCATTTTCTGGGGCCGCATTGCCAGCGGCGCGGTGCAGGTTGGCCAGAGCGTGAGCGTCTTACCCGGCGGCAAAAGCGCTGTGGTGGCCGAAGTACTCGACCATGCGCGTTCGCCAAAATCTGTGCGTGCAGGCCACAGCGCCGGCATCATCCTGGACCGTGAACTCGATGTGTCGCGCGGCGACGTGCTGTTGGCCCGCGAAGGCTTTGGCGACTTACCCGGCAAGCGTGAACTGACCGCCACCATCGCTTGGATGGACGACGAACCCTTGCTGCCAGGCCGCCTGTATTGGGCCTTGCAAGGCCACCGCTGGGTCAAGGCCAAGGTCAAGCGCATCGTGCACCAAGTGAACATCAACACGCTTGAAGAGCAAGCGGCGACACAACTCGACGCCAACGCCATCGGCGTGGTTGAGCTGATGCTGCAAGAACCTATTGCCGCTGTTCCCTTTGCCGAATCGCGCATTCTGGGTTCGCTGGTGCTGGTCGACACCGCCTCGCACAAGACCTCTGGAGCCGCTTTGGTTCTGTCCGCCCAATAGGTTTAAACCCGCCTTTAAACCCTCCCTTCAGCCCTTCCCTAGAAAGATCTTAAAATCTAGGGTTTTCACCGACAAAGCCAAAAAAGCATGACACACGTCGTTTCCGAATCCTGTATCCGTTGCAAGTACACCGACTGTGTGGATGTGTGCCCCGTCGACTGCTTCCGCGAAGGTCCCAACATGTTGGTGATCGAGCCGGACGAGTGCATTGACTGCGCCGTGTGCATTCCTGAATGCCCGGTCAACGCCATTTACGCGGAAGAAGACCTGCCCGCAGACCAGCTCAACTTCATCAAGATCAACCTCGAGTTGTCGACTCAGCCCGGTTGGAAAAGCATCACCAAGCGCAAGCCAGCCTTGCCAGACGCAGACGACTGGAAAGACAAGACAGGCAAACTCAGCGAACTCATTCGCTGATTTTTCTGGCGGCAGACCCATTGAGACCAGCCGTGATCGAAACCGACGCCGTCATCATCGGTGCGGGTCCGGTCGGCTTGTTCCAAGTCTTCCAGCTGGGACTGCTGGAGATCAAAGCCCACGTCATTGACTCGTTGGCCTACGCTGGCGGTCAATGCATCGAGCTTTATCCCGACAAGCCGATTTACGACATTCCAGCCCTGCCAGCCACCACCGGCCGCGAACTCACGGCATCGCTGCTGCGGCAGATCGAGCCCTTTGGCGCGACCTTTCATTTTGGGCAAGAAGTCAGCACGCTTCAAAAGCAAGCCGACGGCCGCTTTTTGCTGACGACGAACAAAGGCACGGCCTTTTTAAGCAAGACGATTTTCATCGCTGCGGGTGTCGGTGCCTTTCAGCCGCGGCTGCTGCGCCTCGACGGCCTCGATAAGTTTGACGACACGCAGCTTTTCTACCGCGTCAACAACCCAGCAGACTTTACCGGGCAACACTTGGTGATCGTCGGTGGTGGCGATGCCGCCATTGACGCAGCCATAACCTTCGCCAAAGCCGGTCCGGTGCAAGCCAAGAGCGTGACGCTGGTGCATCGCCGTGACAGCTTTCAAGCCGAACCGACCAAGGTCGCTGAAATGAAAGCCTTGTGCGAAGCCAACGCCATGCAGTTCATGGCAGGCCAAGTGACCAGCTACGAGGAAAAAGAAGGCCAGCTGTGTGCTGCCAACATCACCGACCCCGAGGGCATCACGCACGCGCTGCCGGTCGACAAGCTGCTGGTGTTCTTCGGCCTGTCGCCCAAGCTCGGGCCGGTTGCCGACTGGGGTCTGGCGATCGAGCGCAAGCAACTCACAGTGGACACTGAGCAATTTTCGACCAGCGAGCCAGGCATCTTTGCGGTCGGCGACATCAACACCTACCCCGGCAAGAAAAAACTGATTTTGTGCGGGTTCCATGAGTGTGTGTTGGCCGCTTTTGGCGCCGCACCGATCATCTTTCCGAA
>CANFSO010000003.1 GCA_947449895.1 Comamonadaceae bacterium
GAAAAGCACCAGATCAAGACCAGCATCATGGTCAACGGTGTGATTTGTGAGCGTGACCCTGACACTGTGCGCCGTCTGGCAGATCTGGGCCACGAGATCATCAACCATTCGTGGGGCATGGACGTGATTCCGGTGTATTTCGACGAGGCTGCAGAACGCGCCAATTTGCAGCGAAACCATGAACTGCTGGCGCGCACTGCCGGTGTCACGCCGACGGGGTGGATCAGCCCGCGCGGTACGGGCAGCCAGATCACCTCACGCCTGCTGGCCGAAGCGGGCTATACGCACCACGGCGATGTCAATGATGACGATCGTCCGTATGTCATGGAGTTCGACGGCCAGCGCATTGTCGGGATCCCCCTGACCATGGACGTCAATGATTTGCCGACCTGCATTCGCTACGGACACGGACCGCGCCACATGCTGGAGGCGTTCAAGGACACCTTTGCCGCCATGCGCGAACACGAAAGCGCACCGCTCATGCTCGATGTCACGGCGCACACGCATGTGCTGGGTCGACCAGCCGGCGCTTGGGTTTATGACGAGATCATGGGTCTGGTCAAAGAGGCACCGGATGTCTGGATCTGCACCCGCGCGGAAATGGCGCGCTATGTGTTGGACAACACACCTGCTTAACAAAACAACAGAGAAAGCAAAAGGAAATCATGAGTTTTCAACCTCAATCCCGACTTGACGGGAAGGTCGTGGTCATCACCGGTGGCAAGGGTGCGATTGGTTTCGCCACGGCCCAGCGATTGGCCACGTTGGGTGCACGCATTGTGTCAATTGACCGTCAGGGGCTGGAGGCCGTGCAGCTGCGGCTGGACACCTTGCCAAACGCTGATACAGCGAAGCATTTCGCGCTCACCGCATCTATCACTGACTCAGCCTCGTTGTTGCTCGCCGCTGAACAGGTTAAGGCGCGCGCAGGCCGTTGCGACATCCTCATCAACAGCGCGGGGTTTACCCAGTCTATTGCGCCTAAGGACATGGAGACCCTGAGCGACGAATTGTTCGACAGCATCATGGTCACCACGCTGCGTGGCGTGTATTCGACCATCCGTAGTTTTGCGCCTTTGCTGAAAGCCAGCGGTGATGGCTTGATCGTCAATGTTTCCTCCATCGCGGGCTTCACTGCCGTCGGCAGCAATTTGGCTTATGTTGCGGCCAAAGCCGGTCTAGATGTGTTGACGAAGTCGCTGGCCAAGTCGCTGGCCCCTCAAGTTCGTGTTTTGGCTGTGTCTCCGGGCGTGGTTGATTCGAGCTTTGTGCCAGGTCGGGGTTCTGACTTCAATGCAAAAACTGCCGCCACGATTCCATTGGGTCGTGTCGGTCAAATTGAAGACATCGCGTCTGCGATTGAGGCTTGCGCTACCACTTTGCGCTTTGCCACTGGGGCCCGTTTCGTGATCGATGGTGGACGAAGTATTTGACGTATCCGCCTAGGTGCTTGGCCTAAAAGGCGCCTTTAGATAAGCAGCGGGCAACAGAAAAAAGAGAGACTAGAGCAGGTCGGTGACGACTTGTTGTGTTCATAACCTAAAGGAGACGACATGCATATCAAGAAAAAAATTATTCCCTTGCTGCTGCTCGCCGCGGGCTTTGGCGCTATCACCGCCTACGCAGCCCCAGGTGATTACCCAGTCAAACCGATCAAGATGATCATCTCGTTCCCGCCGGGCGGACCGACCGACAGCAGCATTCGGATCATTGCCGAAAAGCTGGGCGAGTTGATGAAGCAGACCGTCTTCATCGACAACAAAGCTGGGGCTGGAGGCAACGTGGGAACGCAACTGGCGGCACGTGCTGAACCGGACGGCTACACTTTTTTGGCATCGTCTTCAGCCTTCGCGGTTAACCCGAGCATGTATGCCGGCAAGGCTGGCTACGACCCGATCAAAGACTTTATCCCGGTCATCACCGTGACAACGCAGCCCAACGTCATCTCGGTCAATGAGAAAGTTCCGGTGAAGACGTTTGCAGAACTGAAGGAGTTGGCGAAGACCGGAAAATTGTCTTTTTCTTCCCCTGGCAGTGGCACCACGCCGCACTTGACGTGTGAAAATATTTTCCGTGTGAACTGGAAGTCAGACATTGTTCACGTTCCCTATAAAGGCGCCGGACCTGCGTCGCTCGCCGTGGTCGCCGGTGACACGCCGGTGGCTTGCACCGCGGCCTTTGGTGTGCTTCAGTTTCACAAGCAGGGTCGTGTGAGAATTCTCGGCATCTCCAGTGACAAACGGTTGCCAAGCTTGCCGGATGTGCCGACCTTTGCGGAGCTGGGTTATCGCGATATCAATGACTACACCTGGACCACTATCTTTGCACCAGCGGGCACGCCTGCAACGATCGTTGAAAAGATGAACCATGCGGTCAATCAAATTTTGACCATGCCAGAGTTCAAGGAAAAACTCGACAAGGGTGGCTTGATCCCGGTCGGTGGTACGCAGCAAGAGACGGCAGCCTACATTGCGTCCGAGGTCAAGCGTTGGAGCCAAGTTGTCAAGATGACTGGTGCCAAAGCAGAGTGAGCTGAGGAAAATTTTGAAAATAACAGCTATCAGGGAAGTTGCTTTACCTCTGCGCTCAAGCCTGCGTAATTCGGCCTTCGACTTCAGCGAAATGACCACGTCCGTCGTCGCGGTGGTCACGGATGTGATGAGAGGCGGCAAGCCCGTGGTGGGCTATGCCTTCAACTCAACGGGGCGTTACGCCTGCGGTGCGCAGATGCGTGACCGCCTCATACCGCGCATCATGAAGGCCGACCCGGAGTCTTTGTTGGATGCGAGTGGCTCTAACTTTGCACCTGAGAAGTTTCTCGCCTGCATGATGCAGCGCGAAAAGCCGGGCGGTCATACCGAGCGCTCCGTGGCTGTTGGTACGATCGAGATGGCGGTGTGGGATGCGGTTGCCAAGGTCGAGGACAAGCCCTTACACGCCGTGCTATTCGAGCGCTTCAGCCAAGGCAATTTGGCCCAGAAAGTGGCTTGTTATGTCGGCGGTGGATGGTACGCACCCGGTAAAGGCATCCCTCAGCTGGAGGATGAGATTCGTGCGCGCTTGGCCGAGGGCTACACGACCATGAAGATCAAGGTTGGCGGCGCCAGTCTGTCTGATGATTTGGCGCGGCTGGAAGCTGCCTTGCGACTGGTTGGCGGCGGCCAACATTTGGCGGTCGATGCCAATGCTACCTTCGACAAAAACCGCGCGATGATCTATGCGAACGCGCTGGCTCCCTATGCACTGCGCTGGCTGGAAGAGCCGACAGATCCGCTGGACTTTGCCTTGCTGGCTGAACTGACAGAAACTTATGCGCCGCCAATGGCGACAGGGGAAAATCTTTTCTCGACCCAGGATATCGCTAATTTGGTGCGTTTTGGACGCTTGCGGCCAGATCGGGACATTTTGCAAATGGACATTCCGCAGTCTTACGGCATTGTTCAGTTTTCTCGGACGCTCGACATGCTCAGTGAACAAGGTTGGCAACGGGGGTCTATTTTCCCGCACGGCGGTAACCTCATGACGCTGGCGGTGGTGGCCGGTTTTGGTTTGGGCGGATGCGAAGCTTACCCGGATGTGTTCGGGATTTTTGCGGGGTTCAATGATGACGCGCGTGTCGCTGACGGCATGATCCAACTGTCAGACCGGCCGGGTATTGGCTTCGAGGGGCAACGAGACCTCTATGAAGTGATGCGCTCGCTGGCTTGAATTGGTTGTTACAGGGGTTCTCAGGCGGTCGTCTCAGGGGTGTCGCTGTTGGTTGTGCAAAAGCCGTTTTGTCGCCAAGCTTCAAAAACAGTCACGGCTACCGCATTTGACAGGTTCAGGCTACGCTGACCAGCCAGCATCGGCAGGCGCAAACGTTGCGTTGGCGCGAAAGTGTCGCGTAATTCGGGTTGCAGGCCTTGGGTTTCAGAGCCAAACACCAACCAGTCGCCAGCTTCAAAGCGTGCGTCGTAGACGCTGCCGCTGCCGCGCGTGGTCATGGCGAACATGCGTTCAGGCCTTGGTTGTTCGCTGTCTAACAGCGCCTGCCAGTTGGCGTGTCGTATGACGCGGGTGTACTCGTGGTAATCCAGCCCAGCGCGGCGCATGAGCTTGTCCTGCATAGAAAAGCCTAGCGGTTCTACCAAGTGCAGCGTGCAGCCAGTGTTGGCTGCCAGGCGGATGACGTTACCCGTATTGGGTGGAATTTCGGGGGCGACCAGAACAATATGAAACATGCGCGCCATTATGTCGGGGCTGTGCGAGTCAGCACCAATGCACTGACATGTGTTGCTCCAGCCTGACGCAGTACGCTCGCTGCCGTCAGCAACGAGGCGCCACTGGTCATTACATCATCGACCAGCACCACGCGCCTGCCTTTGAGTTCGTTCGCGCGCAGTGGCTCCACCGCAAAGGCGCCTTTCAAGTTGTCCAGCCGCGCGCTGCGTTTGAGCTCGCTTTGCGGCCGCGTGTGACGAATGCGTAGCAGCAGTGATGCGTCGGCGGTGGCGCGGCAAGTGCTTTGGCGCTGCAGTGCATGAGTCAGCACCCAGGCTTGGTTGAAACCGCGCCAGGCCAAGCGTTCCGTTGACAGTGGCAGCGGCAGAAGCCAGTCGTCGGGCGTCAATTGACTTAAAAAATCTTGCACAGCCGACTGTCCCAAAAGCGTACTGGCCATGAAGGTGGCCCAGCCGGTCTGGCTGTCAAATTTGTAGCGCGATACCACCTCAGACCATGGAAATGCATAGGGCAAGGCGGCAAAGCACGCGTCGAGTCCGAAAGGTTCGTGCCAGCATCGACTGCATTGCGTGTGCGGCGAATCCGTCGGCAACTTGAGCGCGCATGTGCGGCAGCGTTTGTCCGGCTGGCCGAATCGGGTTAAACAAGCGTGGCACACCGGTGCACTCGGCCAGCTTCGACAGACCGCGCATTGGCTGGGGAAGCGGTTCATGACCAAGGCGGCAAGGGTGCTGAAATTCATCAAGTCAATATACTCGTCACTTGCAGAAAAAGTATCGTGCACAGCGATAGCGGCTTATTAATGAAGCCAAAATTTCTCTATTTCTATTTTTTGTCCTCACTTTCAATGTCCCTATGAGCTCGACCGAACGCCCGCCAACGCTAGACCCCATTGCCGTCGAGCGCTGGCAGCGCATAGCACCCGGGGTGACGCCGTGGTTGCATGAGGAGGTGGCGCAGCGAATGCTGGACAGGCTGCAATGGATCAAACTACAACCTGCCGTTTGGGCGAATTGGGGCGCAGTTCGGGGTGGCTTGCAAGCGCATGCAGCGCTCCTCAAGCAATATGCCCGCGCCCAAAGTCATGTTGTCGAAACCACTGAACGGCGCAAGGCATTGGCTATCAAAGCGCTGGTACCACCTTGGTGGAAAAGAATGCTCCAAATAATGTCCGGTGCTGGTTCGGTCACGCGCTTTGACTCACCCGTAGCAGGTACCGTTGAGATGCTCTGGGCCAACATGGCGCTGCATGAATCGGCTGACCCACAAACGCTGCTGGCGACGTGGCACCGATTATTGGCAGTCGATGGTTTCGTCATGTTTTCCAGTCTTGGGCCGGATTCCGCGCGTGAGGTGCGCGATTTGTACGAGGCCTTGGGTTGGCCGCCAGCCGGTCACCAGCTGACCGACATGCACGACTGGGGTGACATGCTGGTGCAGACCGGCTTTGCAGAACCCGTGATGGACATGGAGCGCATCACGCTAACCTACGAGACGCCGGCACGCCTGCTACAAGAGCTGACTGAACTCGGCCGCAACTTTCACCCTCAGCGTTTCGGCGCCTTACGTGGACGTCAGTGGAAGTCCAAGCTTGAGCAACTGATCATCGATCAGTTACCACGTGGGGCTGATGGGCGGCTGACGCTGACGTTTGAGGTGATTTATGGGCATGCACTGAAAGCCAAACCGAAAGTGAAAATGTCGGCCCTAAGCGCTGTCTCGGTCGAGGATATGCGCAGCATGTTGCAGGGCCAGCGTGGGTCGTCTGATAGGTTTTAATGGGTCTCTGAAATTCACGCCACCTTGGATGCGAGGCATAAAAACGTCAAATTCTTGCTTCTGGCCGATCTCTTGGAATTGGCAGGCTGGCGTAACTTTATAATCACGCAGTTGAATTAGTCCGTAATTGAATCCATAAAAGTGATGACGATGAACGCAAGCAAAACCACAAGGTCTGGCATGACACACGCAAGGGCGATTTTGGAGTCGTTGAAAATGGCTCCGTTGGCTGTGTACTGCAAGACGGCAACCACAGTCGCCGTGCTGACTTCCTCGGCCACTTTGAGCAGTGCGGCATTTGCTCGCGTGCAAGACTTACCAGGCGGTCCTGGTGTCAATCAGCTCAATTTGCCGATGCCAGCCACCCGTATCGCCGCCGAGCAAATCTGGCTGCATTGGTTCATGATGATCGTCTGCACGGTGATCTTCTTGGCGGTGTTTGGCGTCATGTTTTACTCCATCTGGAAGCATCGCAAGTCGGTCGGCCACAAAGCTGCCAACTTTCACGAGTCCACCGCTGTCGAGATTGCTTGGACTGTGATCCCGTTCTTGATCGTCATCGGCATGGCTCTGCCGGCCACGAAAGTGCTGGTTGCCTCGAAAGACACCACCAACGCCGACCTGACGATCAAAGCCACCGGTATTCAATGGAAATGGGGCTACGAATACATCAATGGCGAAGGCGCTGGCATTGGCTTCGTTTCCACCTTGGATTCAGCCCACCGCCAGATGTCCAATGATGGTGGCCCGAAAAAAGGCGAAGAAATTGACAACTACCTGCTGAAGGTGGACAACCCGATGGTTGTGCCCGTCAACCAAAAAGTCCGCATTATCACTACCGCCAACGACGTGATTCACGCCTTTGCTGTGCCTGCTTTTGGTATCAAACAGGATGCGATTCCAGGTTTTGTGCGTGACACTTGGTTTCGTGCTGAAAAAACGGGTGACTTTTATGGCCAGTGCCAAGAGCTCTGCGGTAAAGAGCACGCCTACATGCCGATCCACGTCAAAGTGGTTTCCGCAGAAGATTACACGCTGTGGGTCAACGGCAAGTTGAAGGAAGCCTCGGCCAAGGCGGATGATCCGACAAAAGTCTGGACGCTGACGGATCTGGTCGCTCGTGGCGAAAAAGTCTATGCGGCAAATTGCGCGGCCTGCCATCAGGCCAATGGCAAGGGCGCAGGTCCGATCAAACCGCTCGATGGGTCTGCCATCGTGTTGGATACAGATCACCTCAAGCAAATCAATATTCTGCTCAATGGCGTGAACAACGGTGCGATGCCGTCGTGGAAAGCGCTCAGTGACACCGAGCTCGCAGCTGTTGCGACCTACACCAAGAACAACTGGTCAAACAAGACCGGTCAGATGGTCCAGCCCGCAGAGGTTGTGGCTGCTCGTAAATAATCAGTTATCCGCTCTCAATCATCAGTGGCCGGGTCATCCGGCGCATGCCCAGTTAAGCTATCAAAGGAAGTCAGATGAGTGCAGTTCTAGACCATCACGATCATGCTCATGACCATGAGCATCACGCCCCCACGGGCTGGCGCCGCTGGGTCTATGCGACCAACCACAAGGACATTGGTACGCTGTATCTGTTGTTCGCGTTCACGATGTTGATGGTCGGCGGCGTGCTGGCCATGCTTATTCGGGCCGAGTTGTACCAGCCGGGTTTGCAATTGGTCAATCCTGAGTTGTTCAATCAGCTCACCACCATGCACGGTCTGATCATGGTTTTTGGCGCCATCATGCCGGCTTTCGTCGGTTTTGCAAACTGGATGATTCCACTGCAAATCGGCGCTTCTGACATGGCTTTTGCCCGGATGAATAACTTCAGCTTCTGGCTCATGATTCCAGCTGGCCTGACGTTGATGCTGTCATTCTTCATGCCCGGCGGTGCTCCCGCAGCGGGCTGGACGCTATACGCACCACTGACCTTGCAGATGGGGCCCTCGATGGATGCTGGCATTTTTGCCATGCACCTGCTAGGTGCTTCGTCCATCATGGGCTCAATCAACATCATCGTCACCATTCTGAACATGCGCGCACCCGGCATGACACTGATGAAGATGCCAATGTTCTGCTGGACATGGTTGATCACCGCTTACTTGCTGATTGCTGTCATGCCTGTGTTGGCTGGCGCTATCACCATGACGCTGACGGATCGCCATTTCGGTACCAGCTTCTTCAACCCTGCTGGCGGCGGCGACCCAGTGATGTACCAGCACATTTTCTGGTTCTTCGGTCACCCCGAGGTTTACATCATGATCTTGCCGGCTTTCGGCATCGTCAGTCACATCATTCCAGCTTTTTCACGCAAGCGCCTGTTTGGCTACGCGTCGATGGTTTACGCCACGGGTTCGATCGCTATTTTGAGCTTTGTCGTCTGGGCTCACCACATGTTCACCACCGGCATGCCGGTGACCGGTCAGCTGTTCTTCATGTACTCGACCATGTTGATCGCTATTCCGACGGGTGTGAAGGTCTTCAACTGGATTGCCACCATGTGGAAGGGCTCCATGACCTTTGAGACGCCGATGCTGTTCGCGGTTGGCTTCTTGTTCGTTTTCACCATGGGCGGTTTCACTGGCCTGATCCTCTCGGTTGCCCCGATCGATATCCAGCTACAGGACACTTACTACGTGGTGGCTCACTTCCATTACGTGCTGGTAGCGGGTTCTCTGTACGCCATGTTTGCCGGTTTCTATTACTGGTGCCCTAAGTGGACAGGCGTGATGTACAACGAATCCCGCGGCAAAATCCACTTCTGGTGGTCGCTGATTTCTTTCAACGTCACGTTTTTCCCAATGCACTTTTTGGGTCTGGCCGGTATGCCGCGTCGATACGCTGACTACCCAATGCAGTTTGCTGACTTCAATGCCTTGGCCAGCGTGGGCGCTTTGTTCTTCGGTTTGGCGCAGGTTTACTTCTTCTTGTTCGTCGCAATTCCTGCCATGCGCGGCATCGGCCCTAAAGCCGAAGCCAGCCCATGGGAAGGTGCCGAGGGCTTGGAGTGGGAAGTGCCTTCACCTGCACCATTTCACACCTTTGAGAACCCACCAAAGTTGAATGCCGCTGCTAACAAGGTGATCGGTTAAACACTGATTCACGCAACCAAAAAGACCTTATGACACCGGAACAAAAAAAGAACAATCGACGCTTGGGCTTGATCCTCGCGTCGGTAGCTCTCGTGTTTTTCGTCGGCTTCATGGCGCGCTCAGTCATGCTCGGTCACGTCTGAAGTCGAGCCCCATGGCCAACACACGCGAAAATTCGAAAATGCTGGGCAAGTTGGGCGTGATCGTGCTTGGCATGTTCGCTTTCGGTTATGCCCTGGTGCCGCTTTACAACGCCATCTGCGAGATGACCGGGATCAACATTCTGGCCTTGAGCGATAAGCAGATTCCGGGTGCAACTTCATCGCAGGCTGCCAACACGCAGATTGACAAGACGCGCAGTATCACTGTCGAGTTTGATGCCAACTCACGTGGACCTTGGCACTTCAAGCCGGCCATGCGCAGTGTGCAGGTTCACCCGGGAGAACTCACCACAGTCATGTATGAGTTTCAAAACGTGCAAAATCGCACCATGTCAGCGCAGGCCATTCCGAGCTACGCGCCACGTCAGTCAGCTGCGCATTTTAATAAGTTGGAGTGCTTCTGCTTTAACCAATACACCTTGGCGCCTGGTGAGAAAAAAGAATGGCCTGTGGCCTTTGTGATCGACACCAAGCTGCCCAAGGATGTGAGCACGATCACGCTGTCGTACACATTCTTTGAGGTCGGTGGAAAAATTCCTGCGGCACCACCAGGCTTCCAAGAAAAGTCAGTGCTGAAGCCGGTGGCGTCTGCGACAGGCATCAGTCCTGAGGTTGTCGGTTTATGAGTGTGCGTTCTGCGGCCCTGACTATCTTGCGCACGGTTAAAGCTGTGGCTTGGTCTTTCATCGGTTTGCGCGGTGGAAATGAGGCCCAGCAGGACGTTAAAAAACTCAATCCCTTGCACGTGATTGCTGTGGGTCTGGTTTTCGTTTTTTTGTTTGTAGGTGCGCTGGTCTTGCTTGTCAAATGGGTGGTTCCAACGTGAACCAGCGGCAGTGGTTTCAAAAATTTTGAGCATTTAGAGAGAACAGAGGAATAGAGATGTCTTCAGCTACACACGGGTCCGCCCCTTATTACTTCGTGCCGGGTCCATCCCGCCACCCTGCCATGGCGGCCTTGGGCCTGTTTTTCGTGATTCTGGGTGCCGGCCAGTGGATCAACGGCGTGGGCTGGGGTGCTTACGCGCTAACCTTGGGCATGATCCTATTTTTAGGCGTGTTGTTCCAATGGTTCAGCCAAGCGGTGGGTGAAAGCGAAGGCGGTAACTACGGTCGCAAGATTGACATGTCCTTCCGTTGGAGCATGAGCTGGTTTATCTTTTCTGAAGTGATGTTTTTCGGCGCCTTTTTCACCGCACTCTGGTGGGCTCGGTCGCACTCTATTCCGACATTGGGCAGTTTGGAGAATGCGTTGCTTTGGCCAGACTTTAAAGCTGTATGGCCCAGCATGGCTGCAGGCATAACGGCATCTCCCGCAGGCATTATCGAGCCCTTCAGCACGGTTGGCCCCTTCTGGCTGCCGACCATCAACACGGCCTTGTTGCTTAGCTCAGGTGTGACATTAACGATTGCCCACCACGCGCTCCGTGACGGCAACCGAGCTCGCACGATTGGTTTCATGTGGGCAACTGTGCTGTTGGGTCTGGTCTTCTTGTTTGTACAGGGCTATGAATATGCTCATCTCTACAACGACCTCAACCTGAAGATGACCTCTGGCATCTACGGTTCGACCTTCTACATGCTCACAGGTTTTCATGGTTTCCATGTGTTTGTGGGTATGTTGATGTTGTTATTCATCACGCTTCGACTTGGCAAAGGCCACTTCACGGCTGAGAGTCACTTCGGTTTTGAAGGTGCGGCTTGGTACTGGCACTTTGTTGACGTGGTTTGGCTCGGCCTTTACATCTTGGTTTACTGGCTCTGACTTGTTGCCTGCACGGCGTTGCGTAGCGGCGCCAATACAGGCAAGATTGGCTTGCTCGTAACCCATGAAAAAGGCCGCAGGAAGCGGCCTTTTTTTATGCAACTAGGGCTGTCATCTGTATGGTTTTCAATTCACCTGCCAGACGGGAGCCCGGTCGGTTGAATGAAACCAAGTTTCCATGCCAGCAGGATGCAGACGAACAGTAAAACTGACAAGCCGACTCGAATAGCCAGCGCGCGGGCCATGTGGCTGGTCTTGGCTTTACCGCCAGTCCCATCCTTCATCATGAAGTAAAGGGCGCTGGCCAAGCTGCCCAAAATAGCGACAAAAGCGAATGCAATGAGATACGACATATGCTTGATTATCCGCCCATGAGAGCACCCGTATATTCGGGCCGGTTCTGGGTCGTCACAGTGGCAGCATTGTTATTGGCGGCGCTGACTTTTTCGCTGGGCCAGTGGCAGCTTGGACGCGCTGCGCAGAAGCTTACGCTGCAAGCCTCGCTCGACCAAAAAAAGAACTTGCCTCCCTTGCTGAATGCGGACATTGTTGCGGCGTCCAAGGACGACGCAGAGTTGGTCGATCGGCAAATTTTGCTAACGGGTCGCTGGCTGTCAGAAAAGACTGTTTACCTTGACAACCGTCCGATGAACGGCAAGCCAGGATTTTGGGTGATAACGCCCTTGTTGATCATCGGTTCGGATAAGGTTGTGCTGGTTCAGCGTGGCTGGGTTCCGCGTAATTTCGAAGACCGTACAGCGCTGGCCAAGATTGAAACGCCTGAACAAGCGGTCATGGTGCTGGGGCGAATGGCCCCCGCTACTGCCAAGTTATATGCCTTCAAAGGCGCTGATATCGGGCGCATCCGGCAAAATCTTGAGATTGCAGCTTTCGCTGTGGAAACCGGCTTGCCGTTGATCGATGCGCTGGTGATTCAAATTGATCCTGCCAGCGAAGGACTGCAGCGCGATTGGGCCGCACCGAATACGGGGGTCGACAAGCACTATGGCTACGCTTTTCAATGGTTTGGACTCTGCGCTTTGGTGCTTGGTTTGTACGCATGGTTCCAGCTGATATCACCCTACCGGCAACGCCGGTTGACGCCTCCATTCAACACTAAAGTCTGATGATTCGCCATGTCCATTGAGCCGCCTTCACCACAAACCACAGCGCAGAGCCGTATAGATCAGGATCAGCCGCTTGGACTCACTGTGCATGAACTGCCAAGAGTCGACCAAGCCCCCCCTGTCAATACCAACGGGCGCTTGAAGATGCTGATCATCTTGCTGGTGTGCGCAGCGCCCGTCATCGCGTCCTACTTCATGTATTACGTGGTGCGGCCTGAGGGCAGGCGAAATTATGGTGAGCTCATCACGCCGCAGCGGTCTTTGCCGGCTTTCAATGTCACGGCACCAGACGGATCGCGCTTGCCTTTGACTACGCTCAAAGACCAATGGTTGTTGATCAGCGTCGCCAGTGGTGCCTGCGATGCGGAGTGTGAGCAGAACTTGTACTTTCAACGGCAACTGCGTGAGTCTTTGGGGCGCGAAAAAGACCGGCTTGATTGGGTCTGGCTGGTCAGCGACGACGCGCCGACTCCTGTGGCACTAGACCCGGCGCTTAAAGGCGCTACTGTGCTGCGCGTGAGCCCCGCAGATCTGGCGCAATGGTTAGAAGCAGCCCCTGGCCAACGGTTGGCCGACCATTTGTACTTGGTCGATCCGATGGGGAATTGGATGATGCGTTTTCCGGCGGTCATGGATGCGCCCGGCGCAGCCAAGGCCAAGAGCGACCTTGAACGCCTGCTACGCGCCTCGAGTAGTTGGGACAATGAAGGCCGTCCGTGACGGAACAAGCGCTTTACGACCTCAGCCCGGCGATTCGCCTGATGCTCATGGGCTTGACAGTGGCGCTTGGGCCGTTGGCTTGGGTTTGGCTGCGCAGCCGGAACGCGCCGTTGCCGCATCGGCTGCGCATGCTGACGCTGGTGACGCTGTTCTTGACCTTTGATCTAGTGCTGTTTGGCGCCTTCACGCGCCTGACGGATTCTGGCCTGGGTTGTCCAGACTGGCCGGGTTGTTACGGCAATGCCAGCCCGCTGGGCGCACACGCCGACATCACGCAAGCCCAAGCCGCCATGCCGACAGGGCCGGTGACGCATCCGAAAGCCTGGATCGAGATGATTCACCGCTATTTAGCGACGGGCGTCGGCGTGCTGATCTTGACGCTAACCGCCGTCACTTGGCTGGCGCGCAGGCAAGCTCGGCTACAGCCCAAACCCGCAGCCATGTCTGCCGGGACCAGCGCATCCGATGTGTTGCAGCCGTGGTGGCCGACGCTGACCTTGGTTTGGGTGTGCTTGCAAGGCGCTTTTGGCGCGCTGACGGTGACCATGAAACTCTTTCCAGCCATCGTTACCTTGCATTTGCTCGGCGGCATGGTCTTGCTGGCTTTGTTGCGTGCTCAGTCGGCACGTTTTGCGGTGGCTGCTGGCGATGTGCGGGTGGTGACAGTGCCTCGCAGCACGTGGTGGGTGCTGTTGGTGGGCTTTGCCCTGCTGTGGCTGCAGATCGCTTTAGGCGGCTGGGTCAGTACCAATTACGCCGTGCTGGCCTGCACTGAATTTCCGTCTTGCCAAGGCTCCTTTTGGCCAGCCATGGATTTTCGTCTCGGTTTCACGCTTTGGCGTGAGCTCGGCGCAGGCCATGGCGACGCTAACATAACCTTCGAGGCGCTCACAGCCATACATTACGTCCACAGATTGTCTGCTTACCTGGTGTTTGCGGCGCTGTTGCTGCTGGCGCGCCAGTTGTACCGCGCGCCTGGCATGCGGATGCATGCCCACTGGATCACGGCCTTGGTGCTGTGGCAACTCGTGACTGGCGTCAGCAATGTGGTGTTTGGCTGGCCCTTGTTTGCTGCTGTTTCGCACACTGGCGGCGCTGCAGCCTTGGTGGTGGTGATGACCGGCGCTTTGTTTTCTTGCCGCCGTGCTGCGCGGCCAGTTCTGCGCGAAAATTGAATGCTTCACGAATGTCCGCATGAATCCTACTGAACCTTCTAGCGCTCCGAGTGCGTCACTGCCATTTTTAGTCTCTCGTTGGGCGCAGTTTTACGCCCTGACCAAACCACGTGTGGTGCAGTTAATTGTATTTTGCGCGCTCATCGGCATGGTCTTGGCCGTGCCTGGCGTGCCGAGCTGGGCCGATGCCCAGCTGGCGTTGATCGCCTGTGGCGGTATCTGGCTGGTGGCCGGCGCAGCGGCAGCTTTCAACTGTCTGGTGGAGCAACAAATCGACGCTAAGATGCGGCGCACTGCGTGGCGTCCGACTGCGCAGGGTCAACTGAACAACGCTTTGACGTTGGGGTTTTCAGCGTTGCTGTGCGCTGCCGGCTCTTTCATCTTGTACGTCTGGGTGAACCCATTGACGATGTGGCTGACGTTTGCAACCTTTGTCGGTTATGCCGTGGTTTACACCGTCATATTGAAGCCGCTGACGCCGCAAAACATCGTCATTGGCGGAGCCTCTGGCGCCATGCCGCCAGTGCTGGGTTGGTCGGCCATGACTGGCAATGTCGGGCCTGAAGCGCTGATTCTGTTTCTCATCATCTTCTTGTGGACGCCGCCGCACTTTTGGGCGCTGGCACTTTACCGTGTCGAGGAGTACCGTAAGTCAGGCTTGCCCATGTTGCCTGTGACGCATGGCAATGAATTCACGCGATTGCAAATTTTTCTCTACACGCTGGTGCTGTTTGCGGCCTGCTTGATGCCCTTTGTGTTTCACATGAGCGGCTGGTTTTATCTGGCTGCAGCGGTGATCCTGAGCATCGGCTTCAGCTGGTATGCATGGCGGCTCTTGCGCGACTATTCAGATGCGTTAGCGCGCAAAACCTTCCGGTTTTCATTGATTCATCTGTCTTTGCTGTTTGCCGCCTTGCTGGTCGACCACTACCTCATATGACATCCATCAATTTATCTTCTTTGAGTCGACGCCGGACACTTCTGATGTCTGTGACTGCCGTGTTGGCCGTTGCTGCGCTTAGCGCTTGTGGTCCCGACAAACCGCAATTCAAAAGCATCGACATCACTGGTGCCGACTACGCCAACGGCTTCAGCTTGAGTGACCACAATGGCGTGCAGCGCAGCTTGCAAGACTTCAAGGGCAAGGTGGTGGTGGTGTTCTTCGGTTTCACCCAATGTCCCGATGTGTGCCCGACCGCTTTAACCGAGTTGGCTGAAGTGAAGCACAAACTCGGCAGTCGGGGCGATCGCTTGCAAGGCATCTTCATCACGGTCGACCCTGAGCGCGACACCGAAGAAGTGCTGAAGGCTTACATGGCTAATTTCGACCCGAGTTTCGTGGCCCTGCGCCCGACCATGGCGCAATTGCCCGAGGTTGCCAAATCATTCAAGATTTACTACAAGAAGAGCGAAGGCAAGACCGCTGGCAGTTACACCATGGACCACTCGGCGGGTAGCTACGTCTTTGATCCTGAAGGTCGAGTGCGGCTTTACACGCGTTACGGCTCAGGTGCTGATGCACTGGCGTCCGATGTTGCGATGCTGTTGAAGTAAGGTCAGGGTTCTAAGCGTAGACCGCCAAAACCTTCTTCATCTTTTTCATCGCCGCCACTTCAATCTGGCGAATACGCTCGGCGCTGACTTGGTATTCAGACGCCAAGTCATGCAGTGTCATGCCGCCTGAACCGTCGTCATTCACATTCAACCAGCGCTCTTCGACAATCCGGCGTGAACGCGGGTCGAGTTCTTGCAGCGCTGCCGTGATGCCGTCGGTGGCGAGCACGTCACGCTGATGCGACTCGATCAAGGCGGTCGGTTCGTGGCTGGCGTCAGACAGGTAAGCGATTGGGCCGAAAGCGTCTTCACCGTCATCGCTCGGGCTCGGGTCTAGCAACGTGTCGCCGCCCGACATGCGCTGCTCCATTTCAATGACTTCTTCACGCTTGACGTTCAGCGTTTTGGCCATCGAATCGATCTGAGCTGAAGTCAAGGTATCGCGGTGCGTGGCTGTGCCGGCATCGTCTTTGAAACCCTGCTTCATTGAGCGCAAATTGAAAAACAGTTTGCGCTGGGCCTTGGTCGTGGCCATCTTGACCATGCGCCAATTTTTCAGAATGTATTCATGGATCTCGGCTCTGATCCAGTGCAGGGCATAGCTCACCAGCCGGACATTTTGGTCTGGGTCAAAGCGTTTCACGGCCTTCATCAGGCCGATGTTGCCCTCTTGAATCAGGTCACCGTGGGGCAGACCGTAACCCAAATATTTGCGCGATACCGACACCACAAGTCTTAAGTGAGAGAGCACTAACTTACTGGCGGACTCAAGGTCGTTCTCTTCCTTGAGCTTGCGGCCAAATTCCTGCTCTTCAGCCAGAGTGAGCATAGGCAGGCGGTTTACCGCCGAAATATAAGCATCTAAATTCCCAAGGGGCGGCAACAGGCTTGAAGCACTGGCCCAAGGCGTGGTCAGCGCAACAGCGCCCGTGCGGGTGTCAGTTTGACCGGTTGTGAGTGTCATCAGAAACTCCTTTCGTCAATGATAAATGTTAGCACTCCCTAGGATAGAGTGCTAAAGATATTCGGGTATGACCTTAGTGTGTTTGCGCCATCATCGTGATTTGTCCTGCGTGGTGTTTGTCGGTGCTTGCGCGCAGTTTGGGGTAAAAAAGTCTCGAAATCATTGATGTGCATCAGCAACTGAATGAATAAGGAACGATTAAATATCGTGATGAGTTTTGGCGGTCTGTTGAGGACTTGAATTGCATTTCGCCATTTATTGATCTAGATCTAATCGGCCTTCGCTCATCGCCCTAGGATCGGGCTATTCAATAAGAGGAGTTGATTTTGATCCCCCAACAACAAGTTCAGGCTTATCGCGAACAGCTCATGACATTGCGTTCCGCATTGCTGGCACAAATCTCTGAGCAGAGGGGCGGCAGTCGAAGCCGTACCGATGTCGCGGCTGATCATTTTATGTTGGCGCAAGACTCGCACGCGCAAGTCATCACGCAACGTGACCTCGAATTCTCTCTCAATGAGCGTGAAATAGCTGAGTTGGCTGAACTCGAACTGGCGTTGTTGCGATTGGAAGCTGGCACCTATGGCGTCTGCATTGACTGCACTGCTGCGATCCCTGAGGCCCGACTCATCGCGATGCCAGAAGCACAGCGTTGCATGACATGCCAAGAAAAAATTGAAACTACCTGAGAAAGAAAATTGAATGACTACTTTTCACGCCCTTGTTTGGATGGATCAGCAAGAAGCCCACGTGCTGATGTTTGACCGAGAGCACGTTGAATCTCAACGAATCAAGTCACGCAGCCACCATAAGCATAAGCATCTGGGCAAATCCAAAGTTGCCGCAGAACTGTTCTCCGACATCGCTACGGCCCTGCAGAATGTGCACGAGGTGTTGTTGACTGGCCCAGGGCAGGCGCGAGATCATTTCCGCGATTGGTGTTTGCAACATCAGCCCGCCGTGGGCAAGGTTATCGTCGGCAGTGTCGTCAGTGACCACCCGACGGACTCTCAGTTGTTGGCCTTGGCGCGGCAGTATTTCAAAAAGTTTGACCGGATGGGCGTCAACCCATCCGCTCTCTAGGCGCCTTTTAGTCCATCAGGCGGTTAGCACGCGCACCAGCGGTTTGTCGGCCAGCCAGGCTTCAAGGCACTCGGTCACACCGCTGGCAAAACGCTGAAACACTGGCTCAGTGACAAAGCCAAGGTGCGGCGTCAGCAGCACATTGGGCAACTGGCGCAGCGGGTCGTTCAGCGGCAGAGGCTCGACGTCAAAAACGTCCAGCGCTGCAAACCCCGGACGACCTTTTTCCAGCGCCTTGACCAAGGCCTCGCTGTCAATCAGTGCCGAGCGTGAGGTGTTGACGAGCAGGCTGTCCGGCCGCATCAGCGCCAGCCGTTCGGCGTTGAGCAAATGGCGCGTGGCAGGGATGACCACCAGATGCAAACTGACCACCTGCGAGCGCGTCAGCAGGTCTTCCAGCGAAACGGCCGTGACACCTTGCGCGGCAGCCCGTTCGGCGGTCATGCGTGGACTCCAGGTGATGACGTCCATGCCCAGCGCTTGGCCGACCTTGGCGACACGACCACCAATTTCACCCAGACCGATCAGACCGAGGGTCTGGCCATGCAGCACGCGTGCCAAAGGTTCGGCAGCGCCCGCACGCCATTGACCTTGACGTAACAGCGCGGTTTGCTGTTCGAGCTGACGGGCGGCACCCAAAATAAGCGCCCAAGTCATCTCACAGGTGCTGTCTTTGGACGGGCCCCATTCGGTGAAACTCACCGGAATGTCGCGGGCGGCCAATGCGGGCAGGTCAATCGTGCTGTTGCGCGAGCCGGTGAAGATGACGTAACGCAGATGGGGCAACTGTGCCAGCAGCGCCGCGTCAAACGGCGTGCGGTCGCGCAGCAGCACCACGGCGTCGGCGTCTTTCAAAGCCTCGATCAGCGGCTGGCCGTTCAGGGGCCCCGCGTGCATGCTGACCTGCGCTTGGCCTTCAATGGTTTCCCAATGGCCGAGCCGGCGCAGCGCCTGCTCGGTGTCACCGACCACCACAATGTGCGGCAGGCCGCCGTGTGATGTGCTCACGCTCATGCTTGAGTTGTGGCGAGCTTGATCAAGGCCGACACATTGGCCGCTTGGCCGACGGACCAGCTGGTTTTCAGCAAGGCCGCTGTTTGGTCAGCGCCTAACACCGGGTCTGACAGACCGTGGAATTTGGCTTCTAAAAGGCTGTCGGTCATCGGGTTTTGCAGTGAGCCAATGGCGTGCTCGACAAACACATGGACGCGGCGGCCGTCATTCAACACGGCGGTGACGTCGGCGCTGGCTTCGTCAATCGAATCATCGACTGTGGCGATGACCTTGCGGCGCAGTGCCACCATGTCGGCGCGGTTGACGATCTCGTCGGAGAACTCGTCTTCCGCGGCGTAGCCAAATGTCAGGCCAGCGGCGCAGCCGTGGTACACGCTGAACTTGGCTTGCAGGCCGTCAGCAGGTTCTTTTTTGCCGGTCAGCTCCAGCACCAGCGAATGCACTTTGAGCTCGATGCTTTGAACTTGGTCGGGCGTGACGCCTTGGGCGCGCAGCTGTGAGCAGGCGTCGATGCTGGGGTGAATCACGATGCCGCAAGCGAAGGGCTTGAAGGAATTGAAGGAGATCTCGAAGCGCTCGCCGAGCTCGCCGGTGATTTCGTTCCAGTCGTTCTTGGTTGACACGGTTTGCATCATGCCGCGTGGTGCTTCTATGGCTTTCGGGCTGGCGGTGAAACCTTTGCTGGCCAGCAGCGCTGACATCATGCCGGCGCGGGCTGCGCCACCTGGATGGAAAGGCTTGGTCATGGTGCCGAACTGCTCGCGCATGCCGACCGGTTGCGAGGCCGCAATGCCCAGTGCCATGGCAGTTTGTTGGACGTCCAGCTTGAGCAAACGAGCGCAAGCCGCAGCCGCACCGAGCGTGCCGGTCGAGCCGGTGATGTGCCAGCCGCGGTCGTAATGGTCCGGGTACATGGCGTTGCCAACACGGCAGGAAACGTCAATGCCGATGACCAGTGCGTCTATGCATTCGCGGCCCGTGGAACCGATGTGTTCCGCCAGCGCCAGAATGGCAGAGGCCACCGGGCCGGCCGGGTGGATGATGGTTTTCAGGTGGGTGTCGTCAAAGTCAAAGGTGTGTGAGGTGATGCCGTTGATCAGCGCTGCGCTGCCCATGTCGACTTTTTCGCTGCGGCCCAGCACGCTGGCTTGCGCTGCGGGTTGGAACATTTGTGCTGCGGCCAATGCTGCGTCTGCGGCTTCATGGTGGGCGGCGCCGACAGCGCAGCCAAGCCAGTTGGTGAAGGTCCGGTGCGCGTCATGGTCGACGGCGTCGCTCCAGCCGCGTGACGGATGGGTGGCGACAAATGTCGCCAGAATTTGCGTGATGGGAGGAGCGTTGTGGTCGGCGGCGACCTGGGTATTACGAGCCATGGTGTCTTTCGGCAGAAACTGCCAGAGGTTGTAGAAAAAGATTGCCCGTCATTGCGGAGGTGTCGGCCGCGGCGATCCATGGGTTATGGACTGCCGCGCTGCGCTCGCAGAGACGACGGTATTTTGTTTTTTAGCTGTCGAGCTGGATGCCCCGTTCCTTGGCCAGTTTGGTCCAGCGCGCGATGTCCTTGCGGATGTACTCACCGAATTGTTCGGGCGACATGACGGTCGGCTCAATCGCTTCGACCGATAACTTTTCACGCATGTCGGGTGTGCGCAAAACGGTTGCCAATGTTTCATTGAGCAACTTCACAATGGGCGCGGGCATGCCAGCTGGGCCGACCACGCCGTACCACTGCTGCGCATCAAAGCCTTTGAAGCCGGACTCGTCTAGCGTTGGTACATCCTTAAACAGCGGGTGGCGCTGCATACCGGTGATCGCTATCGGGCGCACGCGACCGGAGCGAATATGCGGAATGGCGGCAGCCAAGCCCGGGAACATGGCTTGTGTTTGGCCGCCGATCAAGTCGTTGAAGGCCGGGGCAATGCCGCGGTAGGGAATGTGCACCATGAAGGAGTCAACCTGCTGCTTGAACAGCTCCATGGTCATGTGTGTCAGCGAGCCGGCGCCAGCCGAGCCGTAGCTGACCTTGCCAGGATTTTTCTTCAGGTACGCAATGAACTCTTTGATATTTTTCACTGGCAGTGCGGCGTTGACCACCAACACGTTGGGGGTGCCGCCGATCATGCCGATGGGTGTGAAATCCTTGATCGCGTCATAGGGCAGCTTGCGCGTCGCCGGGCTGGTGCCATGGGTGGCGACATAGCCTTGCATCAGTGTGTAGCCGTCTGGTGCGGCGCGAGCGGTGGTTTGGCAGGCGATTATGCCGCCGCCGCCGGCTTGGTTGTCAACGATAAAGGGTTGCTTGAGCAGGTTGCCCCAGCGTTCGCACACGGTGCGGCCGACCATGTCGCTACCGCCGCCTGCCGACACCGGCACGATGTAACGAATCGGCTTGGCCGGAAAGGCTGGCTGCGCCCAGCTCAGGGCGGAAGCGCCCAGAAGGGCAGGGGTGGCGAGTATGAGGCTGCGACGTTTCATAAATTTTTCGATTCTGTCTATTAATAGAAATTAAAAATTGGAAATGACTCCAATGAGATAAGTTATTTAGCTTACTTCAGGTGTTTTTTTTGTCAATCTAGTGTGAGCATCATCAACGTGTTCTGACAGCAATTGATTGCAACGTTCTGGGTCCCCTTGGCGCAAAGCACTCACGATGTCCATGTGTTCTGTGATCGAAGCTTGCATGCCAGTGTCGTGGGCCAGATTTTTCAGGCGCGATAGATGCAGCTTTTGAACTATGCCGCGGTAAGTTTCTGTCAAGGGTTGATTTCCTGCTGCCTCGACGATGGCCCAGTGAAAGCGCAAGTTCTCGCTGTAATAGCGTTGCACGTCAAGCTGGCTAGCTGCGTCTTGCATGGCTGTAATCGAGTCATCTAGCACGCGCAGCAGCGTGGTGTTCTCTGCGCCCGGACGATGGGCTGCTTGCTTACCGGCGAAGCCATCCAGTAGGGCGCGCATTTGGTACAGGTCACGAATTTCGGGAGCAGCGAGCTGCCTGACGAAGACGCCTGAGTGTTTACGCGCTACCACCAACCCGGAACTTTCAAGCTCGCGCAGGGCTTCGCGCACCGGCACCCGTGACACACCGAGACGAGCCGCCACATCGGGTTCGTTGATGCGCTGTCCTGGGACTAGCACGCCTTTCAGGATCAACCCTAGCATGTCGTCACGCACGAGTTTCGCCAAAGATGTGTCGCGCACATCGTTGAAGCGGTCAGCTGAGGATTCGGTGAGCCAGGGCAGCATGGTTATTTCGTAGAAGATATATCGTATACGAAAATTGACCAGATCAAGATAAGGAAAAATGCGCATTAACCTAGCCGTTCAACGGCTCGAGCTTGCCCTTCAAGTAGCGCTGTGAACCGCGCTCAGGGCTGCGGTTTGTCTGGCGTGATGTCGCGGACTTCAACGTCGACCACGTCGCCGCTGGCGACTCGGGGACGCTCGTCAGGGTGGCGGCCGCGTTCGGCCAGTGGGCTGGCCGGTGGTCCGCTAGGCGCCGGCGGTGGTTTGGCGCCCGGCCACATACCCTGCATGCCTTTGCTAGAGAACTGCTGAAACCGCCCAAAAACCATCGGCCCGGTCAGCCGTTTACCGGTGAGCAAGGCCCGGAGCAGGCTCAGCACCACCAACACAACGGCCACCGCCAGCAAGCTGGCCAGCGCAATGGCAGCAAATAACCAGAACACGATGCGCATCACTAGCTGGATCAAACGGGTCATGAAAGCTGACAAATAAATTCCTTGAATAACGGGGGGAGGGTCACTGACAAGCCTCTTAGCTTAGCAAAGCTTGAGCAAACTCGCGCGCATTGAAGGTTTCAAGGTCTTCGACCTGTTCACCCACACCGATGAAATACACCGGCACCGTTCGCCAAGTGGGGTGGGCTTTGGCGCGCTCACGCGACCACAGGGCAATGGCGGCCAGCACGCCGCCCTTGGCGGTGCCGTCGAGTTTGGTGACGATGAGACCGGTGAGTTGCAAGGCCTCGTCAAAAGACTTGACTTGCGACAGGGCGTTTTGACCGGTGTTGCCATCAATCACCAGTAAGATTTCATGTGGTGGCATGCCGATGCCCGGTGTGGCTGAGGCCGCGTTTGGTTCCGCGCCTGTGCCAGTTCCTGCGCCCGCTTTCGCGATGGTGCGTTTGATTTTTTTCAGCTCTTCCATCAGATGCAACTGAGTCGGCAAACGTCCGGCGGTATCGACGAGCACCACGTCCCGGCCACGCGCCTTACCGGCGGTGACGGCGTCAAAGCTCACCGAGGCCGGGTCGCCGCCTTCTTGGCTGATGATCTCGACCGTGTTGCGGTCGGCCCAGACGGTGAGTTGCTCACGTGCTGCGGCTCTGAAGGTGTCGGCGGCGGCCAGTAGCACGGAGGCGCCGTTGTCGGCTAAGTGCCGAGTCAGTTTCCCGATGGAGGTGGTCTTCCCTGCGCCATTGACGCCGGCGACCATGATTACCGTGGGCAAAAACTCGCCGATGACCAGCGGCTTTTCAAGCGGCTTGAGCAGCAGTGTGATGGATTCGATCAGCACGTTCTTGACCGCGATCGGGTGCGTCACGCCACCTTCTTTGACGCGGCGCTTGACGTCGTCCAGCAGGTATTGCGTCGCGCCCACGCCGGCGTCAGCCATCAACAAGGCCGACTCCAAGTCTTCGTAAAGCGCCTCGTTGATTTGTGTGCCGGTGAAAACACTCGAAATGCTGCTGCCGGTCTTACGCAGCCCGTCTGAGAGTTTGCTCAGCCAGCGCTGGCGCTCTGGTGGCACAGCGCCAGGAAGCGGAATGTCAATCGGGGTGACCAGCGCGCTGCCAATGAGGCTGCCCGAGTTGCCGGTGCTGGCTGGCAATTTGACGGGCAAGGCCGGTGTCGGCGTTGCCGGGGTGGGATCGGCTGCGGGTGCGGAAGGTTTGAGGATTTTCTTAAAAAAACTGAACATAACTGAACATGAGTGGTCTTTGGAGTCAGGGTATTCTATGAAACAAGCCCTGTTAGGTAATTTTCCTCCAATCATGATGATGCACCGTCTGCTTATGCCCCTCCTTTTTGTTCAGCCAGTCCAGTCAGGATTCACGTGGCGGGTGACACAGGCTGTCACCACGGTGACCTTTTGCGCCTTCTTTGCCGGTGCTGCGTTCAGCAGTGCTTCAGCGCAAACACTGCGAGCGGAAATAACTTCAAAGCCAGCCGAAGAATCCAGCCCTGCAGCAGCTGCCGTGCAAGCGCAAAAGTTCACCTTGGCCAACGGCATGACACTCATCGTCAAGCCCGACCACCGCGCGCCCACCGTGGCGCACATGCTGTGGGTCCGGGTCGGTTCGATGGACGAGGTCGACGGAACCTCGGGTGTGGCGCACGCGCTGGAGCACATGATGTTCAAAGGCACGCCAAGTCTCAAGCCTGGTGAGTTCTCGCGTCGTGTCGCGGCCTTGGGCGGTCGCGACAACGCCTTCACCGGCCGCGATGCCACGGCCTATCACCAACAGATCCCCGCCAACCGACTCGAAGATGTGATGCAGCTCGAAGCCGACCGTTTTGCCAACACCCAGTGGGAAGACGACGAGTTCAAACGCGAAATTGAAGTGGTGAAAGAGGAGCGCCGGATGCGCACAGAAGACTCGCCGCGCGCCCAGCTCTATGAAGCCGCCAACGCTGTGACCTTCATTGCCGCACCTTATCGGCGACCGATCATCGGCTGGATGAGCGACCTCGACGCTATGTCGCCGGATGATGTGCGCAATTTTTACCGCAAGTGGTATGTGCCCAGTAATGCGGCCGTGGTGGTTGCCGGTGATGTGGATGTGACAGAAGTTAAAGCACTTGCAGAGAAATATTACGGTCGCATTCCCGCAGGGGTGACGCCGCTGCGCAAACCGCGTGTTGAGCCGCTTCAGGTTGGCGTTCGTCGCCTCGATCACAAGGCAAGTGCCAGCCAGGCTTATGTCAGCCTGATGTACAAAGTGCCTCAGTTGGACGCCAGCGGATTAGCCGATGCGCCCACCGTCACCTCAGGGCCCAGCGCCAGCCGAGACGCGCTGGCCCTCACCGTGTTGTCGGCCGTGCTCGACGGCTACAGCGGCGCTCGCTTAAATCGCGCCCTGACGCAGGGCAAGGACCGCGTCGCCGACAGTGCCGGCGCTGACAATGGATTGCTGGGTCGTGGGCCACAGGTTTTTACGCTCGACGGCGTGCCGGCCAAAGACAAGACAGTGCAGCAGGTGATCGACGCGCTGCGCCAGCAGGTCATGAAGGTCGCCAGTGAAGGCGTCAATGAGGTCGAACTCAACCGCGTGAAGACGCAGTGGGTGGCGTCCGAGATTTACAAGCTGGACGCCATCTTCAGCCAAGCGCGCGAACTGGGCAGCCACTGGGTCAATGGTTTTCCGCTGGACGCTAGCGCACGCTTGGTGGCGCAGTTGCGCAACATCACATCCGCTGAAGTGCAGTCCGTGGCTGCGCGTTACTTTGGCGATGACCAGATGACGCAAGCGGTCCTGGTGCCGCAGCCGCTGGATCCGGACAGTAAGCCTCGCGTACCCGTCGCGGGCGATCTTCACTGAACACTGAAATCGAAAGAAAAATATGTTGATTTCTAAATTTAGCACCCCGGCGACGCGTGTCGTCTTGGTTGCGCTGGCCACGCTGCTACACAGCCATGTGGCCCTGGCTGCCTTGCCGATTCAACACTGGACGCAGGCCAGTGGCGCCAAAGTCTATTTGGTCGAAAGCCACGGCATTCCGATGCTCGATGTGCAGATCGACTTTGACGCAGGCGACCGCCGCGACCCTGCAAACAAAGCCGGCTTAGCGACCATGGTCTCCAGCATGAGCGCCAAGGGCATTGCGGCCAAGGCCGGCTCGCCGGCACTGGATGAAAACCAGCTCAGTGAAGCCTGGGCAGATCTGGGTGCCGCCTTCTCCGCTGGCTCAGGCAGAGACCGCATGAGCTTTTCATTGCGTACCTTGAGCTATCCTGACTTGTTGCCGAAATCCGTTGCATTGGCCGCACGCCAGATCGGCGAACCGGTCTTTCCAGAGCCGATTTGGCTGCGTGACCGTGAACGCATCGGCGCGTCGATTCGCGAGGCCAACACGCGCCCCGCCACGCTGACCGCCAAGGCTTTTTCTGCGGCGGTGTATGGCAATCACCCCTACGGTTTTGACATCACGGAGGAAACGCTGGGGCGTATATCTGTCGCCGATATGAGCCAGTTTTATACCCGCTTCATTAAGCCTTGCCGGGCCAAGGTCAGCATGGTTGGAGATGTTACGCGGGCTCAGGCTGATGCCTTGGTGAAAGCCTTGCTGGCGCGCTTGCCACAGGACGACGCTGCGCGTTGCGAAACCTTACCCCGGGTGACTGAAGTTGAGCCACTGGCTGCGGCTGTTACGCAAGCCATTGCGTTTCAATCAGCGCAGGCGCAGGTCTTGATTGGTCAGCCCGGTTATAAACGTTCAGACCCTGATTTTTTTGCACTCACGGTGGGCAATTACACATTGGGCGGCGGTGGTTTTGTCTCGAGGCTAACAAGCGAGGTACGGGAAAAACGTGGTCTGGCTTACAGCGTCTACAGCTACTTCTCGCCGGGTCTTCACGCGGGCGCTTTCACCATCGGTTTGCAGACCCGACCTGACCAAGCCGAGCAAGCAGTGAGGGTGGCGCGCGAAGTGCTGGCAAAATTCGTCGCTGAAGGTCCCAGCGAAGCCGAACTCAAGGCCGCCAAGGACAACCTGATGGGTGGCTTCCCGCTGCTCATCGACAGCAATGCGAAACTACTCGGTAACGTCGCTAACATCGCCTGGAATAACTTGCCACTCAATTACCTAGACACCTGGACCGCCCAGGTTGAAAAAATCACTGCGGCTGACATCAAGGCCGCCTTTGCCCGCAAGCTGCAGCCGGACCGCATGGTCACCGTGGTGCTGGGAGCCGGCGCATGAGGCCGCGTTCCGAACAAGCTAAAGCGACGCCAGCGGCCAAGCCACAAAGCAAAGCCAAGGGCAAGCCCGGCCCGCGCCACAACAAGCCGTTGCCAGGCGAGGTCCGGATCATCGGCGGCCTTTACAAGCGGACCAAGCTGACGGTGTCCGATAAACCCGGCCTGCGCCCGACGCCAGACCGCGTGCGCGAAACTTTGTTCAACTGGCTGGGCCAAGACCTGACCGGCTGGCGCTGCATGGATATTTTTGCCGGCACTGGTGTGCTGGGCTTTGAAGCAGCTTCGCGCGGTGCGGCAGAGGTGGTCTTGTGCGAGCAGGATGCGCAGCTGGTCCTCAAGCTGAAGGCCTTGCAAGAGCGCCTGAAGGCTGCTGTGGTGCGTGTCGAGCGTGGCGACGGCGTCGGCTTGCTGAGGCGGCAGAGCCCTGGCTCGATCCAGCTGGTATTCATCGATCCACCGTTTGACTCGGTGTTGTTCGAGCCGGCGTTGAAGGCGGCAGCTGAGGTGATTTCAGACAAGGGTCTGGTTTACTTGGAAGCACCGCGCACTTGGACTGCTGACGAGCTGACCCCGTTAGGGCTGGAGATTTACCGCAGCAGCAAGGCTGGGGCGGTTCATTTCCATTTGCTGGCGCGCTTAGGGGCCTTCACGGCTTGAAGGCACTCTCGTCGTCAAGGCCTTGGGCCTCGGGGGCATAATTCTATTTATGGCTACTTCGTCCCAGTCTTTACCTCAGAACTTGCCCCGGATTGCGGTTTATTCCGGCACATTTGACCCGTTCACGCTCGGTCATGAAGATGTCGTGCGCCGTGCAGCAGGACTGTTCGATGAATTGATCATCGCCGTAGCGGTGGCTCACCACAAGAAAACCTTGTTCAGTCTGTCTGAGCGCGTGCGTCAGGTCGAGCAGGCGGTGCAGGGCATGGCCCAGCCAGAGCGCATCAAGGTGTTGCCGTTTGACGGCTTGATCATGGATTTTTGTGGACAACAACAAGCCATGGCCGTGGTGCGCGGCGTGCGCAACTTGACCGACTTTGATTACGAAGCCCAGATGGCCGCCATGAACCGCAAACTCCGGGCCAGCGTCGAGACGGTTTTTTTGTTGCCTGACGCGCCTTTGCAATGCATCAGCAGCACGTTGGTGCGCGAAATCAGCAAGTTGGGCGGTGACGTCAGTCAGATGGTCAACCCGGTGGTGGCTGCGGCACTGCAAGCGGCGCACTCAGCTGCACAGAAAGGCGTCTGAACATGGCGCTGATCATCACGGACGAGTGCATCAACTGCGACGTGTGTGAGCCCGAATGCCCGAATCAGGCGATTTTCATGGGCATTGAAATCTACGAAATTGACCCGCACAAATGCACTGAATGCGTCGGACATTTTGACGAGCCGCAGTGCGTGCAGGTCTGCCCGGTGGCGTGCATTCCAATCAACCCGCAGCACATCGAAAGCCAAGAAACGCTGTGGGAAAAATACCGCCGTTTGCAGGCTGAGGCGTCAGCAGCCTGAGGCGTCAGCAGCCTGAGGATTCTGCCGCTTTTGGTTTGTCACTATCCGGCTTGCGTGGTGGTTTTGGCCTGACCGGCGCATGCGTGTGAATCAGCATGGTGGCTTTTTCCATCTCACCCTCGATCAGCATCGGCAACGCCTTCAAGCTGCGCGTCAGTGCTTCTTCGATGGCAAAGCGATGCTCTTGTGACGGCTTTTGCAGCACCCAGTTGATGACTTCTGATTTCACGCCCGGATGGCCGACGCCGATGCGCAGTCGCCAGTAGTCAGCGCTGCCAAGTTGCGCGTGGATGTCGCGCAGGCCGTTGTGCCCAGCATGGCTGCCGCCAAATTTCAGTTTGAGTTGGCCAGGCACGATGTCGAGCTCGTCATGGGCGACCAATATTTCCTCGGGCTTGATTTTGAAAAAGCGGGCGAGGGCGCCGACTGATTTGCCAGAGAGATTCATGAAAGTGCGTGGCTCCAACAGCCAAAGCGTCTGGCCATTTACGGTCGTTCTTGCCACCACGCCGTAGTAGCTTTTGTCGAGTACAAGACTGACTTTCAGTTCGTGCGCCAAGGCGTCGACCCACCAGACGCCCGCGTTATGGCGCGTGGCTTCGTATTCAGGGCCAGGGTTGCCTAGGCCAACAAAGAGTTTGATCATGAGGTAATAGATGCTGTTAGTCGGTTGACGCTTGGCACGACTGTAACGCGCCTAGACCCCATGAAAAAAGCCCATACCCTCTTGCGAGGATATGGGCCGCCGCCGTGAGGCAGTGCTCTATGAAGCGATTACTTCTTAGCGGCTGGCTTGGCTGCAGGCTTGCCTTTACCGCCCTTGGCGTCTTTTGCATCAGCTGCTGGCGCTTCTTCAGCCGGGGCTTCTTCAACGATAGCCGTGACCGAAGCCAACACTGGGTTGACTTGGCCCTTGGCCACAAACTTCACGCCTTTTGGCAGCGTGATGTCTTTGACGTGCAGTGGCGCGCCTTTTTTCATCGCGCTCAAATCGACAGCGATGAATTCAGGAATGTCAGCCGGGAAGCAGGAAACAGTCAACTCAGTCACCACATGGTTGACCAAGCAGTTTTCAGCTTTGACAGCTGGAGAATTCTCTTCACCGCTGAAATGCACCGGCACTTTGATCGTCATGCGAGTCGTAGCTTCGACGCGCTGAAAGTCAATGTGCAGAATTTGCTGTTTGAAAGGGTGCATTTGCAAGTTGCGCAGCAGGACCTTGTGGACATTACCAGCCAATTCCATCTCGAGGATGGAGGCGTGGAAGGCTTCTTTTTTGATGGCGTGAAACAGTGCGTTGTGATCGAGCTCGATCATCAATGCAGCGTCAACGCCGCCATAAACAATACCGGGCGTGCGGCCGGTGATGCGGAGACGGCGGCTCGCACCCGTGCCCTGCAATGCGCGCTCAAAAGCGGTGAATTTCATACAATTTCTCCTGAAGAGGCAGGCCGCGACCAGCTCGCCTCGTGACGTAAAAGGTGGCGTCTAAAAGAGCCACCCACTTTTTGCCTGGAATCAGAACAGGTTGTCTTGATCCGAGAACAAACTCATGACCGACTCACCCTTGGCAATGCGCTGAATTGTTTCGGCAATCAGCGGTGCAACAGAGAGTTGGCGAATTTTTTTGCAAGCCAAGGCGCTGTCAGTCAGCGCGATGGTGTTGGTGACCACGACTTCGTCGAGGGCATCACTTTTTGCAATGCGGTCGATGGCTGGGCCTGAAAAAATCGGGTGTGTGCAGTAGGCGTAAACCTTCTTGGCGCCGCGTTCTTTAAGTACTTCAGCCGCTTTGAGCAGCGTGCCGGCGGTGTCGATCATATCGTCCATGATGACGCAGTTGCGGCCATCAATATCGCCGATCACGTGCATGACTTCAGAAACATTGGCTTTTGGGCGACGCTTGTCGATGATGGCCATGTCGCACCCCAATTGCTTGGCCAGCGCACGGGCGCGAACCACGCCGCCGACGTCTGGCGAGACAACCATCAGGTCGTTGTAATTTTGCTGGCGAAGGTCGCCCAGCAGGACAGGCGAGGCGTAGATATTGTCGACAGGGATATCGAAAAAGCCTTGGATCTGGTCAGCGTGCAAGTCCATTGTCAGAACCCGCGAAACGCCTACGGCTTGTAGCATGTTGGCGACCACTTTGGCCGTGATCGGCACACGTGCTGAGCGTGGACGGCGGTCTTGACGGGCGTAACCAAAGTAGGGGATGACAGCTGAAATGCGCTCGGCAGACGCACGTTTCAAAGCGTCCACCATGATCAGCAATTCCATCAGGTTGTCGTTGGTTGGTGCGCAGGTTGACTGCACCACAAAGACCTCGCGAGCCCGCACGTTTTGCTGAATTTCGACGGTAACTTCACCATCAGAGAAACGGCCGACATGGGCTGCACCCAATGCAATGCCGAGGTTCTGGGCAATTTCCTGGGCTAAGCCCGGGTTGGCATTCCCAGTGAAAACCATGAATTCAGGGTTGTGCGGCAGCATGTGGAGTCCAGCGGTGTTTGGCATTGAAACGATGAGGAGGCAAAAGGCACACTAAAACACTGGGTGCTCAATGCCTGTGCGGTTTTTTTTCACCGTCGATCGAAGACACTAAACACAAAAGCAAAAGGCCGATGCCCGAACTTTGTATCAAAGTCCGCGGCAAAGGCCCATAAATTTGGCAGGGGTGGAAGGAGTCGAACCTGCGAATGCTGGAATCAAAATCCAGTGCCTTAACCAACTTGGCGACACCCCTACACAGGTCAACTGCTGTCACGGGATTGCCTTGCGGCAATCCTTAACTTCAGCAATCAACCCATAAACTAAACTAATCGTATCTGGAAAACTTGTCCTAAAACCGGCATTCTACCAACCGGTCAGAGGATGTTCCTCCAAATTTTTGCATTTTTTGACGACCCAGCCACTTGGGGCTAGCGGAATCATCGAATTATGCAAAATTTGCGCAAAAACAGCACTGCCTGAGCCGGTCATCCTGCCTTGTAGCCCTTGGGCTGCAAGCCAATCAAGAGACTGAACCAGCGGCGTACAAAGCTTCTCGGCAACCGGCTGCAAGTCGTTTCGGCCAAATCCGTAAATACGGCCTTTGTCGTTTGCAGCGAAGCCTCGCATTGTAGCAGTTGCCGCGTCACGTTTTAGCTCCGGAGCGCCAAAAATTGCCGGAGTTGACAATCCGACAGGCGGTTTGACCACTAAAAAATGTGCAGGCGGCAATTTAATTGGCGTCAGCTGCTCGCCGATACCTTCGACCCAAGAATGGCCCGAACCGAGGAAAAACGGAACATCCGCACCTAAGGCCAATGCGATGGTTTGTAATTGTTCTGGTGGCAGGTGAACCCCCCAGAGCCGCTGCAGCGCGCGCAGGCAACTTGCTGCGTCTGACGATCCGCCCCCCATGCCAGCCTGTGAAGGAATGCGCTTTTCAAGGCTGATGTTCACGCCCAGCGTGGTGCCACTGGCGGCTTGCAAGGCGCGGGCTGCACGCACCGTCAGGTCATCTGCCGGTAGCAAGTCGGATGTTGTTGGTCCTAAGTCGGTGCGCGAAATAATTCCGTCGTGACGCAATTCGAAGTGCAGGGTGTCGCACCAGTCGATAAGCATAAAAACCGACTGTAGCAAGTGCAAGCCGTCAGCGCGGCGTCCGGTGATGTGCAGAAATAAATTAAGTTTGGCCGGTGCCAATACGTCATAGATCGCTTTCAACGGAGCGGCTCTATGGGCGGCGAAAGTCGAAGATTTAGAAAATGTCATGAGGCACTTCGTAAGACGCTTCAACGCAGTGGTGTGTCCAGCACGATGCGCAGTTCCGTTTGGGGTAGCGGATTGATGCGGTGAGCTTGGATGCGACCTTCTGGTTGGCGCGTGAGGTCTGCCGTCCAGCCGTTCGACTGCGTCGATTTGCCGACAAGCCAATCAAAGAGGGCTGCCACTGGCAGCGCCGCCCCTGTGGACTGCTCAATCAGCGCTTCAATAGAGACGTAATGGCGTGTTTCGCTGCCTGAGTAAAGCGTTGCCTGTTTCGGTGACCATCGCGCAGCCAGTACTGTGTTTCCCAGTGGGCTGTTCAGCATCAGTTCACCTTGACTCGGGCCGCCTTTTATTTCAAAACCGCCAGAAAACGACTGGGGCGGCTCTGACTGCACTTGCAGACTCAGACGCCCAGACCAGATATTTGTGGGTTCAATGTCCGACGCTGTTCTGGGCAACTGAACGCAGCCGCAAAGCAATACGAGGCTTGCGCAAGCGAGCCAGAAAAAGCCGAAGCGCAATGCACTCCGGTCTGGAAACGAATTCAACGGGAGCTTGACGGAACTACCGGACACGAGGCGCACTGATTGCATGGGGTCAGATTTTGACGCGCAGACGCTTAAGCGTTTCCAGCAGCGTTTCGTTCTCTGGATTCAGCGTTTTACCTTCTTTCCAAATCGCATGTGCGCGTTCGCGTTGTCCCATGCTCCACAACACTTCACCTAGGTGAGCGGCAATTTCCGGGTCGGGTCGGGCCTTGAAGGCTGCTTCGAGAATCCGCAAGGCCTCAGGCTGATTACCCAATCGAAACTCGACCCATCCCAAGCTGTCCTTGATGAATGGGTCGGTAGGTGCAAAGGTGAGCGCTTTTTGTATGAGTACCTTGGCCTCGGGCAAGCGCACGTTGCGATCGGCCAGAGAATAGCCAAGGGCGTTGTATGCCGCGTGGTAGTCGGGTTTGAGGTTGATCACGCGGCGCAAAAGTTGCTCCATCTCATCAAGCCTGTCCAGCTTTTCTGCGTTCATGGCCTGCTCATAAACGAGATCGATGTCCGCTGGGGATTGGATGATGGCTTGGCCGATGAGCTCGTAGGCGGGGAGGTATTGCTTAAATTCTTTGAGCAGCGTGACCTCAGCCATTAACTTGCTGCGCTCATCGCCTTCTTTGAGTTCCGGCAACTCGCGAATGAGTTTCAGGCCGTCTTGTAATCTTCCTTGCTGGCCCAGCAAGCTGGCCCTGCGAATTTGCGCTTGCATGAGCATGTCTGGACGTTCAATCTGTTTAAGCCAAGCTTCCGCGCCGACCAAGTCTTTGCGCTTTTCGGCGATTTGCGCGAGTGCAAAAAAAGCCTGCGCCAAGCCGCGTGCGCTCTCGTCGTTTGGGGTTTGTTGCTCAGCCAGATCAACGTAGCGCTTCAGCGACGTTTCTGCCTTTGTGGGTTGATTCTCTTGCAGCTGCAGTGAGCCCAAGACCAGCCAACCCTGGGCGAAATCAGGTTTTTCCTTCAGCAGCACTTCGATTTGAGACAATGCGTTTGTATAGCGCTCGGCACTGAGCAAGTTACGCACATAAGCCATGCGTAGTTCGGGCGAACCAGCCGTCGAGCCAGCAAAGTATTGACGGATCAGAGATTCGGCTTGCGGACGTTTCGGGTCCATCATGTCGAGCGCGACGATGATCGGGCCTTCAGCCTGAGCGTCAGCCGCATGACCGCGACGTGCCGCTTCCATGGCGCCAGTCGCGTCACCGGCGGCGAGCCGAAGCCGCCCAGCCATCGCCCAAGCGGGTGCGGCAGTGCCAGGCTGTGTGAAGTAAGGTGCGAGAGCTTGTTCCACTAACGTCGCAGCGAGTTTTTTATCGCCAGCGCGGGCATAAAGCCGGGGCACAGCTGCAAAGGTTTGCGGGCGCTCCATGGTGGGTGTCAACTCGACCAACGCCTTGAGTGGTTCTGCTGTCTCTGTCACGCGGTTCAATGCCAGCAAAATTTGCAGCATGTAGCGACTGGCTTCTATCGATGTGGGGTGCGCTTTTTTCCAGGCTCGCGCAGCTTGCAAGGCGGCCTCACCAGAGCGCGACTGAAGTGCTAACTCTGTCGCCCGCTGATAAAGCTGTGGATCATTGGTCTTTTCGGCGGCGTCGAGAATCAGCGAAACAGCCGGTGCTGGTTCACCCGCAATCGCGCTGAGCTCGCCAATCAGCAGCTGATAAAAAAGTTGTGCATCCAGCGCCGAAGTTGGGTTCTCGGCTTCTTTGGCTTGATGCTGTTGCAGAGTCGCTACAGGGCTGGTAGCCGTACTTTTCGTCGTGATCGGCAGGGCAGGGGCTGTTTGTCCAGCCACCGGTGCAAGCGTCAACCACAAACCAGCCAAGGTGCAAAGAAGTTGTTTTGTCATCAAGCCATGATAATTGATGACCATGCCAGAACTCCCCGAAGTTGAAGTCACCCGCCTGAGCTTTGCCTATCGCATTGCCGGGGCAACGATCATCTCTGTGACGATGGGCAAACCCTTGCGCTGGGCGCTCGGTTGCGCGCCCGAGAGTTTGCTTGGGCGCCAAGTGTTGCAAGTTCGGCGGCGCGGTAAATATCTGTTACTAGACCTCAGCAATGGCTTGCTGCTGGTACATCTTGGGATGTCGGGCAGCGTGGTCTTTGCTGACCATTTGCCGGCGCTCGGCAAGCACGACCATTTTGAAATGCAGACCACGCTAGGCACCCTTCGGCTAAATGACCCGCGTCGCTTTGGCGCGGTGGTGTATGCGCCCAGCGAGTCAGACCCGATAGCGCAACAGCTGTTGGGGCACTTGGGCGTTGAGCCGCTCGGTGACGCCTTTGATTTCACTGCGTTTCAGCTTGCGCTCAAGGCCCGCCAAACGGCCATCAAACAAGTGCTGTTGGGTGGCGAAATCGTCGTGGGCGTGGGTAATATTTATGCGTCTGAAGCCTTGTTTTTGGCAGGCATCCGGCCAACTGTCCGAGCTGCCAACATAAGCAAACCGCGCGCCTTGCGGTTGCACACCGCCATTAAGCAAGTGCTGGCAGATGCCGTCGCCAAAGGTGGCAGCACGCTGCGCGACTTTTCAAATGCGAACGGTGAGCAAGGCCACTTCCAGCTCGAAGCCATGGTTTACGACCGCGCTGGTCTGCCTTGTCGGCGCTGCGAAGCGCCCATCCGCCGCATCGTGCAGGGGCAGCGCTCGACCTTTTATTGCGCCAACTGCCAAAAGCCCTGAGCCTTCTAAATCTTTGCGTATGACCAAAAAACTTTCCGCCGAACCATCGGCTGTAACACCACTTCATGTTTTGCCGCTGCGCTTCGCCACCGATTTGGTGGCCTGGCAAAAGCAGCACGGCCGCAGCAGCCTGCCATGGCAAAACTCGCGCGATCCGTATCGTGTTTGGTTGTCTGAAATCATGCTGCAGCAAACGCAGGTGAGCACGGTACTGGCGTATTACGAGCGTTTTTTGCAGCGCTTTCCAGACGTGATCGCCTTGGCGGCGGCCGAGCTTGACGACGTGCTAGGGTTCTGGAGCGGCTTGGGTTATTACAGCCGCGCCCGCAATTTGCACCGCTGCGCCCAGCTGGTGGTCAGCGAGCACGGTGGCGTTTTTCCCGCGTCAGCGTTGACGCTGCAAACCTTGCCCGGCATCGGCCGCTCGACTGCGGCGGCTATTGCCTCGTTTTGTTTCAGCGAGCGCGTGGCGATTCTGGACGGCAATGTCAAACGCGTGCTGACGCGCTTGCTGGCGTATTCGGCTGATCTGGCCCAAGCGTCTGCCGAACGCGCCTTGTGGGACTTGGCGGGTGAGCTGCTGCCGCCAGCCGAGCACATGCCGGCCTACACGCAAGGCGTGATGGACTTGGGCGCTTCGATCTGTTCCACGCGTCAGCCGCAATGTTTGATTTGCCCGGTGCAAAATTTGTGCGCGGCGCACCGCGAAGGTCGGCCCGAAAGTTATCCGGTCAAGACACGAAAACTCAAACGCAGCTCGCACGCGCTGTGGCTGCTGTGGGCGCAGCGGACTGATGGTGCGGTGTGGTTAGAGAGGCGTCCGACGCGCGGCATCTGGGGCGGTTTGTACTGCTTGCCGGTGTTTGACAGTGAAGAGGCTTTGAGCGATGCAGTGCCCGCTGCGGCACGGCCCAAGCTGCTGCCGAAAACGCCTTTTGTGCACGTGCTGACGCACAAGGATCTTCACCTGAAACCGTTCGTCAGCCATTTGACGGCCCGCCAGACTCTGGCGGATGAGCTGACGGCCCAAGAGCGCGCTGGGGCTTGGTTTGGACCGACTGATTGGCAGGCGCTTGGGCTGCCAGCGCCGGTACGCAAACTGCTGGAATCCGGCGCATGAAGCAGACCTTCACTTGGAGATCAGCATAGCCATCGTGTTTGCCTGTGGCTTGGTCTTGTTTTGCCTGCCCCTCAGGCTTTTGATTTGAGTGCGCTGAGGTTAGGCAAAAACCAGGCGATCAGGCCAAGGGCCGGCAGGTAAGAGCAGAGCTGGTAGATGAACGCGATGCCCTGTGAGTCGGCGATGTGACCCAGGATAGCCGCACCCAAGCCGCCGAGGCCGAATGAAAATCCAAAAAACATCCCTGAGACCAGGCCGACACGACCCGGAATCAGCTCATGGGCAAATACCAGAATGGCAGGAAAGGCCGAGGCCATCAGCATGCCGATCACAATCGTGAGCACGCCAGTCCAGAACAGGTCGGCATACGGGAGCGCCAGTGTGAAGGGCAGGGCGCCCAGAATGGAAATCCAGATCATGGGCCGGCGGCCGATCCGGTCTGTCAGTGCACCACCGACCAACGTCCCCACGGCGATTGAAGCCATATAAATAAACAGCTGAATCTGAGCGGCTTGTACTGGCAGATGAAAGCGTTCGATCAGATAAAAGGTAAAGAAGGATGTCAGGCTCGCGCTGTAGACGTTTTTGGAAAACAGCAAAAACATCAGCACACTGACCAAAAACAAGATCCTTGCACGCGACAAATGATGCGTTTTGGTCGTTGCGTGTGCCGCAGTGTGGCCAGGACGTGAACGTGCGCTGTACCACATACCAATGCGTGTTAAAAAGCCCATTGCAACGAGCGCAGCGAGTGAGATCCAGGCGATGGCACCCTGTCCACGTGGCAGGACGATAAAGGCGGCAAGCAGCGGGCCGACTGCTTGCCCGACGTTGCCACCGACTTGAAAAAGGGCTTGGGCGGTGCCGTAGCGGCCACCAGAAGCCATGCGTGCGACGCGGGATGCCTCTGGGTGAAAAATAGCCGAGCCTGTGCCGACCAGAGCGGCCGCAAACAGAATTGCCTGATAGTTATGCGCAACCGACAGTAGCAGCAGCCCGATCAGCGTGGAGCACATGCCAATCGCGAGTGAGTAAGGCTGTGGGCGCTTGTCGGTGTAATAACCGATGGACGGTTGCAACAGCGAAGCAGTCATCTGAAAGGCCAGCGTGATGATGCCGATCTGAGCAAAGTTCAGATTGAATTCCTGCTTGAACAGCGGATACAACGCGGGTATCAGGGATTGAATAAGATCATTGAGCAGGTGGCAAAAGCTCAGTGATATCAGAACTGGTATAGCCGCGGCCTGCGCCGTCAGGCCTTTTTCAGGCGCAGCACTTAAGCCACTGCCGTGCACCGCTGAGATCGCTGGATTGTTCATGGTCTATGCTGCTCAAATAATGTGCGGGTTAGTCAGTGCATCTTTAAACTAATGGCTAGCGCAAAGCGTCGAGTTCGCGGTGCCGCTTCAGTGTTTGCCATTGCTGGCTGAAAGCCAGTGTCAGCGCTTCCACCAAGTACACCGACCGGTGTTGGCCACCGGTGCATCCAATGGCCACTGTGACATAGCTTCGGTGGTCGCGCACCAGCGACTGCAGCCAGCGGTTGATGAACTGCTCAATGCTGGTGAACATCTCAGCGACTTCAGGGTGCAACATCAAGTAGTCAGCCACCGGTTTATCCCGACCGGTGAGGTCGCGCAATTCGCTTTCGTAATGCGGATTCGGCAGCATCCGAACGTCAAACACAAAGTCCGCGTCCAGCGGCACGCCGCGTTTGAAGGCGAAGGATTCAAACACCAGCGTGAGGCGGTCTCCAGGCGCAGAAATCAGCGTCTTGACATAAGCCTGCAGCTGCGACGACCGGATGATGCTGGTGTCCATCACCAGCGCCTGTTCACGCATGTCACCCAGCAATTCGCGTTCGAGCTCGATCGCCTCGACCAGCGCCCGATGCTGATCGGAAGCGCCCACGCGCGACAGCGGATGCATGCGCCGAGTTTCTGAAAAACGGCGAACCAACGTGTCGGTGCTGGCATCCAGAAAAATAGATTTCACGGCAATGCCTTGCTCGCGCAGCACACGCAGTTGTTGCGGCACTTGCGGCAACGAAGCAGCGCTGCGAACGTCCATGGCAATTGCCACGCGGCTCGCGCCGTGCTTCAGCTCAAGGGCGACAAAACTGTTCAGCAACTCAGGCGGCAGGTTGTCGACGCAGTAGTAGCCGGCGTCTTCAAGCGCGTTCAGTGCAACTGATTTGCCCGAGCCGGACATGCCTGTGATCAGCACCATTTCCATGGCTTGCGGAGCAGTCGTGTCGGTACTCATTGGCCGAGCATTTCTTTGGCGTGCGCCAATGTGGTGCCGGAGAGCTTTTCGCCGCCCAGCATGCGGGCGATTTCAGCGACGCGTTGTTCGCTGTCGACGGCACTCACGGTGCTGGCGGTGCCCGTTTTGTCGCTGCGTTTGGCCACGACCAAGTGCTGGTCGGCGCTGGAGGCGACTTGTGGCAGGTGTGTGACGGCCATCACCTGACGGTCTTTGCCGAGTTGCTTCATGAGCCGGCCCACAGTTTCTGCCACTGCACCGCCGACGCCAGAATCCACCTCGTCAAAAATCAGCGTTTCTGCCTGACCGAGTTGGCTGGTGGTCACCGCAATGGCCAGCGCGATGCGTGACAACTCGCCACCCGAGGCGACTTTGCCTACTGGCCTTGGCGTGCTGCCGCTGTGGCCCGCGACTAAAAATTCGGCTTGTTCCAGACCGTATGCGGCGGCTTGTTCTAGCTTGCCGAGCGCGACTTGAAATTGCCCACCCTGCATGCCCAAACCTTGCATGGCTGCGGTGATCGCCTTGCCCAAGGCCGGTGCCGCTTTGGTGCGGGCAGCGGTGATGATTTTGGCCTCCGCCAGATAGGCGGTTTGTGCGCTGCTGACTGCGCGCTCTAACGCAGCCAAATCGGTGGCGGCATCTAGCTTTTTCAGTTCTTGCCGCCAGCTGGCCAGCAACTCGGGCAACTCAGCCGGCGGGCGTTTGTAGCGGCGCGCCAAGCTGACCCAGCTGGCGAGTCGTTGATCTAATTCGTTCAGGCGCTGCGGTTCCAACTCGGAATGCCGGGCGTAGCCGTTCAGGGAATGTACGGCGTCTTCAGCTTGTGCCAAGGCGCTGAGCAGAACTTCCAGCGGGCTGGCGAATTGCGGCTCAATGTGCGCTTGCGCTTGCAGCGCCGAAATGGCCCGACCCAGCTGGCTGGTCGCGTTGTCGTCGACATCTTGCAAGGCATTCAGCGCAGTTTCTACCGCGTCTCGCAACGCCTGCGCATTCGACAAGCGGCTGTGCTGCGTGTTGAGCTCATCCCATTCGTCGGTGCCCGGTGCCAGCTTATCGACCTCGCCAATTTGCCAAGCTAGCCGCTCTTGTTCGCGTTGCAGGCTGTCTTGTGCGCTTCGGGCTTCGTCGAGTGTTTTTTGAGCGGCGCGCCAAGTTTGCCAGCAAGGATTCAGTTTGTTCAGCGTCACGCCTGCGTAGGCGTCTAGCAAGCCGCGCACCGAGTCAGGTCGGGTCAGGCTTTGCCAGGCGTGCTGGCCGTGGATGTCGACCAGCTGGTCGGCGATGTCTTTGAGTTGTGTGGCGGTGGCCGGGCTGCCATTGATCCACGCCCGACTCTTGCCCTGCACATCAATCGTGCGTCGCAGCAACAGCTCGTCTTCAATCGGCAGGCCTTTGTTTTCAAGCCACGCCAGCAGCGGCGCGGTGCAGTTGAAAGCGACGCTGATCTCGCAGCGCTCAGCACCTTCCCGCACCACGGCGGCGTCTGCGCGGGCACCCAGTGCGAGTTGCAAAGCGTCAATCAAGATCGACTTGCCGGCGCCGGTTTCGCCGGTGAGCACGGTGAAGCCGCTGGTGAGTTCAAGCTCCAGCTCGCGAACGATGACAAAGTCCCGAAGATAAATGCGTTTTAGGCTCATGGCTCAGGCGACACCTTCGTTCCAGTGCAGTTTTTTGCGCAAGGTGTCAAAGTAGCTCCAACCGACCGGGTGCAGAAAGCGCACCTGGTGTTCAGAGCGTCGAACGATGATGCGGTCGCCGTGCAGCAGGCTGGTCAGGGTTTGCATGTCGAAGTTGGCGCTGGCGTCGCGGCCAGCCACAATTTCAACCGCGATCTCGCCCTTGTCTGATAGCACGATGGGTCGATTCGACAAATTGTGCGGTGCGATGGGCACCAATATCCAGCCGCCAATCGAAGGGTGCAGCAAGGGCCCACCCGCCGACAGCGAGTAAGCGGTGGAGCCGGTGGGTGACGCAATGATCAAACCGTCGGCGCGCTGGTTGGCCACAAAGCGACCGTCGACTTCAACCCGCAGTTCGACCATGCCGGCTGAGGCACCGCGGTTCACCACGACGTCATTCATGGCGGTTGCATTGAAAACGCAATGGCCGTCGCGGACGACTTTGGCCTGCATCATCCAGCGCGGGTCTTCGTCGTAATGCCCCTGCAGAATGGGCGCTAGCGTGGTTTGGTATTCCTCAAAAGCGATGTCGGTGATGAAGCCGAGCCGGCCTTGGTTGATACCGACCAGCGGCACGCCGAATTGCGCCAATAGCCGGCCAATCCCGAGCATGGTGCCGTCTCCGCCGACCACCAGTCCGAGGTCACATTGCGCGCCAATTTGCGCCACATTGAGGATCGGGTAAGTCGTGATTCCGGCGTTACTGGCGGTGTCTTCTTCAATCGCCACCTCGCAACCCTGTGCGCCCAAAAATTGTGCAATGCCTTCAAGCGCCGACCGCGAGCCTTGGGCGTGGTACTTGCCAATCAGGGCGACGTGTCGGAATTTTGACTTCATTTTTAAATTACATCACAACCGAGACGCTTGAATCCGTAGAATCGCCAGCATGCTTGACGATCGTGCGAAGTTATTGCTCAAAGCGCTGGTAGAGCGCTACATTGCCGATGGCCAGCCGGTAGGCTCACGCACGCTGTCCAAGGCCTCGGGGGTGGAGTTGTCGCCCGCCACCATCCGCAACGTCATGAGTGATCTGGAGGAGCAGGGGCTGATCATCAGTCCGCACACCTCTGCTGGACGGGTGCCCACGGCCCGGGGTTACCGGCTGTTTGTCGACACCATGCTGACGCTGCAACCTAGCCATCTTGGTTCCGGCTTGATGGGGGGTCATCAGTTGGCACCCGACCAGCCGCAAAAAGTTCTGACCAACGCGGCACACATGCTTTCTAACTTGTCGCAGTTCGTCGGCGTGGTGATGGCACCCAAGCGAACCTCGGTGTTTCGCCACATTGAATTTCTTCGTCTCTCAGACAGGCGCGTACTGGTGATCATCGTGTCACCTGACGGCGATGTTCAAAACCGCGTGATCTTCACGGAAACTGACTTCACGCAGAGCCAGTTGATTGAAGCCGCCAATTTCTTGAATTCGCACTACGCCGGCATGGCTATGGAAGAAGTACGAGAGCGGCTTAAAAACGAGGTTGAAGCTCTGCGTGGCGAAATTGCCAGCCTGATGCAGGCCGCCGTCAAAGTCAGCGCAGAAGCCATCGAGGCTAGCGAAGAGGTGGTGGTGTCGGGTGAGCGCAATCTGCTGGCCGTCAGCGACTTTTCAGGGGACATGAGCAGCCTGCGCAAACTGTTTGACTTGTTTGAGCAAAAAGCCCAGCTCATGCGCTTGCTGGACGTCTCCAGTCGGGCCGAAGGTGTTCGAATTTACATTGGTGGCGAAAGCCATGTCATCCCGTACCAGGAACTGTCTGTGGTGACCGCGCCTTATGAAGTCGATGGCCAAGTCGTCGGCACCCTCGGTGTGATTGGTCCTATGCGCATGCCATACGAAAAAATGATTCAAATCGTCGACATCACCTCAAAATTGGTGAGCACGGCTTTGAGCCACAGCAAATAGAATTCGATTTTCGAGGGATCTTGCATCGGCTTTAAATGCCTCCACCTTGCAATGGTTCGGCTTTCACACTTTAAAGGTAATTCCATGATCGGTGCTTTTACTCAACGCTTAGGCAAGTGGCTTGCCATTGCCGCCATGCTGGGCTTTGGTCTGGCTATGGCCCAGTCCGAACCCACCTTGAATCAGGTCTACGAGGCCGCTCAATCCGGAAAAATGGACCAAGCTCAAACCATGATCCAGCAAGTCCTGGTGGCCCATCCAAACAGTGCCAAGGCTCACTTTGTGCAGGCTGAACTGTTTGCCAGGCAAGGATTGAACGGCCGTGCTGGCGACATGCTCGCTACCGCTGAAAAACTGGCTCCCGGCCTGCCATTCGCCAAGCCTGAAGCGGTTCACAGCTTGCGCGACAAAATTTCTGCCCGGCCTGTTCAGCAAGCTTCGGGAAATAGCGGCGGTAATGGAAATGGCAATTCAGCGTCCAGCCACTTTAGCAACTCAGTCATTCCGGCTGCGTCCGCATCCTCTTTTTCCTGGGGAATGCCTTTGTTGTTGGCCGGCGGCGTGATGGTTCTCGGCTATTTCATGTTTCGTCGCAAAGACGCGCCCGTCGAGTTCCATGCGCAATCCCCTTATGCCAACCAGGCTCCCATGGGCAACCCGGCAATGGCGGCCAACGGTTTGAGCGGTCCACAAACCTTCGGCATGGGTGGTGCGCCTGCTGCCGCACCAGTTTATGGTCAGCCGCAGGCCAGCGGACTGGGGAGCACGCTTGCCGGTGGTTTGGCTACTGGTTTGGCCGTGGGTGCGGGCATGATGGCAGCCCAAGCCATTGGTAAAAGTCTGATGGGCAACAACGAAGGCAGTCATGACACCTCGTCACGGCTGGCCAATAACAATAGCAACAACTACGAGCCGATTGCGGACAACAGCAGCAGCATGGGCGGCCAAAATTTTGGCGTCACGGACAACGGTTCTTGGGATGACGGCGGCAGTGCAGACGTGGGCGGTGGCGACTGGGATAGCTAAAGCGTTTATTCTGGCAGTTTGAATGTGAGCTAAAGATGGACATTTTCAAACGTCGATCACTGTTGGCACTATTGGCGCTACCCACCGGCTGCGCGATTCAATACCTTCCGCCACTGGCCGCCTCCAACATCGTCAGTGGTGGGCTAGCAGGGGCTGTCCGAGCGCCGGCTGTAGGTCAAAGCTGGACTTACAGCCAATTTAACTTTTACAACAGCCAACTGATTGACACGGTCAAAGAAGAAGTGGTCGACGTAGACGGCGGCATACGTATCAGCCGTCGTTCCAAAAACAACACGGATTTGGGTGACGAATTTCAGCCCGTGTGGGGCCAAGTCAAACAAGATTCCTATTGGGATTTCCTCCAAACCTACGAAACAGCCATGCCTTTATGGCTGGACAATTTCACTGTGGGGACAAGTCAATCCACCGACACACACTATCAATCAGGAACGTCGTCCTTTCGCTATTGGATCAGTGCAAAAACGACAGTGACAGGCTGGGAAAAGGTGGCGATTCCCAGCGGAACCTTTGAAACGGTGCGCATTGAAAGGTTCATCCGACAAAACCATCGCGACATCAGCAGACTCGATACAGTGAGGCGCGAAACTCTTTGGTTCGCCCCCGAAATCGGGCGCTGGGTAGCGAGGGAAACAAACGGTGAGTTCAGAATTACCGGCAGACGAGGTGGCTGGATTGGACGTGAAGACCACTTCCGTTGGCAGCTGGAGAGTTGGACTTAAGGTGGTGCGCCACATCAAGAGGATTTTGAATGAAACATAGAATTTCAGTCATGGTGGCGTTCACACTGGTAGCACTGGTGTGCGCGACGGGTAGCGCACTGTCCCAAGATTTTCCGCCCGCCAAAGGGGTCACACTTTACGTGGGCTTTCCGCCCGGTGGCGCCAACGACATTGCCGCACGCATCATCGGCAGAAAGCTGGCCGAAAACATAGGTCAAAGTGTGGTCGTCGACAACAAGCCCGGCGCGGGTGGCAATATTGTTGCCAATACGGTGGCAACAGGGCGGGCCGATGGTTCGGTTTTGTTGTTGAGCTCCATCGGCCCGCTGTCGATCGCCTCTCATCTCATGAAAATACCCTATGACCCGGTCAAGGACCTTGCACCGATCGTGATGGGTGCAAGTTTTCCAAACGTGTTGTTGGTCTCCCCTGAGTCGGGCCTGAAAACGCTCAAGGACTTCGTCGATCTGGCTAAAAAAAATCCAGGGAAGCTAACGTTTGCGTCGACCGGTTCTGGATCCGCCTCGCATTTGCAGGGTGAGCTCTTCAATCAGCGTGCAGGCATAGACGTCGTGCACGTTCCGTACAAGGGCGGTGGTCTTGCGACAGTGGATGTCATGGGAAACCGCGTGACGGTTTACTACGCGGCCTTGCCTTCTGCCGCCTCGCACATTCGCTCAGGCAAGTTGATCCCGTTGGCGCTGACGGGTGCCAAGCGCGTTGAACTCTTCCCCGACATCCCGACCATTGCGGAATCGGGTTATCTGGGTTTTGATTCGGATAACTGGTATGCGTTTGTTGCCTCGGCAAAAACTTCTCCTGCCATGTTGGCCCGATGGAATAAAGAGCTCGTGAAGGTGATCAATGATCCCGAAACCTCCAAGCTGCTGAAGTTGCAAGGGCTGACGCTTGCGCCTGGCACGCGAGAGGATTTGGCCAACTACATCGCGAAAGAGTCTAAGACTTGGGCCAAAATCATCAAAGAGCGCAGCATCACGATTGAGCAGTGACCCGCCATGTCGGTGGCCCTTACAAACGCCGCTGGTTTGGGCGTTAGCTCAGTTGCTTGGAGCAGGTTACCAAAAAGGCGTACGTTTTTCACCTCGCTACGGATGTTGGTGTTTTGGTTAAAACGCTATTACTTGATCATGCCCTTGCCAGTTTTACCTGCACAATCAGCGCATAAAAATTATGGAGCACAAGGTGAAATCATTCAAATTCGTACCTTTACTGGCCCTGTTGGCGCTTAGCGCTCAAGCGCAAAACAAAGAGGTCAACATCATTTGCTCTGCTCAGGCGGCGTGGTGCAGCATGATCGCGGTGACGTTTGAAAAAAGCCAAGGCATCAAGGTCAATATGACGGCCAAAGGTTCGGGTGAAGCGATCGCCCAATTGGCAGCCGAGAAGGCCAACCCCAAGACCGACATTTGGTTTGGCGGTACTGGCGACCCGCACCTGCAAGCAGCCGAGCAAAACCTCAGCCTCGAATACAAATCGCCCAGCTTGCCCAAGTTGCAAGAATGGGCACAAAAACAGGCCGAACAGTCGGGCTACAAGACGGTGGGTATCTATTCAGGCCCGCTGGGTTTTGGCTACAACACTGAGCTGCTGGCCAAGAAGAAGTTGCCTATTCCTAGGACTTGGAGCGATCTTCTCAAGCCTGAATACAAAGGTGAAATCCAGTCAGCCAACCCTGCGTCCAGTGGCACGGCCTACACCATGATCGCCACGCTGGTGCAACTCATGGGCGAAGACAAAGCCTTTGATTACCTCAAGGGCTTGCACAAAAACATCGGCACCTACACCCGCTCTGGCACAGGTCCGATCAAGGCAGTGGCCCGCGGTGAGACCGCTGTGTCCATCAGCTTCGTACACGACGCGCCGGGCGAAAAAGCGCAGGGCTTTCCGATCGAGACCATCACACCGTCTGACGGCACGGGCGCAGAGATTGGCTCCATGTCCATCGTGCGCGGAAGCCGCAACTTTGACGCAGCAAAAAAGTTTTACGAGTGGGCTTTGAGTCCGTCGGCGCAAGCACTGGGCGCGGCAACTTTGCAGTTCCAGTTGCCCTCGAACAAAGAAACCAAGATCGATCCGCGCGTGCCAGATTTTCGCAAGATCAAGCTCATCAATTACGACTACGCCAAATACGGCCAGACGGCGGAGCGCAAGCGCCTGATCCAGCGCTGGGAAAAGGAAGTCAACAGCCTTCCGCATTGAGCCATGTCTGAAATGAATCCGGCCTTGCGTTTACAGCGCGCGCTGCAGGGTTGGAGCCTTTTTGGCTTGCTCGGCTTTGCCTTGCTACCTTGGTATTTTCTGCAAGACCAGTCGCTGCTACAGGCGCTGCCCGGTATCTTTGGTGGGCCAGAAACGGCCAGCGGCTGGGTTCAGGCGTTGCAGCATGGCCGCCCGTGGTTGTGGACCGGTTTCGCCGGTTTGCTACTGTGCGCTTTGGCGCTGACGGCCAGCTGGGAGCCGCGTGTACAAGGATGGGGTTTGTTGCTAGGCAGTGGGCTGGGCATTCTGGGGCTGCTTGCCAGCGGCCTTGCCATTGGTGCCACCGGTTGGGCTTTTGCTTCGCTCGAATCAGCTTGGGGCGCTTTGCCCACCGGGCAATACGGTATGGGCTGGGGCGCCGCGTTGGCTTTGCTCAGCCTGTTTGTGCTGCTGGGCGCCGCGCTGGCGCGGCTGGGCGCATTTCGCGGCGACGTGTTTGTGGCTGGTGCAGTGGTGGTGTGCACCGCTCTGTTGGCCATGTTTGTGGTCTACCCGGTGCTGCGTTCCTTGATCGCGGCTTGGGTGGACGATGTGGGCGTTTACGCTTGGCCCAACTTGTTGGAACGAGTGGCCACGGAACGGGTCTGGGGTCTTGGCTGCGTGCACAATGCGGGGCGCTGCGGTGTGGCTTGGAACACGCTGTGGCTGGCCTTGATCACCGCCACCGGCACCACTGTTCTGGGCACGATGTTGGCCCTGTGGGCGGTTCGCGGCGGCACTCGCTTGGCCAAACCGCTGAATATTTTGGCCCTGCTGCCCGTGATCACGCCGCCCTTTGTGGTCGGCTTGGGTTTGATTCTGTTGTTCGGCCGGGCTGGCTTGTTCAACCAAGCCTTGGAATGGGCCTGGGGGGTGCAGCCCACGCGCTGGTTTTATGGCGTGTTGGGGATTTGGCTGGCGCAGATGTTTGCCTTCACGCCCATTGCCTTCATGATCATGCGCGGCGTGGTGCAGGGCGGGAGCCCGTCGATGGAGGAGGCTGCGCAAACCCTGCGCGCCAGTCGCATGCAAACCTTCTGGACGGTGACGCTGCCGTTGTTAAAGCCCGGACTGGCCAATGCTTTCTTGGTCGGCTTCATTGAAAGCATGGCCGACTTTGGCAATCCCATCATTGTGGGCGGTCAGTTTGCAGTGCTGTCGACCGAAATCTTTTTTGCCATTGTGGGCGCCGCGCTGGACCCGGGCATGGCCGCCGCCTTGGCGCTGGTGCTGACGAGTTTTGCTCTGGCCGTGTTTTTTGTGCAACGGTGGGTGCTGGCGGGCAGCAGCTTCACTACGGTGTCAGGCAAGGGCGATGCTGGCATGGCCATGCCGCTGCCGCCCTTGGTGCTGCGGGTGTGCCGTGGCGTTGCTGGGCCTTGGTTACTGTTCACCGTGGTGGTCTATGTGTTTGCGTTTGCGGGCGGCTTTGTGCAGACCTGGGGGCGCGACTTCACCTTTACCTTGCAGCACTTCAAAACCGCCTTCGATGTGCAGGTAGGTGATTTTGGTTGGGTGTTTGCGGGCACGGCCTGGAAGTCACTGTTCACCACTTTGACTTTGTCGGCCATGGCCGCGCCGGTGTGTGCGGGCTTGGGGCTGCTGATGGCTTGGCTGCTGGCGCGCACCGAGTTCAGGGGCAAGGCGGTGTTTGAGTTTTCGGCCTTACTCACGTTTGCCATACCCGGCACGGTGCTGGGGGTGAGTTACATCCTAGCTTTCAATGTGCCGCCAGTGGAACTGACCGGCACCGGGTTGGTGATTGTCTTGTGCTTTGTGTTTCGCAACTTGCCGGTGGGCGTGCGTGCGGGCACAGCGGCGTTCAAGCAGTTAGACCGCTCTTTGGACGAAGCCTCGCAAATGCTGCGCGCCAGCACTTTGACCACGCTGCGTCGGGTGGTGTTGCCGCTGCTCAAACCCGCGCTGTTCACCGCACTGGTCTACAGTTTTGTGCGCTCCATGACCACAGTGTCGGCGGTGATTTTTTTGGTCACGGCGCAGTACGAACTGGCCACCACCTACATCATTGGCCGTGTCGGCAACGGCGACTATGGCGTGGCGCTGGCGTATTGCACGGTGCTGATGGTGCTGATGTCGGCCATCACTTGGGGCATTCAAAAGCTGGTAGGTGAGCGGCAGTTGGGGCGCCGCGCCTCCGTGGCTGTGCCTAAGACACCCGCTACCACTGCAATTTCACCTGTTTGAAACTAGGACAACAAGCGATGGGTATTCAATTTAAACAGGTGAGCAAACGCTACAGCGGCGCAGACTCGCCGTTGGTGGTCAAGGGCATTGATTTTGTGGTGGCCAAGGGCAGTTTGACCGCCATCCTCGGGCCTTCGGGTTGTGGCAAGACCACCACCTTGCGCATGATCGCGGGACTGGAATCGCCGAGTGGCGGGCAGATCGTGATCGACGGCAAAGACGTGACGCACCTAGGGCCTTCAGAGCGCAATGTGAGCATGGTGTTTCAAAGCTATGCCTTGTTCCCGCACATGAATGTGATCGAGAACGTGCGCTATGGTTTGGACGTGAGTGGCGTGGCCAAAGCCGAAGCGCAAGAGCGCGCCTTGCACAGCTTGGCCCAGGTGGGTCTCAAGGGGTACGAAACACGTTTGCCCAGCGAGTTGTCAGGCGGTCAACAGCAGCGGGTGGCGTTGGCGCGGGCCTTGGTGCTGGAGCCATCGGTGTTGTTGTTTGACGAGCCATTGTCGAACCTTGATGCGCGCTTGCGCCGTTCCATGCGTGATGAAATTCGCCAACTGCAGAAGCGCTTGGGCTTGACTGTGGCCTATGTGACGCACGACCAAAGCGAAGCCCTAGCGGTGAGCGACCAGATCATCGTGATGGAGGCCGGCGACATTGCGCAGGCCGGCACGCCGCAAGATTTGTACGAGCGCCCCCGCTCGGCCTTTGTGGCCGGCTTCATGGGCGAGGCCGTGCTGTTTGATGGCCAGTCGCTGGCCGACGGCGTGGTGCAACTGGGTCCCTTGCGTTTGTTGCCGCGCTACGCTACGGCACTTGGTGCGGTACGCGCTGCAGTGCGGCCTGAGGCGTGGTTGGTCGGGCGTGAGTTGTCAGTGGGTGAGCATCCCCCTGCCACCTTGGTGGGGCAGCTCAAGCAGTGGGCGTATTTGGGCAGTTTCATTGAGCTGACTTTTGACACCGAATTGGGGCCTGTGTTTGTCGTCTCGCCCGAGGTGGAGCGCCATTGGCAGGTGGGCCAGTGCTTGGCACTGAGTTTGCCGGGGCGGGGTGTATCGGTGGTGGCGGTTGGATGATTGTGATGACAGAAATGAAGGAGGGGAACCTGAGTAGGGCGAGGCCGCAAGTTGTGATTTTTGATTTGAACGGTGCGGTGTGTCGGCACAGCTTCAATATTGTCGGCAGGTTTAAACAAGGTACAAGGCACGCTAGACGGTGATTTCTGCGGACAGAGAAGATGGCTGAGTCGTTCGTGAAGAGCACTTTCGTTGGCCGTTAGAAAGTTGGACTTAAAGCATCTCGCATGCAACTGCCGCTTACAATCCTCTTTGGTTTGGGGCGTTAGCTCAGTTGGTTAGAGCAGAGGACTCATAATC
>CANFSO010000004.1 GCA_947449895.1 Comamonadaceae bacterium
CGTGGCTGGCGACTGTTGGTAAGAGTGCTGCTGCCGCAGTGTTGCCGGGCTCACGGGCCAGGGTGAACTTCAGGTTGCTCTCGATGTAATCGTGGCCAGGGAAGATGCGGGTGTTGTCTGGCAGGCGCATCAACTGCTCGGTGAAGCTGTTGTACAGCGCTTCCACATCGCCGCCGTTGTGCACGTTGCCGGCACCGGCATTGAACAAGGTGTCACCTGAAAAAAGAGCGGGTTGCTCAGCATGTGCGCACAGGCAAATGTGGCAATACGTGTGGCCCGGGGTGTCCAGACATTCCAGCTCAATGTGCTTCCCAACTTTGATCACGTCACCGGCTTGTACGCCGCGGTCCATGCCCGGAATCTTGCCGGCGGCCTTGTGGTGCGCAATCACTTTGGCGCCAGTGGCTGCCACCACTTCGGCATTGCCGCCAATATGGTCGTGGTGCTCATGCGTGTTCAAAATTTGGGTGATGTTCCAACCTTTGGCTTTGGCGGTGGCCAAGCATTTTTCGTGGTCCAGCGGGTCAATCGCCAAGGCTTCGCCGGTGTCGGGGCAGGCGATCAGGTAATTGAAATTGCGCAGGCTGTTGCCCGTCCAGATGCGTTCAACAATCATGCGTGGCCTTGTGTGGTGTGGTTCATCGGCTCATTTTAGGAGCGCTCCGCATCGCCTGTGCGCTACAAGGCTGTTCCCTGCTTGCGGCAAAATATGTCCTTATGAAAAGCAAGATCGCCAGCAGTGGCCTCGTTTACTCGACCGACAGCGGTCGCACTTGCCCGGATTGCCGTCAAGCGGTGGCCCAGTGCGTATGTAAAAGTGGCAAGCCTAGGCCAGCCACCGATGGCGTGGTGCGTGTTTCCCGCTCAGCCAAGGGCCGCGGCGGAAAAACCGTCACTTTGATTCAGGGCGTGCCCTTGGATGATGCGGCGCTGACGCAGCTGGGCAAGCAACTCAAAGCCGCTTGCGGCTCGGGCGGCACGCTTAAGGATGGGGTGATTGAAGTGCAGGGCGACCATCGCGAACTGGTGCAGCGCCAACTGGTGGACAAGGGCTACAACGTCAAGTTGTCTGGCGGCTGAAGCGTTCCAACAACCGCAACACCAGCGCCCATGAACCCCGAAGACCTTGAACTGCTGGTGACCCGCCAAATGCCTTTTGGCAAATACAAGGGTCGTTTAATTGCGGATGTGCCGGGCAACTACCTGGTCTGGTTTTCCCGTGAGGGTTTTCCAAAAGGCGAAATTGGCCGGCTGTTGGCACTCATGCTGGAGATCGACCACAACGGTTTGGGGCCACTGCTGGACCCACTGCGCAAGCGGCACCCGCCCGCTGGCGGCAACGGAAACTGAGTTGCTAAGGCGTCAGTGGGGATGGCTGCTTCATCGTTTTAGCTTGATTCACCTGTAGACCCGGTAGCGATGTGACACACTGGCGTCTCGTCAGTTTTTTGATCCCACCCATGACATCACCTCCTCTCACTTTGCGCATCGGTTCTGGTGCAGGCTACGCCGGCGACAGAATTTTGCCGGCGCTTGAACTGGCCGAAAAAGGCCAACTCGACTACCTCGTTTTTGAGTGCCTCGCCGAGCGGACGATTGCCTTGGCTCAGCTTGAACGCAGCCATCAGCCAGACCGTGGTTTCGATCCATTGCTGACCAAGCGCATGCAGGCGGTGCTCGGCCCGTGCGTGCAACAAGGCGTTCGCATCATCACCAACATGGGCGCGGCCAATCCGCTGCAAGCCGGTCATGAAGTGCTGCGGGTGGCATGTGAACTCGGCTTGCCGCAGGTCAAAGTGGCGGTGGTCTTGGGCGACGATGTGCTCGAAGTCTTGACCAATCGCGGCATGGCATTGCCTTTGATGGAGTCGAGCCAGACGCTGGCATCTCTCAAAAATGATGTGATTTCTGCCAACGTCTACTTGGGTGCTGATGCCTTGTTGCCGGCGCTGCAGACCGACGCGCACGTCATCATCACCGGCCGGGTGGCTGACCCGGCCTTGTTTTTGGCGCCGCTGATGCACGGCTTTGGCTGGGCTGCAGACGATTGGACGCGGCTCGGCAAAGGTGTGTTGGTTGGCCATTTGCTTGAGTGCGCGGGACAAATCACGGGCGGCTACTTTGCCGACCCGGGTTACCGTGATGTGTCGGACTTGGCGCATCTGGGTTTTCCGTTGGCTGAGGTTGATGCCTCGGGTGATGCTGTGATCACCAAGGTGGAAAGTTCTGGCGGCTGCGTGTCCACGGCCACTTGCACTGAGCAATTGCTGTATGAAATTGAAAATCCGGCGCGCTATTTGCAGCCCGATGTCGTGGCTGATTTTTCGCAGGTTCGTTTGACGCAGCTTGGCCCAGACCGAGTGCAGGTGAGCGGCGGGGCAGGGCAGCCGCGCCCTGACACACTCAAAGTCACGGTCGGGCACCGCGAAGGTTTCATCGCCGATGGGCAGATGTCGTATGCCGGGCCCGGCGCTGTGGCGCGTGGCCAGTTGGCCTTGGATGTGTTGCGCATTCGATTGAACGAAGCCGGTTTTGCCGACTGCGAAAGCCGCTACGAATTGATCGGTGTCAACACCATCTTGGGCGATCAGATCATGCCGAGCAGTGAACCCAGTGAGGTGCGTTTGCGCTTGGCGATGCGCGTCAAAACGGCCGAGCAGGCGAAAAACGTGGTCAACGAGGTTGAGGCGCTGTACCTGAACGGCCCAGCCAGTGGTGGCGGTGCGTCCAAGAGCGTGCGTGAAGTCATCGCTGCTGCGTCGGTCTTGATTCCGCGGGATTGGGTGAACACCTCTGTTTTGGTTTTGGAGAATTGACATGCTGCTCAGAGACATCGCACATGCCCGTACCGGCGACAAAGGTAATCGCAGCACACTGTCGGTGATTGCCTATGACGCCAAACACTACCCACTGCTTGAGAAATTATTGACCCCTGAGCGTGTCAAGGCGCACTATCAAGGCATTGTTCAGGGCCCGGTGGAGCGCTACTGTTTGGCGCATTTGGGTGCCCTCAATTTTGTTTTGCACGGTTCTTTGGCTGGCGGCGTCACGCGCTCATTGGCGCTGGATGCGCATGGAAAATGTCTGGCGTCAGGGCTGCTGGCCTTGGTCTTGAGCGAGACTGACGTAGCGCTTTGTCGAGGGTAAGCCATGGGGTGTAGGTCAGCTCACCGCCTTCTGCGTGCGCAATAATCCCTAACTAAATTCCGGAGACTCCCCATGAACGCATTCCTGTTCCCCACCATTGCAAAATCTGCAGCCCGATGGTTGCTCACAAGCTGCGCCGCTGCACTCAGCCTTTACGCCGCTACGGTCAGCGCTCAAAGCTACCCGAGCAAGCCGATCAAGGCGATCGTGCCGTTTGCGGCCGGCAGTGCGACTGACCAGATTGCCCGCGCTTTTGCTGCCAAAATCTCTGAAATCCTCGAGCAGCCGGTGATTGTTGACAATAAGGCCGGCGTCAACGGCATGTTGGGCGCTGACTTTGTAGCCAAGTCGGCTCCCGATGGCTACACCATTTTGGTGGGCACCAACAGCACCAACGCGGCCCTCAAAAGCCTGATGAAAAAGCTGCCCTACGACCAAGACACCGCTTTTGCGCCAGTGGCCTACTTGGGTTCAGTGCCACTGATCGTGGCCATCAACAACGAGTTTCCGGCTAAAACGCTCAAAGAGGTGGTCGCCATGGCCAAAGCCAAGCCGACCTATGTGACCTTTGCCAGCGCCAGCACATCACAGTTGGTGTCGACTGAAGTGCTTGCTAGCATGGCCAATATCAAAATGACCAACATCCCCTACAAGAGCGGTCCAGCGGCCATGACCGACCTGATTGGCGGACAAGTCAACTTGTTCACGGCCGATTTCGCGGTCATGCTGCCGCAAGTCAAAGCCGGCAAAGTGCGGGGTTTGGCGGTGACGTCGACCAAGCGCTCCAAGGCAATCCCTGAGCTGCCAACAGTCAACGAAGCGCTGGGCTTGAAAGACTACGAACTGATCGCTTATTTTGCGGTTTTTGCCCCTGCCGGCACGCCCAGCGAGATTGTCTTGAGGCTGAATCGCGCCATCAATATTGCGGCCGTCAACAAAGATATTCTGGAGCGTTTTGCCGCCCTCGGTTTTGAAACCGAACCCGGGACGCCAGAGGCCCTGGCGCAACGTTCTAAGGCTGAAAGTGCCAAGTGGGCGAAGGCCATTCACGAGGCCAAGATCGAACCGCAGTGAGTTGATATTGAGCGTTTGATTCCGACCCGGTGATCCGGGTTGGCTTTCTTAAAAAGCGTGGCCTGCGACAGCGGGTCACGCTTTTTTTTCTTTAAACCAGCCTCCGCTAGGGTTTTCACTGATTTTTAAAGTCGAGTCTATTTGGGTAAACTTATTTGTTCGTACAAATAAACAAAACAGCCAATGCTGTTTTACTCAGGAGATTTCTATGTTGTCAGCCGTTGAGATTGGTCCCCAGCGTTACCGCGCTTCTTATGGTCGTTACCTTGAAGACTTCACGGTCGGCGATGTGTACGAGCACCGTCCGGGCCGCACTTTAACGGACAACGACAACATTCAGTTCGCGTTACTGACAATGAACCAGCACCCGATGCACTGTGACGCTGCCTATGCGGCAAAGAGTGAATTTGGCAAATTGTTGATCAACAGCCCGCTGACGCTGGCAGTGGTGGTCGGCATGACGGTCAACGATGTGAGTGGCAAGGCGATTGCTAATCTGGGCTGGAAAGACATCGACATCTCCGCGCCGGTCTTTGCCGGCGACACACTGTATGCCGAAACCAAGGTGCTCGAAAAGCGTGAGTCCAAATCTCGTCCGGGCCAGGGCATCGTCACCGTCATAACCACCGCCTTCAATCAAAAAAACGTTCAGGTGATGGCTTTCCAGCGGACGTTCCTGGTGGCTCGTCGAGGTCACGGTGTGAATGACGATATCTGTTAAGTAGCGACAGTTAAGCGATAAAAACCAGGAGACAAAAATGCAATTTACATTCACCCGCCGTGCCGCTGGGGCATTGGCTGCCTTGGCTCTGAGCAGTGTTGTCGGCAGTGCCTTCGCCGCCTACCCTGAAAAAACGATTCGCATCGTGGTGGGTTTCCCTCCGGGGCAGGCCACTGACATCATTGCCCGCGTGGCAGCGAGGAAATTACAAGAAGTCTTGCAGCAGTCGGTGTTCGTCGACAACAAGCCGGGTGCCGCTGGCATCATCGGTGCAGAAATGGTAGCCAAGGCGAATCCCGATGGCTACACCTTGCTGGTCGGCTCGAGTGGGCCATTTGCTATCAATGTGAGCTTGTATTCGAAGCTGCCTTATCACCCCCTCAGAGATTTTGTGCCCATCAGTCAGCTGGCCATCGTGCCGCTGTTTCTGGCCAGTAATCCGAACTTTGTGGCGCAAACGGCTGGCGATCTCGTGCGTGAAGCTAAAGCTCGTCCCGGCATGATCAATTACGCGTCATCGGGCAGTGGTGTCACCAGCCATCTAACGATGGAGCTTTTCAAGCATGCCCAAGGCATCAACATGGTTCATGTTCCCTACAAGGGCAGTCCTGCCGCCGTCACAGATTTGATTGGTGGCCAGGTTCCTGTGATGATCGACACGGGTGCTGCCTTGATTCCGCACGCCCGCAGCGGTAAGTTGCGACTGCTGGCAGTCGCCAGCAAGGCCCGTAATCCGGCCGTGCCAAATGTACCCACCATGGCAGAGGCAGGACTTGGCAATTTTGAAGCACCGGCCTGGATTGGCATCGTCGCCCCCAAGGGAACGCCGAAAGAGATCATCGAGACCTTGCACAAGGCCTTGAGTTCGACCTGGCTGGATGCCCTGGAGGTGCGTGAGCAACTGACCAGCCTCGGTGCAGAGCCGACTCTGTCGCGCCCGGACGAATTTTCTCGTTATATCCAGTCAGAAATCGACAAGTGGGCGGTTGCCGTCAAGCTGTCTGGCGCCAAGGTCGATTGAGGTGAGTTCATTGATCTCTGAACGGCTGGCCGAGTACGGGCACAGTTTCACGCTCGACAGTGTGCCTGTTGACGTGCGCCAACGCGCAGCGCATTTGATGCTCGACGCACTGGGCATTGCGCTGGCCAGTACGCAATACGACTTCGCGCGGAAAAGTCTCGCGGCTTTCCAAGAGTTGGCTTGCGGCGCTGGTGGCGTGCCTGTCATTGGTAGTGGCGTGCAATTGCCGGTGCGCGACGCGATTGCCATGAACGCCTTGCTGATCCATGGCCTCGATTACGACGACACGCATCCGCGCGCCGTTCTGCATGCAACCACTTCGGTGCTGCCTGCTGCACTCGGCTTAGCGGTGCAGCGCCAAGCCAGCGGCCGGGATCTGCTGGCGGCCTATGTGCTGGGCGTTGAAACGGCTATTCGGCTGGGGGCTGCAGCACACGGTGCTTTCCATCAAGTCGGCTTTCATCCGACAGGCTTGATCGGCACCTTCGGTTGCACTTTGGCGGCTGCGCATTTGATGCAACTGGAAAAGGCGCAATGGGTCGATGCGCAAGGCATCGCACTGTCGCTGGCCAGCGGTAGCTTGGAGTTTTTACAAGATGGTGCGTGGACCAAGCGGCTGCATCCGGGTTGGGCTGGGTCCAGCGCCATCACCGCAGCAACCTTGGCCAAGCACGGTTTTATCGGCCCACGCGCCACCTACGAGGGGCGCTTCGGGCTTTACAACAGCCACTTGGGCGCACTGGCCGAAGGCTGCGACTTGAACGTCGTCACCGACGGCTTGGGCAGCGTTTGGGAAACCCTCAACATCGCTGTCAAGCCCATTCCGGCCTGCCATTTCACACACGCTTGCGCGGATGCCGCCAGCAGTTTGCACTCGCAATGGCAGGGTGCCGCGGTCAAGCGCATCGTTGCGCGCTTGCCCGAGGGTGTCATGAAAATTGTTTGCGAGCCGATCGAAAGCAAGCGGCAACCGACCAACGCCTATGAGGCGCAATTCAGCATTCCGTACTCGGTGGCCACAGGCTTGCGCTTTGGTGCTTTCACGCTGGACGCGCTGGAACCGTCGGCCTACACCGATGCGCAGACCCGCGCCTTGGCTGCCAAAGTCATTTGCGAAGTCGATCCCGATGCCGACTTCCCACGCTACTACGGCGGCCAGGTCATCGTCGAGTTAGAAGATGGCCGCGTGTTGCGGCACCACGAGCCGATCAACCGGGGTGCGCCGGGTCGCCCGATCAGCCACGCCGACATCATCGATAAATTTCAAGACAACGCTGCTCGGGCCGTGTCCCGCACACATGCCGATGCCATTCTCAATGCTGTTCTGGGTTTAGAACAGCACTCCGCCTCTTCACTGGCACAACTTCTGGGCGTCAAAGCTCAACTGGACAACACATGAACGCACGCCACAATTTCGACCCTGCCGAGCAAGAGCAGGAAAACCTCATTCTGGACATGCTTGAGAAGTTCCTCAACTCCGAGGTCAAGCCCTATGTGCGCGAGTTGGAGCACAACGACACGTACCCAGCGGAAATTGTGGAGAAGATGAAGGACATGGGCTTGTTCGGCTGCATCATTGCGCCCGAATATGGCGGCTTGGGTTTGTCCACCACCACCTACGCCAAGATCATCGAGCGCATGTCGCGCGTCTGGATGTCGATCTCCGGCATCATCAATTCGCACCTGATCATGGCGATGGCCGTGCAGCGTTTTGGCACCACCGAGCAAAAAGACTATTACCTGCCGCGTTTTGCGACGGGCGAATTGCGCGGTGGCATCGGCCTGACTGAACCCGACTGCGGCACCGACCTGCAGGCGATCCGCACCAGCGCCAAAATCGATGGCACTGACTACGTGGTGAATGGCTCGAAGATGTGGATCACCAACAGCTTGCACGGCAACTGCATCGCCTTGCTGGTCAAAACCGATTCCAAAATCGAGCCGCGCCACAAAGGCATGAGCTTGCTCATCGCTGAAAAAGGTCCCGGCTTCACGGTCAGCAAGAAACTGGAGAAGTTGGGCTACAAAGGCATCGATACCTGCGCGCTGAGTTTTGAGAATTACCGTGTGCCAGTGAGCCGGTTGATCGGCGGCGTAGAAGGGCGTGGCCTGCAACAAGTCTTGGGCGGACTAGAGTTGGGTCGCATCAACGTGGCAGCCCGAGGCTTGGGTGTGGCGCAGGCGGCGCTCGACGAAGCTGTGGCGTATTCGCAGCAGCGAAAAACATTCGGCAAGCCGATTTGCGAACACCAAGCCATTCAGCTCAAGCTCGGCGAAATGGCGACACGCACCCAAGCGTCGCGCCTGCTGGTGTACGCAGCCGCTGAAGCCTATGACCGCGGCGAGCGTTGCGACATGGAAGCCGGGATGGCTAAATACTTCGCCACCGAGGCAGCCCAAGAAAACTCGCTCGAAGCCATGCGTATTTTTGGCGGCTACGGCTACTCTAAAGAATACAACGTTGAGCGCTTGTACCGGGACTCGCCTTTGCTGCTGATCGGTGAGGGCACCAACGAGATGCAACGCATCATCATCGCCAAGCAAGTGATCGAGAGGAACCCGATATGAGTGCTGAAACCGAAGCCGTTCAACCGGGCTTGCTGGCCGGTGTCCGCATCATCGCGGTCGAGCAATATGGTGCGGGGCCTTTCGGCACGCAGCATCTGGCTGATCTCGGGGCGGAGATCATCAAGGTTGAAAACCACCACGATGGTGGTGATGTCGGTCGTGCTGTGGGGCCGCATTACTTTGGTCCGGGCGACAGCCATTTTTACCAGTCCTTCAACCGCAACAAAAAAAGCATCACGCTCGACCTGAAGCAAGCCGAGGGGCAAGAGATCTTGCAGCGCTTGGTCAAGACCGCCGATGTGGTGTTCAACAATTTACGCGGTGACTTGCCCGCCAAGTTGGGCTTGACCTATGAGGCGCTGAAAGCTTACAACCCGAAAATTGTCTGCGGTCATTTGTCGGCTTATGGTCGTACCGGATCTCGCGCCGCGTGGCCCGGCTACGACTACCTGATGCAGGCCGAAGCCGGTTATTTGTCGCTCACCGGTGAGCCCGACGGCCCACCCGCCCGCATGGGGTTGTCGATCATTGATTTGATGACCGGCACCACCGCCGCCATGGGTTTGTTGGCCGGCATCATCAGCGCCAGGTCATCCGGTGTTGGTCGCGATGTCGATGTCAGTCTGTTTGACGTGGCCCTGCACAACCTTGCCTACGTGGCGACCTGGTATCTGAATGCAGACACGGCAATCACGCGTGAGACGCGGTCTAGCCATCCGTCGTTGACACCGAGTCAGTTGTACCGGACGCAGGACGGCTGGATTTTTCTGATGTGCAACAAGGAAAAGTTTTGGGGTGTTTTCGCCCGTGAAGTTGGCAAACCGGAGTGGGCTGTTTGCGACGCCTACAAATCGTTCAAGGACCGCCTGGCGAATCGCGATCAACTGACGATTGATGTCGATGCCGTGTTGCAAACCGCCAGCACCGCCGACTGGATTGAGCGCTTGGCTGGCAAGGTGCCGGTGGCACCGGTGTATGACGTGGCACAGGCGCTTGACAGCGGTTTTGTCGCAGAACAAGAACGCCTGCTGGACTTTGAGCACCCCGATGGCCCCGTGCGCATGGTAGCTTCTCCGGTGCGCGCTGGTGTGCATCCTGTGCGTCCGGCACCAAGCATGGGTGAGCACACCGAGACGATTTTGCGCGAGGCCGGTTACGATGCTCAAGCCCTTGAACAACTCCGACAAAAATCCGTCATATGAACCTGACCGCATCGCCTGATCCAGCTTCCCATTCGAGGGGTTTGGCGTTGTCGTCTAGCCAGCCGCGTTACCTGCAGTTGGCGCAGACTCTTTTGAACGAAATTGAAAGTGAACGCTATCCGGTGGGCACTTTGCTACCGACTGAGTACGAACTCTGTGATCAGTTCGGTGTCAGCCGTTCGACGGCACGTGAGGCCGTCAAGCGTTTGGTGCAACTCGGTCTGGTGGTGCGCCAACCGCGCGTGGGAACGACGGTTTGCTCACGCACCCCCACCATGGCTTACCGTCAGCGCACCGCCGATGTGGTCGATCTTTACCAATACGCCACTGACACGACGCTGGTGATTGAGGCCAGGGCGCTGCTTGAAATTGACCCTGAGCAAGCGCTGATGCTGGAGGCGACTAGAGGGGAAACCTGGCTTCACCTGAGTGGACGTCGTCACACTCAAGACCAGGACAGGCCCTTGAGCTTCACCGACATTTGGGTGCATCCGGCGTTCCGTTCTGTCAAAGGTCTGGAAGGTCCGCTCAACGGTGCTGTGCATGCCGCCATTGAGCAGCAGTTTGGCGAAGTCATTGTGGCGGTTGAGCAAGAAATTCGAGCCGTCGCTTTAGACCGCGATATGGCGGCTGCACTGGATGCGCCTGTGCGCAGTCCGGGGCTGTGGATCAGTCGACGTTACCGCAACCGCTTGGGCCAACTCGTTGAGCTTGCCAACAGCACGCACCCAGCAGACCGCTTCAGCTACAGCACGGTGTTGCGCCGCGAGTGGAGTGCGTCTTGATGAACAGTTGGGGACCGCTTTTCATCACCTTGTTGATACAAGCCATGGCGTCCATGGCACTTCTGACATTGCCGGTGATGGCGCCGGTGGCGGCCAAAGCCTTGGCGGTTTCGCCGGCCCTGGTCGGCTTGTACATTGCCATCAGCTACGGCGGCGCTTTGATGACGACCTTGTTGGCTGGTGCCGCCGTAGCGCGACTGGGGGCTATTCGTGTCAGTCAAATCAGCTTGCTGGTCTGTGCATTGGGCTTGCTGTTGTGCGCGGTACCTTGGTTGCCTTCGGTCTTCATGGGCGCGGTGCTGATCGGTTGGGGTTATGGCCCGATCACGCCGGCGAGTTCGCATTTACTGGCGCGCACCACACCGCCGCACCAGATGTCACTGGTTTTTTCGATCAAACAAACTGGGGTCCCCTTGGGCGGCATGATGGCTGGCGCTATCGTTCCCTTGTTGTTGCTCAGTATGAATTGGCAAGCCAGTCTGGTGGTGGTGGCGGCAGCTTGCGTACTGTGTTCTGCGCTGTCGCAGCCATTGCGCACCCCGTTGGATGTTGATCGAAAAATCGGTCAGCCGCTGCGTTTGGGCAGCTTCGCTCAGCCGATTCGGCTGGTGCTGGCGCATCGGGCTTTGGCGACGATGGCCGGTTGTTCCTTTGTTTTCTCGATGGTGCAGCTGTCGCTCAGCACCTATTTGGTGACTTATTTGTACGATGATTTGTCGTATGGATTGGTCGGTGCGGGGGTTGCGTTGTCCTTCACGCAAGCCGGCGGTGTGGTTGGGCGTGTGGCTTGGGGCTATGTCGCTGACCGCTGGCTGGGTGCGCCGAAAACGCTGGCTCTGCTGGGCGGCGTGATGGCCCTCAGTGCGTTGGCTACCGCTTTCTTGACGGCCAGCACACCGCAGGTTTGGGTCTGGGTTATTTTGACCATCTTTGGCGCATCCGCCATTGGTTGGAACGGCGTTTACTTGGCGGAGGTGGCGCGCCAAGCGCCCAAAGGTAAAGCCAGTATGGCCACTGGCGGCACCCTGGCTTTCACCTACTTGGGCGTGGTTTTGGGGGCGCCCGTGTTTGGTGCTTTGTCGAGTTTCTTTGGTACTTACCGTGCTGGATTTTTGGTTTTGATGGCAGCCTCGGCTGTTTGCGGCGTGGTGCTGTTGCTGAACCAGCGCCGTGCAGTGGACGCGCCAACGTCATCTTAAGAAAGGAATATTGATGTCTGTGGATCGCTCATATCTTTTTGTCCCAGGTGATCGACCTGAACGTTTTGACAAGGCATTGGCCAGTGGCGCCCATGCCGTCATTCTGGATCTGGAAGACGCTGTCATTCCTGAACGCAAGGACGAAGCCCGCGCCGCCATGCAAACTTGGCTCAAGACGACACAGGTAAAGGTCTGGATTCGGGTCAACCCCGCAGACACCCCGTGGCATGCAGCCGACTGCGCACTGCTGGCCTTGCCGGCCGTGCGCGGCGTGATGTTGCCCAAGGCTGAATCGGCAGACGGGCTGCGTCAATTGGCCAGCCGCATGCGGCCGGGGCAGGGGCTGATTCCCTTGGTGGAGTCCGTGGCCGGGTGGTTTGAAGCCTTGCCATTGGCTCAGGTCGCTGGTGTGACCCGTCTCGCATTCGGCTCCTTTGACTTCATGTCTGACTCCGGTATTCAAGGTGACGGTGAAGAACTCGACAGCGTGCGTTCGCAGTTGGTGTTGGTCTCTAGACGGGCGGGTTTAACGGCCCCGATCGATGGCGTGTCGCTGGCGATTGACGACAACACTCAGCTCGAAGAGGACGTCCGTCGTTCGCGTCGCTTCGGTTTTGGCGCCAAGCTGTGCATTCATCCGCGTCAAGTGGCGGGCGTGCACACAGCATTTGCCCCGACAGTGGCACAAATTGAATGGGCAAAAAAAGTCATTGTGGCTTTGGCCAGCGGTCCGCTGGGGGCGATTGCCGTCGATGGCAAACTGGTCGACAAACCCATCGCGCTGCTGGCTGAATCCATCTTGGCCGAAACTACCCAGCCGCAATAAGCGTCAGCCGACGCGCACAAAGTCTATAAAACCACGCTCTACATTGGTACCGATCAACTTGACACGCAAGGCGTCGCCAACGTTCAAGCCCGCTTGCCCATCGACTAACTTCCCCTCGGCGGGCGGCGAAAAAATGCGTACCCAGACGCCGCTGGGTGTGCTGCCTGTCACCAAGGCTTCAAAACGTTGCCCAACGCGCGACTCCAGCACCATCGCGGCGTCAGATTTGCGCATTTGTCGCTCGACTTTTTGAGCAGCGTCTTCTTGCACTGTGCAGTGTTGCGCCAACATCTCTAGCTCGCCTTTTGAGTAGGGCGACGGTTCGCCCTTCAATGTGGCTTTCAAAAGCCGCGCTGTGATCAGGTCTGGATAGCGACGATTCGGTGCGGTCGAGTGGGTGTAGTCGCGCACCGCCAGCCCAAAATGACCGACCGGTTCCATCTGGGGTGACTCCACCGTGTATTCGCCCGAGCCCAACAGTTTCACGATGATCAGCGACAAATCCTGAAAGTGCAGTGGGTCTTTGCGGTGTTGTTCAGCCAGAAAAACAGAGAGGGCTTTGGCATCAGGTTTTGTCGGCAATGTATGCCCTCGGTCGTGCGCTACCGTCACGATTCGCTGCCAACGCTCGGGCGATCGAACCACCCGCCGCAGTGAGGCTTGGCCCCGGCTGCTCAGGTAGCGCGCCGTACAGCCGTTGGTGGCGATCATGAATTCTTCGATCAACTGGCGTGCGCGGTTCTGCACCTGCTGCTGCAAGTCGACCACCCGCGAGCCCTCAAAGACCGCCCTTGGCTGAGAGCTTTCAAATTCCAATGAGCCCTGCGCATGTCGCAAAGCCCGCAGGTGCTGAGCCATGGCGTCCTGCAGCTGCAACTGCGCCGCCATGCCTGGCACAGCAGCGGCCGCTGCTGGCAATACACCGCTGCCTTCAATCCAAGCTGACACCGCGTCGTAAGCCAGCTTGGCTTGGTTGCGCACCAGCGCCCGGTAAAGCGTCGATTCCTTCAGCGTGCCGTCAGCGTCAAACACCATATCGGTCACCAGTGCCAGCCGATTTTGTTGCGGATTCAGCGAGGTCAGATCGGTTGAAAGACGCTCCGGCAGCATCGGGAAAATCCGCGCTGAGGTGTAGACCGTGGTCGTGTTCAACCGTGCGTGGGAATCAATCGGAGAGCCTAGCCTGACGAGGGCATCAACGTCGGCAATCGCCACCTGAATGCGCAGCGCGCCGTGCGGCAGTGACTCGCAAACCGTCAACTGATCCAGGTCCATCGAATCGTCGTTGTCGATCGAGCACCACAGCAGGCCTGTCAAATCCAGAATGTCTGGGCTGTCATCGTGTCCTGGTCCTGTGATGTCTGCCAGTTGCCCTAACGCGTGAGGTGAAAACTCTGGCGCAAGCCCTCGGTCAATCATGGCCTGTGTGGCAATCCTGACCAGGTCAGAGCGGTGATGTGGGTGTGGGTGATAGCTCATCCAGCCAATATACGCTCAGCTTGCCAAGCTGGTCGGCGCTATTTTTGAGCAGCAGTCGTGTTTTGACAAAATAATCCGAGTCATGTCGTAGTTGCTGAAGTTGACTTTGGTGTCGTAGGCGATGCGCTTGCCGAAGTCGCTCCAGTCGTAGCCCAGCATCAGGCCGCGTCGGCTGCGTGTGTCGTTGTACAGGCGAACACCATCGCCATGGACACAGGGGCCCGCCAATTTTGCCAAAACGGCAGGCCTATTTTCTTCATATGGCGACTGGGACCAAAGGCACGCTCAACGGGTCATATGAGTAGAGCCAATCTGCGCGGACCTTGCTCAGGTTGCGTTCATGAAAAGCTTGGCGCATCGCCGCTTCGTCTTCAATGCGGTAAAGACCGCGACTGTCGGTTGATTCGTTGACGATACGGGCCGTGCGGTCCAATCGGTTTGCTTGGTAAAGCTGCAGTGCTTGCGTCACACCAGTGCAGTCCTCGAGGCAGCGCGCGAGTACGGCGGCATCTTCAATCGCCATGGCAGCACCGGATGCCATATAGGGCAGAGTTGGATGCGCCGCGTCACCCATCAAGGTGGCTTTGGACGTACTCCAGTTGTTGACCGGTGGCCGATTGTTCAGTGCATAACGGTAGCAACCATCTTTGTCCAGCGCGTCGATGACGGTTTGAATGTCGGGGTGCCAGCCTACAAAATCGGCCTTCAGTTCTTCCCAGGGACGCTTTTGAGTCCAAGACTCTGATTCGGGTTGGGCGTGCTCCACCAGTCCGACGAAGTTCATGAGTTTGCCTGCGCGAAGGTAATACATGACTGCATGTTTTTTGGGGCCACACCAGACCGTGGAGACACGTTCCATGATGTCGTGCGGCAAACGCTCAATCGGAATCACGCCCCTCCAAGCCACATCGCCGGTGTAAGTGACCGGTGTCTCGCCAAGAATTTGCGCGCGAATTGAAGATTTAATGCCGTCCGCACCGATCAGTACATCACCTTTGATTTTTGATCCGTCTGCCAGTCGCAATGTGACGCCGCCGGGTGACTCATCAAAGCCCTCAGCCTTGGCGTTCAGTGTGATGCACTCCGGGTCTAGCTCGGCCACTTTGCGTGCCAGCAGGTCGTGGATGTCGGCACGGTGTAAATGAAAATACGGTGCGCCGTTGGTCTTCTCGTGCAGCGCTCCGAGAGGAATCCTGTGCATCATTTCGCCGGTATTGAAACGCCTGAATTCAAATGCCTCAGGACGTACTGCGACTTTATCGAGCTCATGCTGCAAGCCTAAGTCATACAAAACTTTCACCGCATTGGCACTGCTTTGAATTCCCGCACCGACTTCGCCCAGGGCGCTGGCCTGTTCGTAAACTTTGACCTTGAAGCCTTTTTTGAGAAAGCATGCCGCAGCCGTCAGCCCGCCAATTCCGGCCCCTGCGATGATGATGTTCAAGTCCTTTTTCATACTGTCTTTAAGGTCCTTCTGGGAATAGGGGAGGCTTTAACGGCCGCACATTGACATTGTTGCGGTCAATCAATCGGCGGAAATTCTTTGAACTCTGATCAGCTGAGCCCAACGCTGGGCGTCTTTTTCGACCAAATTTTGAAGTTCTGAGGGTGAACTGCTTATCGGGTCCATACCCTGGGTCTGAAAGGCCTTCCTGACGTCATCGGTCAGCAAAATCTCACTGATTTCACGGTTGAGAAGGGCCACTACTTCCGGGGATGTCGCCGGCGGCGCAAAGATGCCAAACCACATGCCCACATTGACGTTATTCACCTTGGCCTCGCCCAGTGTTGGCAGCTCGGGTAGCAGGGCATGGCGTTTGTCGCTGCCGATGGCCAGCGCGACCAAGCGTCCGGATTTGATATGCGGCAGCGCCACGTTAATGGGTAAGAACATGGTGTCAATCTGGCCACCCAGAAGATCCGTCAGTGCGGGCCCGGTGCCGCGGTAGGGAATATGGGTGATGAACAGCCCTGTGGTGCTTTTAAAAAGTTCCATCGCCAAGTGGTGCGGTGTGCCGACGCCAGGCGATCCGTAGTTGATTCGCCCAGGCGCTTTGCGCGCGGTGCTCATCAAATCAGCGGTGCTTTTGAAGCCCGTCTTGGGGTTGGCAACCAACAACAGCTGGCCCCAGCTGGTCAAGCTGACGGGGGTCAGATCTTTCACCGGATCAAACGGCAGTTGGGGGTAAAGGCTGGCATTCATCACCAGGGTGCTGACGGTGACCAGCAGGGTGGAACCGTTGGGCGCAGCGCGCACGACTGCCTCGGTGCCGATGTTGCCCGATGCGCCCGCGCGGTTGTCCACCATCACGGGTCGACCCAGACGTTCGGCTAGCCGTGGACCCAAGGTACGAGCCACCAGATCGATCCCCGTGCCTGGCGTGAACGGCACGACCAGACGAATTGGCGCTTGTGGAAGTACAACGCTCTGGGCCTGCACGCCAGCGCTGCTGGTGACGGCCAGTAACACGGCGGCTAGCACCCTGCGGGCAGCTACTTCAAGGGAAGGCAGAGTCATTTTTTATGTCTCAATTCAAGTTATGAAATCACCTGTTTTACGTGACTATGAATGTAGAGCGCCCTGAATATTTGTGAAATAGACATGTTGAAAATGACTTTTTCGCACGCGGGCAGAATGAACTCTGCCAGCGGCAGACCAGCATGCTGCCGCGCTTGGGCTCAGGCAGGGCAAAACGTTCGCTGTTGCCGATGAGCCACCGGAGATCCTAGGGCATACCCTTGATTGTGGAGTCTATAAAAGTCAAATAATATTGAAAGCTACATCAATTTTCAGGAGTGTCTCGATGGCGATTCAATTGACGGTTAATGGCAAAGCGCACAAAGTTGATGTCGATACAAGCACCCCTTTGCTGTGGGTCATTCGTGAGCAACTGGGCTTGACCGGCACCAAATACGGCTGTGGTATCGCGCAATGTGGCGCCTGTACCGTCATGATGGATGGCGCCGCCGTTCGGTCGTGTGTGTTGCCTGTCAGCGTTGCTGTCGGCAAGAAGATTCAAACGATTGAAGGTTTATCCAAAGATGGCAAGCTGACAAAGCTGCAGCAGGCTTGGATCGAGCATCAAGTGCCACAGTGCGGTTTTTGTCAATCAGGCATGCTGATGGCGGCTACTGATTTGCTGGCTAAAAAACCTAAACCGACTGATGCTGATATCGATGCAGCCATCACCAATATTTGTCGTTGCGGGAGCTTTCAAGAAGTTCGCGCCGCCATCCATTCAGTCGCAAAAGCCTAAGGTGTCAAACATGAACGCACGCGTCCCAAATCTTTCACGCCGTCATTTTGTTGTGGGCACCACAGCCGTCAGCAGTGGCTTGGCTCTGGGTATTCAAATGGCTTTTATCGGTTCAGCACAAGCTGCAGAGGCCACCCCTGAGATCGGTGCCTGGGTGGTGATCAAGCCCGACGACACGGTCATCGTCCGCGTTGTACGCTCAGAAATGGGGCAAGGCACCATCACAGGCTTGGCCCAACTGGTGGCCGAGGAACTCGAGTGCAACTGGAAAAAAGTCACGGTCGAATATCCCACGCCGGGTGAAAGCCTCAAGCGCAAGCGCGTCTGGGGTGCGTTTTCGACGGGCGGCAGTCGCGGCATCCGAACTTCAGAACAGTACGTTCGCAAGGGTGGTGCCGCAGCGCGTTTGATGCTGGTGCAAGCCGCCGCCAACGAATGGAATGTTCCCGTTTCTGAGTGTGTTGCCGCAGAAAGCGTGATCACGCATAAACCCACCGGCCGCAAAGTAACGTTCGGTCAAGTCGCTGCAGCTGCTTCAAAGCTCACAGTACCCACCGACATCACGCTGAAAGATCCTAAAGACTGGAAGATCATTGGCAAACCGTTGAATCGCATCGATACCTATGCCGACAAAGTGACCGGCAAACAGGTTTACGGTATGGATTTAAAGTTGCCAGGCATGTTGGTGGCAAACATCAGAGAGTGCCCGGTGTTTGGTGGCAAGGTCAAAAGCTTTGATGCCAGCAAAGTGACGGGCATCAAAGGCGTCAAGAAAGTCATGCAAGTCGGTGAGACGGCCGTGGCCGTGGTGGCCGACACTTTCTGGATCGCCAAAACCGCGTTGGATCAAGTTGAGATTGTGTGGGACGAAGGCCCGAACGCATCCGTATCCAGTGCCTCAATTGCCAAGATTCTGGAGGAGGGCTTGACCGCTGAACAGGCTTTTGTTGGCAACACGCGCGGCGATACCAAGGTGGCACTGAATGTCGCTGCTAAAAAGACAGAAGCTACCTACTTCTACCCGTTTCTGAACCACGCCCCCATGGAGCCCATGAACGCCACGGTCAAATGGACCCCTGAGCGTTGCGAAGCTTGGGTGCCGACTCAAGATGGTGAAGCCTCATTGGCTGCGGTGATCGATGCATCTGGCTTGGCGGCTGAAAAATGCGAAGTCTACAAAGTCAATCTGGGTGGCGGCTTTGGTCGGCGCGGTGCGTTTCAAGACTACACCACGCAAGCGGTCAACATCGCTAAACAAATGCCGGGTAAGCCGATCAAACTAATGTGGACTCGCGAAGAGGACATGACTCAGGGGCGCTACCACCCGATCATGATGTGCAAGCTAACGGGCTCGTTCGATGCCAATAAAAACCTGACGGGTGTGCACATGCGCTTGTCAGGTCAGTCGATTTTGGCCTCAGTGTTTCCCTCTGTGCTTGCGGCACAAAAAGGTCGTGATGCTCTGGTCTTCCAAGGTGTTTTTGATGGTGGCGAGCATGCTTTTGGCTATGAGTTCCCCAACCAGTTGATGGAGCATGCCATGCGCAATACGCACATTCCGCCAGGCTTTTGGCGTGGTGTGAACGTGAATCAAAATGCGGTGTTTATGGAGTGCTTTATGGATGAACTCGCGGAGGCTGCTGGTGTCGATGCGGTTGAGTTTCGTCGCAAGTACATGGCCAAGTTCCCCCGCAATCTCGCTGTGCTCAATGCCGTAGCTGATGGCATCGGCTGGACTAAGCCTGCGGCTCCTGGCGTGTTTCGCGGTGTTGCACAGATGACTGCTTTTGGCAGTTATGTCGCAGCGGCCTGCGAGCTGTCCGTGACGGATGGCAGCAAGGTCAAAATCCATCGTATTGTTGCCGCGACCGATTGTGGCTATGCGGTCAATCCGGCTCAGATCAAACGTCAGGTCTCAGGCTCGTTCGTCTATGGATTGTCGGCATTGTTCGAAGAAGAGTGCACCGTTAAAAACGGCCGAATCGAACAAAAGAACTTCGATACGTTCGGTTCGATCCGGCTTGCGCAGATGCCCAAGGTGGAGACCATTATCCTTGAGGGTGGCGGCAAAGATTGGGGCGGCATTGGTGAGCCCACCATTTGCGTGGCTGCACCGGCTGTGCTCAACGCTATTTATCGCGCCACGGGTAAGCGCTTGCGTGATGTGCCGCTGAAAAATAGTGGAATGACTTTGGTATGACGGGGTGGGGTGCTGTGTGGGTGTTGGCACTGAGTGTCTGCCTCGCCACCCCCAGCCCCCTTTTTGCGCAGACATTTGTCGCGGACCAGATTCTGGAGTCGCTCTCAGGGCAGCCGGGTGATGTTGCCCGGGGGCGTGCACTTGTCGTGAGTCGGCAAGAGGGTTTGTGTATCCTGTGTCACAGTGGCCCGTTTCCTGAAGAGCGGTTTCAAGGCAATCTGGCGCCTGATCTTGCAACAAGTTCTGCCCGCTTGTCGTCCGCGCAGTTGCGTGCACGCATCGTCGATGCAAGCCGATTCAACCCAGACACCATCATGCCCTCGTATTTTCGCACTGGGGGTCTCACGCGAGTGGCGCCGCAGTTCGCAGCTAAGTCCATCTTGACGGCACAAGACATTGAAGATGTTGTCGCTTTTTTAGTGAGCTTAAAACCGTGACGATCAATCGAAGAATTTTTGTACTCAGTGCCGGGTCAGCCAGTGGGTTGACCTCGCTGAACACGCTCGCAACGGTCGCTGAAGCCACGCAGGCGGTTAACAAAATATTGGGCAATAAAAAAGCCTCAGTGGGCCGCGTGAGGTTGGTCATCCCCCCGTTGGTTGAGAACGGGAATCTTGTCACCATGAAGGTCTCGGTTGAAAGCCCCATGACGAAAGATGATCACGTGCAAGCGATTCATATCGTGGCCGAGGGTAACCCCTTGCCGAATGTGGTCAGTTTCTATTTGTCGTCGCGTTCCGGTCGGGCGGACATCACGACGCGAATCCGTTTGGGCGATTCGCAACGTGTAGTGGCCATCGCGCACATGAGCGATGGCTCTTTTTGGCAAGGTGATGCCTCGACGCTTGTCACGATAGCCGCCTGTGCTGAGGTGTAATAAGTGAGCAAGACTTCTCGTACTCTGGCCACCATGCCTGCAAGCGCCAAGAAGGGCGACATTGTTCAAATTCGAGTCATTGTTCAACACGATATGGAATCCGGTTTTCGTCACACTGAGACCGGGCGGCGTGTGCCGCGCGACATCATTCGAGATTTTCTTTGCACGTACAACAGCGTTGAAGTCTTCCGGGTCGAACTGCATCCGGGCATGGGGGCCAATCCCATGATTATTTTTACAACCGTAGCGACTGAAAGCGGCACCCTTGAATTCAATTGGTCTGGCGACAATGGCTATGCTTCTAAGACCTCCAGCCAACTTGTGGTGACATGAATGCCTCAATTGCAGAGTGCGCTTCGATGACCTTCCCCGCTAAAGTCTTTGTCTGCTGGGGAATCTGTGCGGTCGTTGTACTAGGGGCTTTGGTCAAGGCGGATCCTATTGGCAATCACCGGCAATCCAGTTACGAATTGATGTCGGCCGATACAAAGGCCATGCAAGACGACCCGCTGCTGAACCCCGCCAACTTTGCCGTGTTGGATGGGCAGTCGTTATGGCAAGAAGCGGCAGGTCAAAAAAAAATATCTTGCGCGTCGTGTCACGGTGATGCGACCGTGTCAATGAAAGGCGTTGCGGCCAGCTTTCCAAAGTTAAGCACTGCGGGCCGACCGTTGTTGAACCTTGGCGGGCGCATCAACCAGTGCCGTACCGAACACCAGGGTGAGGTGCCCTTTGCGCCTGAAAGCAAACCCCTTTTATCGCTGTCAGCGTTTGTGGCGACGCAGTCTAAAGGCATGCCCATCACGGTGGAGCGTCATGCGTCAAATGCTGCACGCCTTGATGCCGGCGAACGTTTTTTCAAGCTGCGGCTCGGTCAATTGAACCTGTCGTGCGCGCAGTGTCACGCTGAGAGGTCGGGGCAACAACTGGCTGGTAATTTGATCCCACAAGCCCATCCCACGGCCTATCCTATTTATCGACTTGAGTGGCAGTCGGTCGGTTCTTTAGAGCGGCGCCTGCGCAATTGTTTGACGGGTGTTCGCGCTGAACCTTATGCTTTTGGTTCCAACGAGTTGCTGGAGCTTGAATTGTTTTTAGCTTGGCGTGCACGCGGTATGCCACTTGAGAGCCCGGGCGTTCGGCCATAAGACATCAATTAAAGGTCACCAATGAAGCGTCGACATTTTTTAAATCGTACAGCCACTCTATTGGCTGGTGGTGTGGCGTTTCCGGGCCTGGTGCGTGCCGATCTTCAATCTGCACAGGTGTTGGTCGTTGGCGCAGGCTTTGGCGGTGCGACAGCAGCGAAATATATCCGCATGTTCTCTGACTACAACGCGCGTGTCACGCTGATTGAGCCTGATCCATTTTTTGTCTCGTGCCCGTTGTCGAACTTGGTCTTGGGCGGCTCAAAAACGCTCCCTGAGTTGACGGTGTCGTACGATACCTTGCAAAAGCAGCATGGCATTTCTTGGGTCAAAGACTGGGTCGTGTCCATTGATCCGCTCAAAAAAATCGTTCAATTAAAGTCTGGCAAAAGCCTCTTCTACGACAAATTGGTCTTGTCGCCCGGTGTGGATCTGATGATGGACAGCATTGAAGGCTTGACGCAGGCGAATCAAGCCGGTGTGACCTTGCAGGCCTGGAAGGCTGGCCCCGAAACTCTTGCCTTGCAAAAGCAATTGCAGCAGATGCCCGACGGCGGCGTGTTCGCCATCAGTATCCCAGCGGCACCTTTCAAATGTCCGCCCGGGCCGTATGAACGAGCTTGTCAGGTGGCCGCTTATTTCAAGAAATACAAGCCCAAATCTAAAGTATTGATCCTCGATGCCAACGAGGATGTGGTGTCAAAGGCCCATCTGTTTAAGAAAGCTTGGACTGATTTGTATCCGGGGATGGTTGACTACCGTTCATCACACAACCTGCTGCGGGTCGACGCCGCGACCAGAACACTCAAATTTGATATTCAAGACTCTGCGCGCGCCGATGTCTTGAATGTTTTGCCGCGCATGCGGGCAAGCAAAATCGTCGTGCAGACTGGGCTGGCCAATTCGAATGAGCGCTGGGCACAGGTCAATTTTTTAAATTTCGAATCCACCGCCGCCAAAGACATTCACATCATCGGTGACGCAACCCAAAACGCCGCGTTCATGCCCAAGTCCGGGCACATGGCCAATCAGCACGCCAAGGTGGCTGCGGCCGCCATCGTGGCTGAGTTGCGTGGGTTCGAGATCAACCCAGCCCCTTTTTTGACCAACACCTGCTATAGCTTTGTGGACGCAACGCGCGTGGTTCACGTGGCTAGCGTGCATCAATACAGCGCGGCTGACAAAACGTTTAAAACTGTCCCGGGTTCTGGAGGTGTGTCGCCGGCCCCCACTGAGCTTGAGGGGCTTTACGCTTTGGACTGGGCACACAATATTTGGGCTGATAGCCTGCTTTAAGCTCATGGTATCGTGATCGCGGCTTTTAATGATCATGAGTTCAGCCCAAGCTGACGCAGGAGACAAAGCAATGACAACGAGACGAGACATCATCGCCGGGGCAGTTTCGCTGGTCACGCCTTTTCTCTGGCGCAACTCGGCTCACGCCGCAGAACAATACCCGTCCAAGGTCATCACCATCGTCGTGCCGCAAGCGCCGGGTGGTGCTAACGACGTGATCGCGCGCGCGCTGGCGCAACGACTGTCAGCAGTCATCGGTGGCCCGGTCATCGTCGAAAACCGGCAGGGCGCTGGCGGCAATCTCGGCACCGCTTACGTGGCGCGGCAGCCCAAGGACGGCCATGCCCTGCTGCTGAACGCGCAGAGCGTGCAGACCATCAACCCCTTTCTTTACCGCAAGGTGCCGTTCGATCCGGTGAAAGATTTTGATCCCGTCATGGTGGTGGGCGTGGCCCCGTACTTGCTCGCGGTTAACCCTTCGGTTCCGGCCAAGAATCTGCGTGAGCTGGTGGCACTCGCCAAAGCCAGCCCTGGCAAGTTCAATTACGCGTCTGCCGGTAACGGCACGGTGAACCACCTGCTGGGTGAGATGTTGAAGAACATGGCTGGCATCGACATCGTGCACGTGCCTTACCGCGGCGCTGCGGCGGCTGCCACCGATGTCGTGGCAGGGCAGGTGCCCATGACCTTCGGCAGCTTGGCCGGCTTGATGCCGTTTGTACGCAGTGGTCAGTTGCGCGCGCTGGGGGCCTGCACTGAAAAGCGCACGCAGCTCGCGCCCGATCTGCCGACTTTGGCCGAGACCATTCCTGGGCTGCATGCCAACGCTTGGTACGCTCTGTTTGTGCCGGTGGGAACGCCGAAGGAGATCGTCGCGAAGCTGAACACGGAAATCATCAAGCTGATGGACAACCCGGAGATGCGGGAGCGTTTGGTTGGTTTGGGTGTCGAGTCTGCGCCCGGCACGCCGGATCAGCTGGCCAAGCTCGTGCGCGAGGACTTGGTGCGTTGGGCCAAGATCGTGAAAGATTCAGGCGCTCAGCTGGACTAGACTTCGTTGCAATCGACCGGGTTGCAGGTAGACTGTGTTTTTGTACAGTATTTACACCATGATGTCGCCTAGCCTTGAACCCTCACTTGACCAAATTCCCCAGCCTTTAGCACCCAGCCTGCCTGCCGCCCGGCTGCGGCTGATCAGTCACCGGCTGTCGGCCGGCTTTCCCTCACCCGCTGCCGACTACACCGAAGAGGCGCTCAACCTCAACGACTACTTGGTGCGCAACAAACCGGCCACTTTCATGTTCACGGTCAAGGGCGACTCGATGACCAAAGCCGGCATCCACCACGAAGACAAGGTGGTGGTAGACCGCTCACTCACGCCGCAGTCGGGTGACATTGTGGTGGCCGTAGTGAACAGCGACTACACCATCAAGCGGCTGCGCTACCGCCAAGGCCAGCCCGAGCTCTGGCCAGAGAATCCAAGCTACGCGCCCATCACCTTTGCAGAAGGCGCTGAGCTTGAAATCTGGGGCGTCGTCGTGGGCGTGGTGCGTCGCCTCACGACCCGGGGCTGAGCGTGACCACCTCTGCCACAGCTCAGATCGCGCCGCAGTTTGCGCTGGTCGACGTCAATAACTTCTACGTCTCTTGCGAGCGGGTTTTTCAGCCCAAGCTGGAGGGCGTGCCGATGGTGGTGCTGTCGAACAACGACGGTTGCGCCGTGGCGCGCAGCGGCGAGGTCAAGGCCTTGGGCGTGAAGATGGGCACGCCGTGGTTCAAGATGAAAGACTTGGCCGCCGAGCACGGCATTCAGGCGCTCTCGTCCAACTACACGCTGTACGGCGATATGAGCAACCGCGTCGTCAGCATCTTGCGTGACTTCGCCCCTGACATCGAGGTCTACAGCATCGACGAAAGCTTCTTGCGCGTGGAGTCTGTGCTGCGGCATCACGGCGGCGGCGTGGCCATGGGGCAGCTCATGCGGGAACGCATTCGGCAATGGACCGGGCTGCCCGTTTGCGCCGGCTTGGGGCCGACCAAAACCTTGGCCAAGCTGGCGAACCATCTGGCCAAAAAGAACCCTGAGTTCAATGGCGTGTGCGACTTGCATGCGCTGAGCAAAGCAGAGCGTTTGCAGTGGATGGCGCAAACCGACGTCGGTGAGGTCTGGGGTGTTGGTCGGCGCATCGCCCAGCGGCTGCAAGCCGTGGGCGTGCACACCGTGCTGGACCTCCGGCGCCAGTCGCCCCAAAACATGCAGGCGCAGTTTGGCGTGGTGATGGAGCGCACCTGTAACGAGTTGCGCGGTGTGTCTTGCTTAGAGCTCGAAGACGTGGCGCCGCCGAAGCAGCAAATCATGACGTCGCGCAGCTTTGGCACGCCGGTGATCACCTTGCCAGAGTTACGTGAAGCGGTGGCCAGCTACGTCGCCAAGGCGGCTGAAAAACTTCGCCAGCAAGGCTCGGTGGCTGCGGCCGTGCAAGTCTTCGTGCAGACCAATCGCTTCAAGCCCAACGATCCGCAATACAACGCCGGCTTGCTGGTGCCGCTGATGGACCCGAGCAGCGACACACTGGCGCTCACGCGTGCAGCCATCTTCGGTTTGGAGCTGATTTACAAGCCCGGCTACCAGTACAAAAAAGCCGGCGTCATGCTGACCATGCTCTCCAACCAAGCAGCCAGACAAGAAACACTGTTTGACGAGCCGCTGGCCCGTGCCCGCTCAGCCAGATTGATGGCCGCGCTCGACACGCTGAACCGAACCTATGGCCACAACACCTTGCGCATGGGGGTTTGCGGCACGGCATCGCGCTGGGGCATGAAATCTGAGAACCGGTCAGGCCGCTTCACCACGCGCTGGGATGAGTTGCCCATAGCGAATTGATCAACAAGTCTTGCCCATCAACTGACTTGGCAGGGTCGAGAGTGCAGCGCCGCCCCGTTGGGTTGGACATGCGCGTCAGTGATCTGGACTTGCCAAGCTCTGGTCGGTATGCCGCGCGCATGGCTCAAGGTTGATCGAAGGCAGGGCTGTTGAGTCTGCGCAAGACCGGCCACTTGGGTGTCTGGAAAGAAAGAAATCCCCGTTCTTTTAACCAGCTCTGCATAGCTGATGGGCACGGAGGCCAGGGTTGCATTGGCGTTTTCATGCCAGTAGGCCCATGCCCTGTGCTTCTGCTCGTCATAGACCAGCTTGAACAAGTACTTGGGAACGCGCACATGTCCAGGGCCAATGCCGGGACTCAAGACGATGCTGGGCACATACACCGGGCCCGTGATGACGTAAACGTCGCCCGAGGAGCGAGACGCATATTTGCGCGTCGAAGACTCCACCGATTTCGCCCAGACGCCGCGGTTGTGCTCGGGTGCTTGCGGCACCATGTTGGCGAGTGAAAAACTTTGCGCCATGGCCTGCGCTGTCGGCATGTCCCCAGCGGGGGCCATGTGACCCCGATCGAAGCCGCTGCCCTTGTAGTCCTCTAGCGTGGCGCGTTCGGAAGACCGCAGTCTCGCGTCTGCATAAAACCGGTTGGTGCGCTTTTCACCCGTGTCGGCAATCGCCGCCCGGTTGAGCCGTTCAGCGACAAACACCGGCGTTTTGCTTTCGCCCGAGTGCAAGATCGCAAAGGCGTCGTAGCAAAGCGCACGTTGCAGGGGGCGGTCCTTCACCTCCGGCGCGACGCCATTGGCAAAGAACTGTGGGCAGCCAGTAAAGTCTTGCGCCGCATGGCTGTGGGTCATTGGTCCGAATGCCAGCAGGCAGGCGAGCAGCCACGATTTGACAGGTAACGGGGACATTCCCACGTGAGATCCCTTATTGACAGAATTTAACAGTTGCAGATACTGCGCGCATGACTATAAAACAAGCCCGCCTCACCGCTCTAAATACCATCCACATTGACCGTCGCTCGGTCCTCAAGTACGGCGCAGCAGCAAGCGCTTTACCACTTTTCAATGCGGTTGCGCAGTCGCCAGCAGGCACGCCGGGCTTGGGTGAGACCATGCGCTTGCTGAGCGAACACATGGCGCAAGCGGCTGTCAGTCCCTTGCCGGCAGAGGTGGTCGAACATGCAAAGCAGCACATTTTGGACACTCTGGCGGCTATCGTCTCCGGCGGTAAATTGGAGCCTGGTAAGGCGGCGTATCGCTACCTACAGCAACACGTCGCAGCGGGCAAGTGCTCGGTGATTGGCAGCAAGCGCACGGCTGGCCCGATAGATGCCGCACTGGCACATGGCGTCATGGCGCACTCCGATGAAACTGATGACTCGCATGGGCGCTCGCGTTCGCACCCTGGCTGCTCCATCGTCCCTGCGGCTTGGGCTTGCGGCGAATATTTCAATGCCAGCGGCGCGCAGTTCATCCGGTCGGTGGTGTTGGGCTACGACGTTGGCACACGGGTGTTGATGGCCATGGGCGGGCCAGCCTTCAGCTACTCGAGCCACAAAAGCTCGCACAGCATTGCCGGTGTATTTGGCGCTGCCGCCACCGCCGGCAGTCTGGCGGGTTTACAGGCCGAGCAAATGCGCTGGATGCTGGACTACACGGCCCAGCAGTCGTCGGGCATTGCTTCATGGGGCCGGGATGTTGACCACATCGAAAAAGCCTTTGTGTTCGGCGGCATGCCTGCACGCAGTGGTGTGACGTCTGCGCTGCTGGTGCGGACGGGTTGGAACGGTATTCAAGATGTGTTTTCGGGGGCGGACAATTTTTTTGATGCCTATGCGCCCAACGCCAAAACCGAGATGTTGATCGACGGCTTAGGAAAACGTTACGAGGTGACGCTCACCGACATTAAGAAGTGGACGGTTGGTTCTCCGATTCAAGGTCCACTGGATGCGCTTGAGTTGATTCAGGGCAAGCAATCTTTCACCGCCGATGACGTGACAGAAGTCATTGTTCGGCTCGAGCCGTCCGTGGCCAAGGTAGTGGACAACCGCGACATGCCGGATATTTGCCTGCAGCACATGATGGCCGTGATGCTGATGGATCGCACCGCGTCCTTCAAAGCGGCGCATGACAAAGCTCGTATGCGTGAGCCTGCCACCTTGGCGCAACGCAGCAAGGTGGTTTTGGTGAAAGACGAGGCGCTGACCGCGCTACTGCCTGTGCGAGTTGCCATCGTCGAGGTGGTGCTCAAAGATGGCACGCGTTTGTCGCAAAAAGTAGAGGCGGTGCGCGGCACGCCCCGCAACCCGATGACACGCCAAGAGGTGATCGACAAAGCCACCGACTTGATGAATCCGGTGCTGGGAAAAGTCAAAACCAAACAACTGATTCGCACTGTCTTTGAATTGGAAATGCTGCCGCGTGTTCAGGCTTTAAGGTCACTCCTGCAAGCTTGATCAAGGACAGAGATGATCATCAGCAAACAACAAGATGTCACGGAGGCCGTCTTGGCGGAACTCCAGCATGCGACGGATCCCCGCTTCAAAGAGATCATGACGGCAGCGGTCACGCATCTGCATGGTTTTATTCGTGACGCACGACTCAGCGAGGCAGAGTTTCACCAAGCGTGCGGCATGATTGCAAAGCTTGGCCAGCTGACGACAGCGTCGCACAACGAGGTCGTCTTGATCGCCGGTTCATTGGGTCTTTCGGCCTTGGTTTGCTTGCTGAACAACGGGGATCATGGGCAAACTGAAACGACGGCTAATTTGATGGGGCCCTTTTGGCGGATGGATTCACCCCGCACCGAAAAGGGGGGGTCAATCGTGCGGTCTCCGACACTGGGAGCCGCTGTTTTTGTCAATGCCTGGGTGCGGGATACGCAAGGCCGTCCCGTGGAAGGGGCTGAAGTTGACGTCTGGCAAGCTTCTTCGGAAGGGTTCTACGAAAATCAGGACCCCGGCCAAGGCGACATGAACCTTCGAGGCAAACTGACCACTGACGCCAGTGGTCACATAGCCTTTCGCAGCATCAAACCGGTCGGCTACCCGATACCGCTGACGGGCCCGGTAGGCGCTTTGCTCCGCGCGCAAGGGCGACACAACATGCGACCGGCCCATATTCATTTCATGATCTTCAAGCAGGGGTACAAGACCCAGTTTGCTCAGGTCTACTCGAGTGACGATCCGAACCTTGAGACGGATGTGCAATTTGGCGTGACCCAAGCACTCGTCGGCCAGTATGTGCTGCACAGCGGTGAAACTGCGCCGGTGCAAGACGTGACGGGCGCATGGTATTCGCTTGACCATCATTTCGTTATTGAGCGTGGCGAAGCGAGTTTGCCCAAGCCGCCAATCACAGGCAAGGCTAGCGGTGAGCGTCCAACGCCGGCAATCCTTGAAAGAAACCGTTAGTCGTTGTTTCAACAGGCTTAAAGTTCTTTCGCGAGATCCGAGATCAACAGGCGGAACCACTGATGGCTGGGCTCGTTGTGGGTTCGTTCGTGCCAATACATCGCTTGTCGAATCTCAGCGATCGCCATCGGAATCGGCATCACCTGCAGTGGAAACTTGGTCGCTAACGCGCGCGCGAAGCGCTCCGGCAGTGTGCCGATCAGGTCAGAATGCGCAACGACGTTACACAACGCTAAGGCGTCCTGCACCTTGAATTGAACCTGCAGATGGCGGTGTCTCAACAGCACGGCTTGCTCAATCGCCCGCCGAGCACTCTTCATTCTTTCGCTCTGAATCACATGGGGGATGCCGATGAACTGCTCTTCAGTGATCGTGCCCGAGATCAACGGGTGGTCTTGGCGGGCGACACAGACGAGGGGGTCACGCAAGAGCCGTTTCGCACGCAGCGCCGGAGCCGACTCTGGCCACCAGCCGAGGCGGAAATCCAGTTCGCCCCGTTCCAGCCACTCCAGCGCCCTGTCGGGTTGCGCACTGCGGAATGACACCCGCACAGACGGCGCCTCATCTTTCAACCTAGCGATGAGGCGCGGCAGCAAAAGATATTCAATGTACTCGGCTGTCATGACGGTGAACTCCTGGCGCGATTCGCTTGGACTGAACAGCGTGCGCTTTTCCACCAGTCGGTAGGCCGCCGACAAAGCCTCGCGCACTTGCGGTTCCAAACCCAGTGCTCGGCCGGTTGGCGTCATTCCTCCGCGCCCCCTCGCCAGCAGCGGGTCATCGAACAGCGTGCGTAGCCGTCCAAGTGCATGACTCATGGCCGGCTGACTCAGGTCCAGTTTCACGGCTGCGCGTGACACGCTGCGCTCTGTCATCAAGGCCTCAAAACATCGGAGAAGTTGAAGGTCGAAGTTCAGGTTGATATTCATCTCATCGATTTTTGACATTCATCAAATCCCATTTCATAAAACCATGCTAGTCAATAAGATAGCTTACATCTGAACAGCATGCTGCCTGGAAAGGGACAAGATGAAAGCAAGATCGGGAGAGGACAAGGTGGGCATTCCTATGCCCTGTATTACGCTTGGTAGCGCAGTGCACACGCTTGTTGAAGGGCGGCTGTACGCGCTACAGAATGTGTTCCAGCTTGGGGGCAGGGCCAGTGCCTATCCGTCTGATGCGGATGGTTATTCGGTCTGCAATTGTTATTTGCTGAAGGAAGGGAACCGTGCGCTCCTTCTTGATTCTGGACTCACGGCGCATGCGGGCTCACTTATCTCCCAGATCACCAGCCTGATCGACCCCGGGACCCGGCTGTCTGTTTATCCGTTGCGCATCAACGAGTTCATGTCGGTTGCCAATGTCGAGGCGCTCGCTGATGCGTTCGACGTGGAGCAGTGCTATTCGAGTAATGCGGACGCCGCGGTGTGGGTGGACTTCGGTGGCCGCTCCGACAAGCCGGGCGCTCAAGCCACCGCGCTCAAGACCACGATGGTCAAGCGCAGCCAGCGTCTGCATGTGGGCGATGAAGGACTTGGTCGCGCTTTGGAGGCCTTTCAGGCGCCGATTCGCCTCATTGGCACCCGTTGGATCTACGATGAAAAGACTCGGACTCTTTTCACCTCCGACAGCTTCTCATGGGAGTGGAGTGAGCATGCGGAGGGCCCCTGGTTCTTGGATGACTCCAGTTGCTCGACGACCTCGGCCCATGTGCGCAGCTTTCTGCTCAACACCCGGTACTGGTGGCTTGAAGGGGGCGACACCGAGACGCTGCGTCGCAAGCTCGCGCTGGTTTTCGATCAATACGACATCGAAAACCTAGCCCCGGGCTACGGGCGAGTTTTGCGTGGCCGCGAATTGGTGAAACGCCAGTACCAGTTACTGGACGGGGTGCTGGCCGGCTTGGACAAAAGCGTCGTGCAGGCGCGCTACGTCGACCGCGACGAACTTAGATAGGAATCAAACATGGACGACGTGAAAGTTCAAAGAAAAACACTGCCGCGGGAATTGGTGCCCGGTCTGTTCTGGCTCGGTGACTGTCTAGAACAAAAGACTGCAGGGAAGATGTACCACACCTATAACGCGGCTTACCTCTTGGTTGGCCAAGATGCCTGCGCCATCGTGGAGACCGGTCACCCTAAAGACTTTCCATTGATCAGCAAGCAGTTGGATGGCTTGCTGCCTGGTTTGCCTCCCGTCAAATATCTTTTTGTGACGCACCAAGAAACACCGCATTCGGGTGGCCTCGGCCGCATCATGCACAAATACCCGGAGGTACTGCTTTGTGGCGACATGTGTGATTACGCTCTGGCTTTTCCACAATTCGCACACCGAATGGTGGCGATGAAAGGCGGTGATGAAATTGATCTTGGCGGACGCGCGCTTAGGCTGGTCGAACCGGTGATTCGTGATTTGCGGACAACCTGGTGGGGATTCGACACGCAAGAGAAGGTGCTGTTTCCAGCTGACGGGTTTGCTTACAGTCATTACCATGAAGATGGTCATTGCGGCATGTGCGCGGAGGAGGCTATCTCACTCAACATACCTGAAGTGTCTGCGGTTTTTGCAGACCGTGCATTGTTCTGGACGAAGTTCACGGACATGAATCTCTACATCGACCGGCTGCAATGGCTTTTGGACACGCTAGAGGTCAAGGCTATCGCACCTACGCATGGACTTCCCATCATGAACCCGGCCATCACGGTACCGCGTATCAAAGAGGGCCTGCTTTACGGTAGCGCGGTGGCGGAGATGGGACCGGATGCGGGTGGTCTTGCTGCGGACCCCATGGAAAGGGCTGCAACCAGCCCCTGATCTTGAGCGCGGACAACGTATTCGCCGGACTTTACAACGTCATCAATATGAGAGAGACAATGAAAATCACAATGCATTCGTGCCTAAGACGCAGTACCTTCAGTGCGCCATCCCTAGCCCGTCAGGTTAGTTTTCGACGCAGGATCTCCATCGCTTTGGTACTGGCGTCCAGTGCAGTGAGCGTCCTTAGCGCCAGCGATGTATTGGCCCAGGGAGTCTATCCAAACCGAACTATCACGGTCGTTGTGCCCCAGGCGGCGGGCGGTGGAATGGACGCCATCGGGCGCGCCGTCACGATGAAGATGGGTACCTTGCTGAAAACCTCGTTCATCGTCGACAACAAACCCGGAGCCGGCGGAAACATTGGTGCCTTGCAGGTGGTCAATGCACCTCCGGATGGCTACACCGTCCTGTTGGGACAGACCTCGCAGTTTGCGATCAATCCACACTTGTATTCCAGCATGGCGTTTGACCCTTTGAAGGATCTGGTGCCCGTGGTCATGCTGGCGGATGCCCCTAACGTGATTGTTGTAGGCGCGGACTCACCATTTCGCTCGCTCTCGGATATCGTGGCTGCCGCTAAAGCCAGCAAAAAGCTGCTCGATTTCGCTACACCTGGTGCCGGGACGCCATCGCATCTCATCGGCGAAATGTTCCAAAAAGTCGCTGCCATCAAACTGGTTCACATACCCTACAAAGGGGCGCCTAACGCTATAACCGACACGATTGCAGGCCGCACAGCCTTCATGATGTCTTCGATACCGTCTGCCTTGTCTCAGATCCGCTCCGGAAAGCTGCGCGCCATTGCCGTGTCAGCCGATAAGAGAAGTCCAACATTACCTGATGTGCCCACGATTGCCGAGGCAGGCTATCCTGGCTTCAATGCAGGCACTTGGTATGGCTTGTTTGTTCCCGCGAACACGCCTGCAGCGGTGATCCAGAGAATTAACCTTGCAGCCAATGAGTCTCTGGCATCTGAGGACGTCATTGCCCGGGTGACAAAGGAGGGCGGTATCACTCTGGGGGGTACCAAGGAGATCTTTGCTGAAAAAATTCGTTTGGATTACGAAAAACTTGGCAAGGCGGTGCGAGATTCTGGCGCCAAGGTTGATTAGGGTTGGCTTGTCATCTGCCGCACTTTCCAGAGTGGGGAGGGTTTCTTTGAGCATTATTTGATGGCATAACCTTCATCTCGGATTTCTCAAATGAATAAAAATGTCGCTTCCGCTCATGTCCAGCCATTTGCCGTTGCATCGTTAAGTCGATGGCGGCTTTGCATTGGTCTTGCCATAGTTTGCGGCGGTATCGTCGCAGCGGTGAATGCCTTTTATCTGCGGGTGGCAGTCAACGACCCGCACATGAGTGGTGCCCTGCTCGGTGGGTTCATGGCCGCATTGGCAACAGCCCTCGGCACCTTACCCGTGCTGCTGTCTCAGCAGTTTTCACAAAAAACTTACGACAGCATGCTCGGCTTTGGGGCTGGTGTGATGCTGGCGGCCTGTTCCTTTTCACTGGTCATTCCCGCCTTGGCGTCAGCCAAAGCACAGGGCGCGAGTGCATGGGGTTCGGGCAGTATTGTCAGCGCTGGAATTCTCATTGGAGCCGGATTTTTGATGTTTATTGGTCGGGCGGTACCTTGCGAAAATTTCGCAAGAGGCCTTCAGAGTCCGCAGGCGAAATCACTGAAACGAGTTTGGTTGTTCGTGCTTGCGATCTGTTTACACAATCTGCCAGAGGGGTTGGCGATTGGTGTAGCGTTCGCGGGCTCTGACCCAACGGGTGCCACGGCATTGGCAACAGGCATTGCGATTCAAGATGTACCGGAAGGCTTGGTGGTCGCGTTGGCGCTGCGCAGCGTCGGTTACGGGCGTGGATTCTCCGCCGGACTAGGTGTCTTGTCCGGACTTGTGGAGCCGCTTGCCTCTGTCTTTGGGGTCGTGGTCATCGGCATCTCCGAAAGCTTGCTCCCATGGGGCCTCGCAGCGGCAGCGGGCGCAATGCTGTACGTTATCAGTCATGAAATCATCCCTGAAGCTCACCGAAAAGGGAATGAGGTGTATGCCACCGGCGGTCTGATGCTGGGTTTTGTCATCATGATGCTGTTGGACACTGCTTTGGGTTGAATCCTTCATACCGTTGTCCCTCGGAGGATGCGCATGAACATCACAATTCATCATCGCAAAATTTGAGCTGCGCCCAGTTTTCAGCGCTCAAGTTAGACCTCGCATTTAATGCCAGAGTTTGTTTTTCCGTAAGCGGCGAGAACTTTTATGCTGCTCATCTTGGCGCCCGGATGCACGACAACAACCTTTGGTAATTCCTCAAGCGAAGCTATCGCAATGCAATCCCGCAAGGGATCGTAGGAAACCGTTAAAGGAAGGACGGATTTATCGACATCGCACAAGGCTCGCCGATGACCACCGTGTAGCCATCTGCTGGCGCTTTAGCTACGCTGGCCATGCCAACGACGACGCCCACCCCAAGCCTTCTCTCAATAATGAAAGGTTGTTTCAGCTCGGCCTGAAGTTTGACGACAAGAAGAGGTGCCACCAACTCGTTGGCACCGCCGTCGGCGTATGGCACAACAACAGAGACCTGCCCATGAGGGTAGTTCCTTGGTCCGTGCCGCAGAAACCACGACCGACATGCGAATGCGTTGCTCTTTTTATCGCTTAGGCCACACAGTTCCTTGGCTGCTAGAGACTTCCCCCATGCCCTTGTAGACAAACTTCTGCAATCTCTTGCCTTCGTAGGTTTCTGTGGTGTAGATGTTGCCTTTGGAGTCGGTGGCAATGCTATGCACGCCAAAGAATTGGCCAGGCTGTCGACCACCATCACCAAAATTAGTAATCTCCATCAACGTCTCACGCAAGATGACGCGGACTTTCTCGTTGGTGCCATCGGCTACAAAAATGAATCGTTGCTGCGGATCTTTGGAGAAGGCCAAATCCCAGGTGGAGCCTGAGCCCAAGGTTTGCCTTGCAAAATGAGCTTCTTTGACAAACGTGCCATCTGGTTTAAACACTTGCACACGGTTGGCTTGCCGATCGCAGACATAGACCAAACCGTCATGGCTTCTTTCCACGCAATGGACCGGATTTCTAAATTGCAGTGGAGGTGGGGCAGACGGGTTGTATTTCCCCATGTCCGCATCGTCGGGCTTGTTGCCATAAGCACCCCAATAGCGTTTCATCACGCCGGTGTCTGCGTCTAGGACGGCAACGCGTTTGTTCTTGTAGCCGTCGGCGACATAGGCTTCATTGGTTTTAGGATCAACCCAAATTTTGGCAACACGGCCAAAATTTTCAAGGTCGTTGCTGCCCATGTTGCCTTTGTGTTTTCCCATCTGCATTAAAAATTTGCCATCCCGGGTGAATTTCAGAATGTGCGCGTCATTCTCACCATTCCCACCAATCCAGACGTTGCCTTTGTGATCGATATGGATGCCGTGATTGGAGTCTGGCCATTGATAACCTGGCCCTGGTCCGCCCCAGGCTTGTACCAATCGACCGGCGGTGTCAAATTCCAAAACAGGGGGCGCCGCTGCGCAGCATTCGCCAATATTTTTAGTCAACGCCAGTTCGTTGTCATTCAATGTGGCTGCGCCACGATGAATAATCCAGACGTGGTCTTTTTCATCCACCCAGACACCAATGGCCATGCCCAACAACCAGTGATTCGGCATCGCTTTGGGCCACAAGGGATCGACCTCGAAAATGGGTGCTTTAACAGTATTGGCTTTGGCGTTAACCGGTTGATCAGACAAGCCAAGCGTTAAGCCAAGTAAGCACAAAACCGCAGCCGCCATTGTCAACTTTGAGGAGCGAGTGTTAATTTTCATACAACCCCATTGTTTATTTTGAATCCAAGGTGATTCAGCTAGCATAGACAAATCAATTGCCACATACAAGACAAAGCGTCGTCATCTGCATGAAACCCATGAAAACCCCTAGTGCCTTGGTATTCGAAAAAATTCGGAGCGCATCATTTTATTTGTTGACGGGGTTCTTTGGTGTGTTGCCGGCGCAGGCACATGAGATACCCGTTGATGCACAAGTGCAGGTCTTTTTGAACCAAGATGAGCAACAGTTGACGTTGCTGATACGTGCCCCGATGAGCGCCATGAAAGAGGTTGAATTTCCGCTCGTCAAAGACACCTACCTGAACCTGGAAAAAATCAAACCTTCGCTGGAGCAGGCCGCGCAATTGTGGTTCACTGACAATCTAAAAATATCTCAAAATGGCGTGTTGCTGAGCTCCCCCATCATTGAAAACGCTCGCATCAGTTTGCCCTCTGATCGTTCTTTTGGCACCTATGAAAATGCACTTGCCCATGTGCAGAAATCTCAATGGGATTTACCTGATAACTTGGTTTGGAATCAGCAATATTTAGATATTCAATTGGCTTATCCGTTGACAAGTTCTGATGCGCGAATTGGCATTGATTTTGGACTTCAGCGGCTGGCACTGCGTGTCGGTATCAATTTGCGATTCAAGTTGCTCAAAGCCGAGGAGCAGGCATTTGAACTCAATGCAAAAGAAGGGGTTGTTCTTCTCAACCCCAGCATCTGGCAAGCTTCATGGCGATTCATGAAGTCAGGTTTCGAACACATTTTGAGTGGCACAGACCATTTGCTGTTCATCGCCTGCCTCATTCTTTTGGCGCCGAGCTGGATGCAATTGCTGGGTGTCATCACGAGCTTCACTGTGGCGCACTCCGTCACATTGATCGCGTCTGCCTTGGGCTTCGCGCCCAGTGGTTTGTGGTTCACGCCATGGGTGGAGTGGGCGATTGCCTTGTCCATCCTTTTCATGGCGTTACAGAATATTTGGAACCCTTCTGTCCGGCGCAGATGGATTTTGTGCGCCTTGTTTGGCCTGGTACATGGCTTTGGATTCTCATTTGCACTGCACGAAACATTGCAATTTGCAGGCTCCCACTGGATGGTGTCTCTGCTGTCGTTCAACTTAGGCGTTGAGGCGGGACAAGTGCTCGTGCTGTTGATCGGCTTTCCTATTGCCCGCATGATCATCGCCAACCCACAGGGCCGCATGATCAGCATGGTCTTGTCAGCGTTGATCGCCCATGTGGCGTGGCATTGGATGGCCGAGCGCTGGGAGATCGCGGCTAAATTTTTACCGCCCGGGCTGAACTTCTAGATTCGGATATCCACATAAATTCGCCAATCGCCCACGGCATCTTGCGTCAAATGTTGCGATGAAATTTGACAATTGGCGCTTGAACGCTGGACGTCTTCTGGGCGGTTTGCCTTCACGGTCAGCTCAAACTCAGAGTTGATCAATACTGATGTGGTGGTTTTAAAAAAGAAGCGACCATCCACATCGGTCAATGTTTTTTCTGCTGCATTCTTTAAGACCACCCATTGACCGCTCAGTGGTTTTTGATCAAAGGAGATGGCGCGCCCAGACAGCACCATGGGCTCATCGTTTTGCGGCAACCGATGAAAGCCGTCACTTCTTGATGCCGGCGAACTGCTCAATTCAGCGCGGAGCGGTGACGCCCAAGAAGCGAATGGCACAGAACCTGCGCCAACCGCTGCCATCATAAAAGATCGTCTGTTGCGTCGAGCTAAGTGCTTCATGATCGTCTCCTTGGGTTGATGCGCATTATTTGAACAAGAATCGGCCTGAGTCGATTAGGGTAAACCGTAGTCATTTGGGTCGATCCCGCATTGCGAAGTCAAAAAAGCTTGACTATCATGATCACCGCGATTCCCAAGCCAACGTCCATCACACTCAGAGGTGCGCTCATGAAAATCATGTTGTTCAATGATTACCGAATTGGAATCATCAAAGGCGAGGGCGTTGTAGACATCACATCTGTTGTGAGCAATATTCCTCATCACGGTATTGGGGACTTGATGAATGGACTGATCGGATCGTTCGAAAAGGTCAGGCCGCGCATCGACAAAGCGGTTGCCAGTGGCAAGTCTGTCCCTATCTCCAGAGTCAAAATTCGGCCACCACTTCCAAAGCCTGTGAATATTGAATGCATGGCTGTTAACTTCATGGAAGATGGAACTCGCAAAGAGCCCGCGCTGATCAACGCATTTCACAAGTCGCCAGGCTGCATCATTGGTCATGGTGACACCATGGTTCTGCCTGATATTCCGTCCAGTATTTTCGAAGGTGAAGCCGAGTTGGCTTTGATCATCGGCAAGGGCGGAAGTTTTATTCCTGCAGCCAATGCGATGGAGCATATCTTTGGCTATGTGAATTTCATCGATGGTTCGGCCCGAGGTGTTCAGCCAGAGAGTAATTCCTTTTACCAAATGAAATCACGCGCCACGTTTGCGCCTATCGGCCCCTATATCGTCACGGCCGATGAAGTTAAAGACCCACAAAAACTGCAAATCAAATTATGGGTCAATGGGGTGCTCAAACAAAACTTCAACACAGATGACATGGCGCACAAGATCCCGCGCTGCATCGAGTGGGTGTCAGGCATTCATGCGCTAGAGCCTGGCGACATCATCGCCACAGGAACCAACCACCGAGGTTTGTCCTCTTTTCAAGACGGAGACAAGGTGGACCTAGAGGTAGAAGGCATGGGCCGCCTAACCATCGGTGTCAAGGATGACTTGAAGCGCACCTGGCTCAGAGAAACCCGATTGGAACGCGAGCAGCGCGGTTTAACGGGGCTTACCCCTCAGATCACCGGTAAGTACGCTAAATCTTGAACAGTTGCTAATGCAAGGCCATCAGCCTTGATTCAGCGCTTCTTCAAACTCAGCCAGCTCTTCAGCGATAGCGGCGTATTTTTTGGACTTGGCTTTGTTCTCGGCCCACTGGAGGGTGGCTTCTTCCAGATCTTCTTTGTAATTAGCGAGTGCTGATTCTTTGATTTTTTGGGTAACCTTTTTGTCCGCGCTGGACCAGAGGTCAATCAGGTCTGACAGGCCGTTGTCAAAATCTTCAAATGTTTCAAGATGAACCCGTTGGGCGTTTTTATCGATCATATTTTCTTTCTGTGAGGGCATAAAAAAGCCCCGTGCTGTCTTGAAAATAGCAGGGGGCTTAGAGCCTGTTTGGCTTGTTCTGACGCCTCGACCCAGGCTCGAGCCAAGGACTTTAGGATGAACAGCTTTTGAGTCTCGCCATTCAACAATTTTAGCCGATTCCGAAACCCAGCCTTTGCTTTAAGTCCAACTTCAATACCATAGACCTTAAAGCTCAAAGCCCCAGTGGCTAATCCAGCGAGATGCTGGTTCCCTTGCCAAGCTCCGTGAACGTGGCCACATCCTTTGCCATCCTTGCCTTGGCTGCAGCGGGGCCTTCAAACACCGGCTCAACGGCCAGTTCACGCAACTGGGCTCTCAGGTCGTTGTCTTTCATGGCTTGTTCGACCAAGGCCGCCATCCGGTTGACCGCGTCAGCCGGTGCTTTGGGTGGCATAGCAACGCCTATCCACGTTTCGATGGTGAAGTTCGGTTTGATTTCGGCCACCGTCGGGACGTTGGGCAGCTGAGCCAGACGCGTCGCGCTGGTGACAGCGAGTGCCTTCAAGGTACCGGCCTTGATGTGGCCAATGGCCGAGCTCAGGCCGACAACCGTGACATTGACTTGGCCTGCCAGCAAGTCGGTGAGCGCCGGGCCTGTGCCGCGGTAAGGAACGTGAACCCAGTTGATGCCAAAGGCCTGTTTGATCTGCTCGGCACCAAGATGCGCTGCCGAGCCATTGCCAGCCGAAGCGTAGTTGTACTTGCCAGGCTCTTTGCGCGAGGCATCAATGAATTCCTGAAGCGTGTTGAAGGGCAGTTTTGGATTGACCACCACCACAAAGGGCAAGACCCCGAAGGTGGCCACATGGGTGAAGCCGGTGACCGCGTCGAACAGCGGCTTTTTGGTGAGTGCTGCGCTGACCGGCATCGCGCCATTGCTCAAGAGCGCCGTGTAGCCATCGGGCACCGCGCGCGACACTTCTGCAGCCCCAACAGCACCCCCCGCGCCAGAGCGGGTCTCCACCACGAAGGGCTGGCCCGACAACTTGGTCAAGCGGGCGGTCAGCAAACGCGCTGGACCGTCAAAGCTCCCGCCGGGCGGGAAGGGGACGACAAATTTGACGGCCTTGTCTGGATACTCAGCGGCGGCCAGCGTCGTCAAGCAAAAAAGGCCCAGCAGCATCAGCCGTTGGCGTTTGAAATTGATCATGTGTCGTATCCGTGGTTGAAGTTAGCTGGACGCCAGAATATGTTCCATCGTGATCGGTAGCTGCTTGACCCGCACACCGAGCGCATCGTGGACGGCGTTGCCAATGGCCGCTGCCGTAGGACCTTGTGTGGCTTCACCCGCGCCAACCGAAGGCTCGTTGGGTTGGTTGATCAGGCTGACCGTGACCACCGGCGCTTCTGAGAACATGAGGATGGGATAGTCCTCCCAGTTGCGCGTGGTGATGGCTTCGTTGCTGAACTTCAGCTCTTCTTTCAGGGTCCAACTACAGCTTTGGACGGCACCCCCCTCGAGCTGGCTTTTCACACCGTCCGGGTTGATCACCAGACCAACGTCGGCGGCAACAGAGATATCGGTGACGCGCACCGAGGTCCCCGCCAAGATGCGCACAGCTACCGCGCACCATGCCCCGGTGTTCTTGTAACGGGCATAGGCAAATCCTCTGCCAACACCTTCCTCATCCTGCGAACGGTCATGCCACCAAGGCGCTTGGTCAATGGCTTTCCGGATCACGGCGATCGCCCGCGGGTCGCTCAAGTGACGCAGCCTGAAGTCCACGGGATCTTGCTTGAGCGACAGTGCCAGCTCGTCCATGAAGCACTCGATGGCCCACACATTGGTGTACCCCCCGAGCGCCCGAAGCGCCGATGTGCGGATCGGCATCTCCAGCAAACGGTTGTAAATCACCTTGTAGTTCGGCAAGTCGTACAAGGGGATGGCGTTTCGGTCGCCGCCGCCGCCGGCAGACATGGGGGGGTCTAGCGACACCGGTGTGACGAACGGATTGGCCAGCTCGGCCGCGGCGACAAATGCCAGATTTCCGGGTGCGGCGCGGCCCGGTCGCGAGGTGTAGCCATTCGACCAGATCGTGTGTGTCCAGTTGTGTATAGAACCATCGTCTGCCAAGTCAGCCTCCATCTTCACGAGGTGGGCGGAGCCTGATGGGCCGCTGCTCAGTTCAGCCGCACGCGACCACAACAGACGCACGGGCCGACCTTGCGCATGCCTTGCCAGCAAGGCCGCGTCAAAGGCCACATCATCGGCTGGGTTGTGTCCGTAGCAACCGGCACCTTCGACATGGTGAACCACCAGCGCGGGCATCCCAGTGTCTCCAAACTCTCGGCGCAGGTAGACCTCGATGTCGGATTTGAGGTTGTAGATGCCCTGGCTGTGTGACCAGATTTCGAGCTTGTTGTCTTTCCATTGCGCCAGCGCACATGACGGACCAATCGATGCGTGCGCGATGTAGGGGCGCTGGTACCAAGACTCAAATCGCGTCGAGCCCGGGGGTGACACATCTTTGGCAGCTAACTCGTCAACGATCCGTTGTTCGCTGGGCGCCGAGGTCAGGAACGTTTTGAGGTCAGCACAGTCGGGAAGCGACGCAGGCAGATGCCAAGTCACCAGCGTTTCAAGGTACGCAATTGCCGCGACGGCGATTTCTTCACGTGCGGCGAGTACGCCCATGAACGATCCGTCCCGCAGCAGCTCAACGTCCGGGAAGCGCTGGCGAAAAGCGGCGTCGTCCACGCTGACAATCCGTCCCGCTCGGTTGGGTGCACGCAGGATCCGGCAGTGCTGCATACCGGGAATCACCATGTCCTGGATGAAACTGGGGCCACCAAAAAGTTTTCTTTCCAGATCCAGTCGGGGGACGGGTGTTCCCACGACGCGGTGATCGCGTTGCGGCTTTTGAGGTGCGTCGTACAAGACTTTTTCGCCCGCCTGGTCATCAAGGTGCAAGTCCCAGTAAGTCATGACTTGTGCCGTCGCATTCGAGCGCATGACGCCATTTTGGATGCTGATGGTGGACGCCGCCGCACCGCTGGCCGCACAAAAGCGTGCGAGCGCAGTGGCCTTGATGGTTGCGCAGGCCATGCGAACCGCCTCGCCGCAGTGCTCAATTGAAAAGCTGCCCGAGGTGACACCTTCGTCAGGACTGTCTTGGGTGTTGATGGGCGCATGGACGATCTGCGTGAGTGCAACGTCCAGTTCTTCGGCGGCTATTTGGGTGAGCGCCGTCGAAATGCCTTGCCCGAAGTTGACTTTTCCCACCCGCAAAGTGACTTTGCCCGGCTCACTGAATGCAAGCCATTGGCCGATGGTTGGATTTTTTTCCAGGCTGTTCTTGACGAAACCCCGCGCCAGAGTGACGGTGTTCATACGGTTTGGACTTTCTCAAGTGCGGCCATCACGGCCTTGATGATGCGCGGCTGGCTGCCGCAGCGGCAAAGGTGTTTGTCCAAAGCTGCGCGCACATCAATCTCAGTGACACGCATTCCGCTGTCGATCAAAGCCACCGAACTCATCAAGATGCCGCTGAGGCAGAAACCACATTGCCCCGGCTGCTCTGCCAACACCGCAGCTTGCACCGGGTGGGGGTGTTCGATGGTGCCAACGCCCTCTGGCGTCGTGATCATCTTGCCTTCTAATGCCCAAAAAGGCAGGTCGCAACTGGTCGTCGGGACACCATCTACCAAGACAGTGCAAGCGCCGCAGTGGCCATCGCCGCAACCCATTCGAACGCCCTTGAGGTCAAGATCATTACGCAGTGCATAAATCGCAAAAGCATTGGCCGGGAAATCGCAGTTGCGCTTGACCCCGTTGATCATCAATTCCATTTTTTAGTCCTCGTTCACTCTTGAAAAAATTGTTTTTTAAAGCTCAGAAAATCATGTTTTGCATCATAGGCGGATGGCAAAGCTTCCTACTCACTGCGGTCACAGTTCATGGTAAAAATTGACGGATAGTTTGTGCCTATTAAATTTAACAATTGAAGGTTTTTAAAATGCCCAAAAAGATAGATGGACTCATCACAATGCGTGTCGCGAAAGTGCTCTATCTAACGATAGATCGTCCGGATGACCTGAACCGCCTGAGTCCTGAATTGATCGATCATTTAGGGCTACTGTTTGTCGAGCTGCGTGAAGATCCGGAAATCAATGTGGTGGTCATCACAGGTTCCGGAGATGATTTTTTCTCGATGGGGTTGCTCAACCCGGCCATTCGCGCGAGCCTCTCAAAAGATGACGTGATGCGTCTTGTTAGAAGAGCCAATGCTGTTTTCGATGCGCTCGAGGCTTTGCCTCAAATCGTCATTGCTGCGATCAACGGCAAGGTCATGGCGGGCGCGGTTGAACTGAGCTTGGCCTGTGACCTTCGGTATGCGGCAACGCACGCCACCATGCAAATGCCGGAGGCCACGTGGGGTGGTTTTCCTGGGGCTGGCGCGCCAGTCAGATTGCCTCTTCTCGTGGGCAAGGCACGCGCATTGGAACTTATATGCACCGCAAGAGAAATTGACAGCGCCGAGATGAATCAACTGGGTCTTGTTCAAGGTGTTTATCCGCAGGCGACACTCAAGGATGCCGTGGCAAAGATCGCCCAAACCATCGCTGAGAACGGCCCCTTGGCCGTGCGTGGCGCGAAGCGAATCATGGCCGCCCGGCAAGAGCCCGGGAGTCGCTCTGCGCGTGAACTCTCCGATGCCCTGCGTCATGCCTTAGAGTGGAGTCAAGACGTTGACGAGGGCATGGCCGCGCACAAGCAGAACAGAAAGCCTCATTTCGTCGGCCACTGATCACTGCGAGACGTTGAGCTTGGCGTCCTTGATGACCTTGCCCCACTTGTCATGCTCGGTACGTATCAGTGAGCCCAATTCTTCTGGCGTGCTGCTCGACAGGTCGACGGCTTGGTCGGCAAGTTTTTTAATGAGATCGGGATCCTTCAAGACCTTGGCGAGCTCCGCATTCAGTCGGGCGATCACCGGGGCCGGCGTTCCCGCTGGCGCGAGCAAACCCATCCATGCGCCAGAGTCAAGCTGCGGATAACCGGCTTCAGCCATGGTCGGCACGCTAGGCAACGCCGATGAGCGACGCTTTCCGCTGACCGCCAATGGCTTGATTTTGCCACCCCGCACCAGTGGCACGCCGGCACCTGCAGCAAACACAATCAACTGGACTTGCTCGCCCATCAAGGCCGACAGTGCGGGTGCACCTCCTTTGAAGGGGATGTGCAGCATATCGACGTTGGCGAGCAACTTCAATTGTTCTGCAGCCAGATGGCCTGAGCTGCCAGCGCCGACGGATGCATAGGAAATGGTACCCGGTTTGCTCTTCGCCACCTGGATGAAGGCGGGAATGTCATTGGCCGGAAAAGCCGTGCTGGTGGCCAGCAGCAAGGGGATGCTGCCAATAAAGGAAATCGGCGCCAGGTCTTTGAAGGTGTCGTAACGCAGATCGGATTTGTAGATGTGTGGATTGACCGCATGCGAGTCGAAGGCGACCAGCAGGGTGTGACCATCAGGGGCGGACTTCGCCACATAGTCCGCGGCAAGGGTGCCGCCAGCACCGCTTTTATTTTCAATCAGCACGGGCTGACCCAGTGCTTCAGACAGTTTGGGGCCGATTTGACGCGCAGTGACATCGACGACCCCGCCTGGTGCAAAGGGAATCACCAAACGGATGGGTTTGCTTGGAAATGCTTGTGCGCCAACCCCACCGGCGATCGCAATACCCAGCACCGCCAGACACGAACGAAATGTCCATGGATTCAAAAAAACTTGATTCAAAGCTAGCTCCAGTGACAACACAAGCACAGGGCTTGATATTCGCCCCGGGAGGGCAGGGCGAAGATCATGATTTACCCTAGCATCAGTAGCTGATTTGGACTTTCCACAGTCCGGAGGATAGTTCTGGCCTGTGGTTGGACTTACCGTCAGTGACAGCCGGATCAGTGACTCAATGGACTCGTCTGAACAGCGTTCATGAATTCTGCAAACTTGTTAGCCAAGGCAGCCTCGTGCGGCGCCCAGTCTGAAAACGGCAAAAGTGGCACATCCTGGTCTTCAATCGGCAGGCTGTACAAGATACTGCCGTCTATCAGCGCCGCTGTGGCAATACCGTTAGCCGATGCATGCGTCAGGTCATTCCCCGGAACGACGATGGTGGGTACTTTGATGGCGCGTATGGCTTCCTCGGTCACGCCCAACACAGGCTTGCGTGGGCCCTGTAAAAAAATAGCCAGCCAGTGGCGCATCACGTCAATGTATGTCTGTGGGTTCATCGCCATGAGGCGATCTTTATTGGCCGGGTTGGCCATGATCCGCTCCCGGTACTGTTCGGTCTCACAGACTGCCGCCATGCCACCCTGTTCGGCGGCACGAATAAATTGACCGTAATACATTTCTGGCAATCTGCCTGCTGCAAAATCTCCGCCTGTCACGCGCATCAGCAACAGCGCCTTAACTACTTCAGGGTGACGGAAGTAGACCATCATGGACATCCTGGCGCCTGAAGAAGTGCCGCCCACAAATGCCGGTGAAGCATTCAAATGCTTGAGCAGCAATACCAGGTCATCTGCCCACAGTTCTTCTTCGCCATCTTGCCCCTCAATCAGAACGTCAGACGCGCCGGTGTTGCGTCGGTCGTGAAGAAGCACTCGAAAGCCCTTGGCGGCGATTTTTTCAGCGAATGGCAAAAACTCCGTGTAGCCGCGGCGCCCCCCGGTGATCAATGTCAACCACGGACCGTCCACCCCCACAACTTCATAATTAATATTGACGCCACGAATATTCAAGATAGTCATATTTTTCTAGATTTGGATCTTTAGTCTGCGTGATTCTCACTCATGTCAAACCGCTGTCAGCGCCTGCTCCAAGTCTTCGAGCAAGTCGTCGATGTGCTCAATGCCGATGGACAGCCGCACCATGTCGGGTTTGACGCCAGCCTTGGCCAACTCAGCAGCGTTGAGCTGACGGTGTGTGGTGGAAGCGGGGTGGCACGCCAGCGACTTGGCATCACCAATATTGACCAAGCGCGTGAAGAGCTTGAGCGCGTCTTGAAAGCGGGCACCAGCCTCCAAGCTATCGTTGGCTTTCAAGCCGAAGCTGATGATGCCCGAGGCCCGTCCGGCCATGAGTTTTTGCACCAGCATATGGTCGGGATGATCGGGCAAACCAGCGTAATTGACCCAACTCACTTTGGCATGGGATTGAAGGTGCTTGGCCACTTTCAAGGCATTTTCACAAATGCGGTCCATGCGCAGGGCCAGAGTTTCAATGCCCTGCAAAATCTGGAATGCGGCCATCGGGCTGAGCGCTGCGCCCATGTTGCGCAAGGGCACCACGCGCGCGCGGCCAATGTAGGCGGCGGCGCCAAGTGCCTCGGTGTAGACCACGCCGTGGTAGCTGACGTCGGGCTCGTTGAGACGCTTAAAGCGTTCTTTGTGCTCTGCCCATGGGAACTTCCCTGAATCGACAATCGCACCGCCGATGGTGGTGCCATGCCCGCCCAAGTATTTGGTGAGCGAATGCACGACGATGTCTGCGCCATGTTCGATCGGGCGGCACAGGTAAGGGCTGGCCACGGTGTTGTCCACGATCAGCGGCACGCCGTTGGCGTGGGCTACTTTAGCCAGTGCGGTCAGGTCGGTGATGTTGCCCAGCGGGTTGCCAATGGTTTCGCAGTACACGGCTTTGGTCCGCGCATCGATCAGCTTGGCAAAAGAGGCAGGGTCGCGGTAGTCGGCAAAGCGCACCTCAATGCCCATTTGCGGGAAGGTGTGGGCAAACAAGTTGTAGGTGCCGCCGTACAAAGTGGAGGCAGAGACAATGTTGTCGCCCGCCTCGGCAATGGTCTGAATAGCATAAGCAATAGCCGACATGCCAGAGGCCACCACCAGTGCGCCAATGCCGCCCTCTAACGCCGCCACGCGTGCTTCTAATACGCCGTTGGTCGGGTTCATGATGCGGCTGTAAATGTTGCCCGCAACTTTGAGGTCAAACAAGTCAGCCCCGTGCTGGGTGTTGTCAAATGCGTAGGCCACCGTTTGGTAGATGGGTACGGCGACCGCTTTGGTTGTTGGGTCTGGTGTGTAGCCAGCGTGAACGGCGATGGTTTCAATGCGCATGGTTTTGCTTTCTTTGTTACTTGTCCAACTGCATGCCGCGCAGTATGGCATTTTTTATACATCTCAGAAAGTTGTTGGAACCCGGTCTTTGGGCTGCCTGCAGCACACCTTGTCATACGCTACACGGTGTTTAAACCCGAATGAAGATGGCGGACTTGAGCGATTTATCTCAGCTCAAGCTGACGTGACTGAAATGGAAGCGTTGCTTGATCGGGCAACTGCGGTGAATTTAACGGATCAAATATTAAACAGCGTCTGATAAACGTTGCATATTCTGGCAAACGGCCAAGAAAAAAGCACCTAGGCTTTTGACCTAAGTGCTTGTTCTAGAACAATAAATTCTGGCTCCTCGACCTGGGCTCGAACCAGGGACCTACGGATTAACAGTCC
>CANFSO010000005.1 GCA_947449895.1 Comamonadaceae bacterium
AAATTCATGTCATGCTCAATCACGATGACGGAGCGGTTTTTGCAGATGCGCTGCAACAATTCGGCGGTCAGTTCGCGCTCACGGGCACTCATGCCGGCAATCGGCTCGTCGAGCAGCAGCAGTTCCGGGTCTTGCATCAGCAGCATGCCGATTTCAAGCCACTGTTTTTGGCCGTGACTCAGCAGGCCAGCCTCGGTGTCCAACTTGTCGGCCAAATGAATATCCTGCGCCACCATCTTGACGCGGTCCATCACGTCGTCGGTGCATTTGAAAGCCAGCGCCCCCATGACAGATCGTCCCTTGGGATACGAGACTTCCAGGTTCTGAAAGACACTCAGGTTCTCGTAGATCGAAGGGGTCTGAAACTTGCGACCGATGCCCAGCCGAACGCGCTGGAATTCCGCCATCTTGGTCAGCTCGGTGTTCTTGAATTTGATGCTGCCGGATGCCGCTTTAGTTTTGCCGCAGATCAAGTCCAACAGCGTGGTTTTGCCCGCACCGTTGGGGCCGATGATGACCCGCAACTCGTTTTTGTCGATGTACAGCGTCAAGGCATCGATCGCCTTGAAGCCATCGAAGGAGACCGTCAGGTCTTCAATGGCCAGCGCGAAGTCTGTGTTGCTCATGGCTTGGCTTTCTGGTTCAGGCTAGTTGTTCGCGGATGCCGGGTGGCCGCTTGACGACATTTGTTCCACCATGGCACCACGTGATCGACCCACACACCCGCCAGCCCCATCGGGAAGGCCATGGTGACGCCAATGAACATGGCCGCCATCAAAAAGAGCCACAGGTCAGGAAAGCTTTCTGAGAAAAAAGTCTTGCCGGCGTTCACCAGCAGCGTGCCGTAGACCGCACCCACCAGGCTCATGCGCCCGCCTACGGCGGCGTAGATGATCATTTCGATCGACGGCACGATGCCGACGAAGCTGGGCGACATGAAGCCGACCTGCAAGGAAAACAGGGCGCCACCAATGCCGGACAGGGCAGCGGCGAGGCAGAAGGTGAAGATGCGAAAGTTAGCCACGTCGTAACCCGAGAAACGGACCCGGTCTTCTTTGTCGCGCATCGCCAGCAGCAAGGTGCCGGCTTTGCCGGTCTGGATCCAGCGGCACAACACGATGCTGGCGATCAACAGCGCGACGCAGATGTAATACAAGATGTATTTGGCTGAATCGGTGCGCGTGTCCCAGCCGAGCACGGTCTTCAAGTCTGTCATGCCATTGACCCCGCCGGTGTAGCCCTGCTGGCCGATGATCAAGACCGTGACAATCAGCGCGACTGCCTGGGTGATGATGGCGAAATACACACCGCCCACGCGGCGTTTGAACATGGCATAACTGACGATCCAGGCCAATAACGACGGCACCGCGACGACCGCGATCAGTGTCAGCGGCAGGCTCTTGAAGGGCAGCCAGAAAGCTGGCAACTCGGTCAATTGATTCCAATCCATAAAGTCAGGAATGCCAGGCGTCGACTGAATTTTGGTGCTGATCGGGTCGCTGGCTTCGAGCTTGAGAAACATGGCCATCGCGTAGCCACCGAGGCCAAAGAAAACGCCTTGACCAAGACTCAGCACGCCGCCGTAACCCCAGACCATCACCAACCCGATGGCGACAAAAGCATAGGTCAGGTATTTGCCGACTAAATTCAGGCGAAAGATGTCCAGCGTGAGTGGGAAAACCACCGCCAGCAACACGGTGAGCAGCAGCAGGCTGGCCAACTGGTAGCGCTTGATCAGGGCTTTGATGTCATTCATGGCGTAGTGTTCCGTTGTGGAGTGATGGCAATCAACGCCGTACCTTGCTGGCAAAAAGTCCTTGCGGCCGGATCATCAGGATCAGCACTACCAGAGACAGCGTGATCACTTTGGCCATGGAGCCCGAGAGGAAAAATTCGGTGATCGATTGGGTTTGTGCAATCCCAAAAGCCGACACCACGGTGCCCAGCAAGCTGGCTGCGCCGCCAAAGGTGACGACCAAAAACGAATCGACGATGTAGAGCGAGCCCGAGGTCGGACCGGTCGAGCCGATCGTCGTGAAGGCCGCACCGGCCATGCCGGCAATGCCGCAGCCGATGGCAAATGTCAGTCGGTCGGTCTTTTGCGTGTTGATGCCGATGGCATTGGCCATCGTGCGGTTGCTCACCGTGGCGCGCACCCTCAAACCCCAGCGGCTTTTGGCCAGGGCAATCAGGACGCCGCAGGTCACAACGGTGGTCAGGCCCAGCACAAACATGCCGTTGATCGGGATGTCCAGTCCAGGCGCAGGCGCCCAGGAACCGAGTAGCCAGTCGGGCAGTGTCGGGCTGACTTCTTTGGGTCCGATGAAAGTCCTAAAGGACTGTTGCATGGCGAGGCTAACGCCCCAAGTTGCTAGCAAAGTGTCCAGAGGACGTTTATAGAGATGGCGAATCAAGCCCCACTCGACCAGCCAGCCTAGTCCAAAAGCAAAGGCGAAGGCTAGCAAGATTGAAATCGGGAAATAAATATTGTGCAATTGCGGCGCGTACTTTTCGGCCAGCGTCGAGCCCAGAAAGATCGTGTAAGCGCCAATGGTCATGAACTCGCCATGCGCCATGTTGATGACCCCCATCTGGCCAAAAATAATGGCCAAACCCAGACCCATTAATAGGAGCACTGCAAAAAGGCTCAAGCCTGCAAAGCCCTGCATCAGGCCGATGTTAAGTAGCTCGGAAAAGGTCATGTTCTGCTCGCTCAGTCAGGCTGCTAGGGGCGGACCCGGCGAACCGGGTCCGATGAGATTACTGGTAGCCTTTTGGAAATGGATCTGGTTTGATCAGCTCAGGTGATTCAGCGACAACTTTGAAGGTGCCGTTGAGCTGCCCTTGCGCAATCCGCGATTTGCTCCACAGGTGATGGTTGGGGTCCAGCTTGACGTAGCCCTCAGGCGCCGTTTTGAGCTCGATGGTGCCGGTCTCAGAAGCGGCGACGACCTTGTTGACATCAAAGCTGCCGGCTTTCTCAACAGCCGCTTTCCACAACCAAGGGCCGAGGTAACCGGCTTGCGTCACGTCGCCGATCACCGAATCTTTCCCGTACTTGGCCTTGAACGCAGCCACAAATTTCTTGTTGTTGTCGTTTTCGAGCGTCTGGAAATACTTCATCGACGAGTAGAAACCGGCAAAATTCTCGCCGCCCACGCCGGTCATTTCGTCTTCCGTCACGGCCAATGTGACCAGCAGTTGCTTGTCACCGGTGATGCCGGCTGCCTTCAGTGCCTTGTAGAACGCGACGTTGGAGCCACCCACCACGGCTGCATAGATACAGTCTGGCTTTTGCAGCTTGATCTTGTTCATCAAAGAGCCGAAGTTGGTGCTTCCCAGTGGGTAGTACTCCTCGCCGACGATCTTGCCTTTTTGGAAGTTTTCGACGTGCTTGCGCGCGATTTTCATCGACGTGCGCGGCCAGATGTAGTCGGAGCCGATCAAGAAGAAGGTCTTGGCTTTCTTCTCTTTTTGTGCCCAGTCCAGGCTGAAGAGAATCTGCTGCGTGGCTTCTTGGCCTGTGTAAATCACGTTCTTGCTCTGCTCCAAGCCTTCATAGAAGGTCGGGTAGTACAGCAGACCGTTTTCCTTTTCGAACACTGGCAGGACGGCTTTGCGTGAGGCAGACGTCCAGCAACCGAAGACGGCAGCCACGTGGTCGTTGACCAGCAACTTTTTGCTTTTCTCTGCAAATGTCGGCCAGTCGGAGGCGCCATCTTCTTTGATGACCTTGATCTTGCGACCCAAAATGCCGCCCATGGCATTGATCTGGTCGATGGCCAGTTGCTCGGCCTGAATCGAACCGGTCTCCGAAATCGCCATCGTGCCGGTAGAAGAATGCAGCTGACCGACGATCACTTCAGTGTCTGTGACGGCCAGTTTGGTGGTGTTGACCTTGGCTGTTGGTAAGTTTTGTGCTTGCGCCCAGACTGGCAGACCAGCCAGGGGGACGGCGGCAGCCATGCCTTGCATCAGGCGGCGGCGGTTGATGTGTGAAGGGTGATCGCGATCGTCATTGGACATGCTGGGGCTCCTGTGGTTGATAAAAAGTGAAGTGTTGAATAACTGTTTTGCTGAGATCGATCATCTGCACAAGACTGTGTAGTCCCTATACGTCAATCAACGTAGTCACCTGACCTGCCGTCATGCACCAAATGCAGGCACACTTCTTGCGCTGCATATTTGCAACTTATTGTTGGATTTGCGGCCGCTGTGCGACCGCCAGACGGAGAGCGTCCTTGACCATTGCCACACAAAAAATATTTCGCATACGCCGCGAATACAACGCGTGGGTCGCCGACGAATCGCTGGAAGATTACGCTTTGCGCTACACGCCACGCGGTTTTCGCAAGTGGTCTGAATGGCGCGTCGGCAACACCGCCTTTGGTGCGGTGTCCTTCCTTGCGTTGGAGGCCATTGGCGGCGCGATCGCGCTGAACTACGGCTTTACCAACGCGCTTTGGGCCATCATCTTGGTCGGGCTGGTCACCTTTCTGACGGGTCTTCCCATCAGCTATTACGCCGCCCGTTATGGCGTCGACATGGACCTGCTGACCCGTGGTGCAGGTTTTGGCTATCTGGGTTCAACCATTACTTCGCTGATCTACGCGAGTTTTACCTTCATCTTTTTCGCGCTGGAGGCGGCCATCATGGCGTTGGCGCTGCAGATGTACCTCGACATCCCGATCGCCTGGTGTTACGTGATCAGCGCCCTGATGATCGTGCCTCTGGTGATTCGCGGTATCACCCTGATCTCGCGGCTGCAGATGTGGACACAGCCACTCTGGGGCGTGCTGCTGCTGCTGCCTTACCTTGCGGTACTCTGGAGAAATCCGCAGGCATTTTCAGATTTCACCGGGCTGGTGGGTCACACCTCTGGCAGCAGCGAGTTCGATCCGCTCATGTTCGGTGCGGCGACCACAGTGGCCTTTTCTCTGGTGGTGCAGATTGGCGAGCAAGTGGATTTTTTGCGTTTTTTACCCGAAAAGACGAACGCCAATCGCAAGCGCTGGTGGGCAGCGGTGCTGATGGCCGGGCCCGGCTGGATTGTGCTGGGCATGCTGAAAATGTTGGGTGGTGCATTTTTGGCTTTTTTAGTCTTGCAGCATGGGGCTTCGGCGTCCAAGGCCATGGAGCCGACGCAGATGTACCTGGCCGGCTTTGCCTATGTGTTCACCGACCCGGCTTGGGTGCTGGCAGCAACGGTGTTGTTCGTGGTCTTGTCACAGATGAAGATCAACCTCACCAACGCCTATGCCGGCTCGCTGGCGTGGTCTAACTTTTTTGCGCGTCTGACACACAGCCACCCGGGTCGCGTGGTCTGGCTGGTGTTCAACGTGGCTATCGCTTTGCTGCTGATGTCGCTGGGGGTTTTTTCCGCGCTGGAAAAAGTCTTGGGGCTGTACAGCAATGTGGCTATCGCCTGGGTCGGCGCGTTGGTGGCTGACCTCGTCATCAACAAACCGTTGGGCCTGAGCCCACGCGGCATTGAGTTCAAACGAGCGCATTTGTACGACATCAACCCAGTGGGTCTGGGCTCGATGCTGCTGGCTGCGACGCTGGCCGTGGTCGTCTACACCGGTGTCTTGGGGCCACTGGCGGCGGCTTTTTCGCCCTTCATTGCGCTCGCCACAGCCCTGGTGTTGTCGCCCTTGCTGGCCTGGCTCACGCAGGGGCGGTATTACATCGCCCGGCAACCGAAAACGATGGGCACGCCCGGCCAAATGGTCAAGTGCCATGTGTGTGAAAACGCCTTCGAGGCAGAAGACATGGCGAGCTGCCCGGTTTACAGCGCGCCCATTTGCTCTTTGTGCTGTACCTTGGAGTCGCGCTGCCACGATCGTTGCAAAACCAATTCACGCGCGGCCGAGCAGGCCGAGCAGTTCCTCCGCACGCTGCTGCCTAGCGCTTTGTCAAGCCGAGTGAATTTTCGGGTCGGCCATTTCATCGTCGTTTCCTTGTCTTTGTGCGCAGTTCTCGCCACCGTGATGGGCATGATTTACACCCAGGAAACGGCTCAATTCTTGATCGGCGATCCCTCGACTGTGCTGCGCTCGGCCTTCGTCAAGGTGTTCGCCATGCTGTTGCTGATCGTCGCGGTCTGCAGCTGGTGGGTGGTGCTGGGAAGCGAAAGCCGGCGCATGGCGCAAGATGACTCGAACCGGCAAAACCAGCTGCTGTCGCTCGAGATAGAAGCGCACCAGCGCACCGATGCAGCCCTGCAGTCGGCCAAAGAGTTGGCCGAGTCAGCCAACCAAGCCAAGACGCGCTATGTGACCGGCATGACGCATGAACTGCGCACGCCGCTCAACAGCATCCTTGGCTACTCGCAAATCTTGCTGAAGAACGAAGCGTTGCTCAACATGCCGCGCGAAGCGGTGCAAACCATCCAGCGCAGCGGCGAGCACTTGCTGCAACTGGTGGACGGACTGCTCGACTTGGCGCGCATCGAGGCTGGGCGCTTGCGTTTGGAGCCAACGCCCGTGCCGCTGCCGGATTTCTTGGAGGGTCTGGTGAGTATGGTTCGACCGCAGGCCGAAGCCAAAGGCGTGGACTTTATCTATACCCACAGCGGCCGTATGCCGGCATGGGTACAAGCCGACGCCAAGCGGCTGCGCCAGATCATCATCAATCTGCTCAGCAATGCGGTGCGCTTCACGGACGCCGGCAGAGTGACGCTGCATGTCGACTGCCGGCGCGAAGTCATTCGCTTCGACGTGGTGGATACCGGCATCGGCATTGCGCCGCAGGACCAGCAGCGCATCTTTCTGCCTTTTGAGCGCGGCGCTGCCGGACGCCGGCGTGGCTACCCCGGCACCGGACTGGGCCTGACCATCACGGCCTTGTTGACCTCGTTGATGGGTGGTGACTTGTCCCTGCAGAGCGAGCCCAACAAGGGCAGTACCTTCAGCGTGCGCTTGTATCTGCGCCAGATTGATGACCCGGGACCGCTGGCCGACCCACCTAGCCAAATTGCCGGTTTCTTTGGCAAACGTCGGACGCTGCTGGTGGTCGACGACCAGCCGGTTCAGCGCCAGATGCTGGCGGGCATGCTGACGCCGCTGGGTTTTGAGATTCATGAAGCGGCCAGCGGCTTTGAGTGCTTGGACAGCCTGAAAGACGAGGTACCCGATGCCATCCTGCTCGACATCAGCATGGACGATATGGATGGATGGGAGACTGCAATGCAGATCCGCCGTCGGGGCTATGACGGCGTGCCCATCATCATGGTGTCAGCCAATGTGTTCGAGAACCAAGTCTCGCGGCTCAAGGCCGCAGGTTGTCAGGCCTTTGTGGCCAAGCCCGTGCTGGAGTCTGAACTGATGGATGCCCTGCAGCGCCACTTGGGGCTGGAGTGGGTGACGTCGCCGATGTCATCTACGCCCCTGCCACCCAGCCCGACCGAAGCGTTTGTCACGCTTGTTCAGCTTGACGATGACGCCCGCGCCGAATTGATACGGCTGGTCAGGATGGGCCATGTGCATGGCCTGCACCGGTTGCTGGACCGGTTCGTGGCGGAAGATCCCGCGTTGGCAGCGACTTGCCTCCAGCTGCGCGCTTTTGTCAACAGCTGCGAACTCGAGTCGCTGCTGGACTGCTTAACGGAGGACGTTGATGCCAGCGAATCTTGACGCACAACGCCCGGTCGTATTGGTGGTTGACGATGCCCCGAGCAGCCTCGGCATGCTGTGCGATTCGCTGGAAGGCGAGGGCTATACCGTGTTGGTGGCGCGTGACGGGGACGCCGCCCTGCAGTTGTTGGAACTGGTCGTGCCCGACGCCATCCTGCTCGATGCCATCATGCCCGGACTATCGGGTTTTGACACTTGTCGGCAGATCAAGGCCAACTCGGCGTTGGCACATATCCCGGTGATCTTCATGACAGGGCTGTCTGAAACCCCGCATGTGCTGGAAGGCTTTGCTTGCGGCGGTGTCGACTATGTGGTCAAGCCCTTGCGCGTGCAGGAGGTGGTGGTGCGGCTACACACCCACACGCGCAATGCGCGCATGACCCGACTGGCGCGCGAGGCGGTTGATGTGGCTGGTTTCGGTGTGTTGCTGGTCGATGCGCGCGGTCGTGTTGCGTGGCGCTCGCCGCAGGCTGCGCTCTGGCTGAAAACCATGGATGAAGCCGCAGCGCCAGGATGTTTGCCGCAAGCCATGAATGCAGCCCTGCTGGACGACAGCTCTCCCTTATTGCTCAGATCGGGCGGTGTGCAGCTGTCAGTCCGCAACATGGGCCGGGTCGGTATCGGTGAAACCATGCTGCTGCTTGAACAACTCAGCAACAATGCCAGCGCGCCTTCGCGCTTGACCAACGCTGCGCTGACGCCGCGCGAAACCGAAGTGCTGTCTTGGCTGGCCAAGGGTAAAACCAACCGTGACATTGGCGACATACTCGGCATGAGCCACCGCACGGTGAACAAACATTTAGAGCATATTTTTGAAAAACTGGGCGTCGAGACGCGCGCCGCCGCAGCTGCGCTGGCCACCGGGCACATGATGTGAGGGCAGCGCAACGCCAGTGCCTTGTTGTGCTTGCCTACAATCATGCAAATTGAAGGAAATTTCCGAATGAGCATCAAGAGCGACAAATGGATACGCCGTATGGCCGAATCAACCGGCATGATCGAGCCTTTTGAGCCTGGTCAAATTCGGCAGGCCGCCGACGGCCAGAAGATCATCAGCTACGGCACCAGCAGCTACGGCTACGACATTCGTTGTGCACCCGAGTTCAAGGTGTTCACCAACATCCACAGCACCGTGGTGGACCCGAAAAACTTCGATGAAAAAAGCTTTGTCGATTTTCATGGCGACAGTTGCATCATCCCGCCCAACAGTTTTGCGTTGGCGCGCACGCTGGAATACTTCCGCATTCCGCGCAATGTGCTGACCATTTGCCTCGGTAAAAGCACCTACGCGCGTTGCGGCATCATCGTCAACGTGACGCCTTTCGAGCCCGAATGGGAAGGCTACGTGACGCTGGAGTTCTCCAACACCACGCCATTGCCAGCCCGCATTTATGCCGGTGAAGGCTGTGCGCAGGTCTTGTTCTTTGAAAGCGACCCGGACGACGTTTGCGAAGTTTCCTATAAAGACCGCGGCGGCAAGTACCAAGGTCAGACCGGCGTCACGCTGCCAAAAGCCTAAGCCTAAGCGTCAGCTCCTACAGCACCGTGCGCCTGCAGCTGTAGGTGTTGGCAATCCTATCGCCTAGTATGGGTCAGTGGTGTATTTCTCTACCCTCGCCAAGGCGACGGCCCCCTCTCGGCAGTTGCATTACTGGCCCTGCGAATTGCTGCATGCTTTCACGCTTGAGTTGGCCGAATGTGGCATCTGTGTGAATGAAGCCATGATGTTGGGCGACGCAGTCTATGCTCACCAAACACTGTCACAAGCCAGCGCTTTGCAAGACTCAACCATTGATCACTTAGTGCTCAACATGTTGGATTATTTCTAGTGGCATCGCCAAGCCGGTTAGCATGCGTCAATGAAGAATCATGGGTAAGTCGAAAGTATGAAATTAAGTCGGCTGTTTCAGCCCCGCAACCCGCTTTTCTGGATCATGTTGGCCTTGAATGGGCTGTCGACGGCGCTTGCATGGCTGGTGCATAACCGGCCATTGAACACTTTCGGCCTGTTGCTGATTGGCGGTTTTGCGTTGATCAACGCTGTACTTGGCACTTGGTTTGCTTGGCGGCTGGTGAAAGATGTGCCTCATGTGCTGGTGGCCAAGGCCGTGCCGGTCGCTGACGTCGACTAGCGCGACGTGCTGCCTACTTGCGGATCACCTCGCCGGTGTCCGGCTTGAAGCGAACCACCTGAACGCGTCCATTGGCACCCGGAAATCCTTCAAAGACCGCTCGCACCAGATAAGGTACCACCGATTGCAACGGGTTTGGTCCGCCTTCGTGCGTGGCATTTGATTCAAAGACGGTGCGCGGTGAACTGCCAGCCGGGCCTTGCGTGTCGAGCAAGCGCAGACGCAAACTGCTGACCTGAACCGTCTCCATCAACTGCTGGTTGCCAACATAGCGTGGACCAAAAGGATCCGGCATCCAGTAGCCGGGATAAATACGACCGGCGGCATCTCGAAAGCCCGGGCGGTAAACGTACTGGTCTTGGTAGACCGGCCTTGAATAACTTCGATTTTCAAGCTGGCTGATGACACTAATGTCCACCAAAATACGCGCTGGCTGGCCGCTGGCCGCTGGCTGCTGGTTGCAGACCTTGTTTAGCGAGCTCAGTGGCCACAACACTAGCGTAAGACGCCTGCTCCAACTCTCGGGTGTGGTCGGCCGGCGCCAGAAAGCCAAAACTGGCACCGACGGCATCAACAGGCCATTGTTGGAAGCTGCTGACCCGCGCGGTGATGGGGGAGGCGCAACCGCTCAGCAGCGCGACCAAGACCAACAAGCCACAGACAAGCCGGGCGCGACTGAGGCGAAACAATGAATGAGTGTGCAGTGCAATAACCATGATTCTTATGACATGCTGCACGCTCGGAAGGTTCCTGTCGCAGAGGCAAAATCAGGGCTTCTGGCCGGCCACAGGTCAGGGCACGCCAGAATGAGACAATAGAGGCAAATATGACGTCCTCTTTTTCTACTCTCAATCTGGCTGAACCACTGGCGCGTGCCGTGGCCGAAATGGGCTACGAGTCCATGACTCCGATCCAGGAACAAGCTATTCCTGTTGTTTTGCAAGGCAAAGATGTCATGGGCGCGGCCCAGACCGGCACCGGCAAAACAGCTGCTTTTTCATTGCCGCTGCTGCAGCGCATGATGGCGCACGAAAACGCGTCGACCTCGCCCGCACGGCATCCGGTGCGCGCCTTGGTCTTGTTGCCAACCCGTGAACTAGCCGACCAAGTGGCGCAGCAGGTCAAGCTCTACGCCAAGTACACCAACCTGCGCAGCGCCGTGGTGTTTGGTGGCATGGACATGAAGCCCCAAACCGCCGAGCTCAAAAAAGGCGTTGAAGTGTTGGTGGCCACGCCGGGTCGTTTGCTGGACCACATCGAAGCCAAAAACGCAGTCCTGAATCAAGTTGAATACGTCGTCCTCGACGAAGCCGACCGCATGCTCGACATCGGCTTTTTGCCCGACCTGCAACGCATCCTGAGTTACCTGCCGAAAAAACGCATCACCTTGTTGTTCTCGGCGACGTTCTCGCCTGAGATCAAGCGGCTGGCTTCCAGCTACTTGCAAGATCCGGTCACCATCGAAGTGGCCCGCTCTAACGCCACGGCGTCGACTGTTGAGCAGCATTTCTACAGCGTCGGCGCTGACGACAAGCGTCGCGCCTTGCACCAGATTTTGAAATCACGCGGCATGAAGCAAGCCTTCGTGTTCGTTAACAGCAAGCTCGGTTGTGCGCGCTTGGCCCGCTCCTTAGAGCGCGAAGGTCTGAAGACCACCGCTCTGCATGGCGACAAGAGCCAAGATGAGCGCTTGAAGGCACTGGAAGCGTTCAAGAGTGGCGAAGTCGACTTGTTGGTGTGTACCGACGTCGCGGCCCGTGGTCTGGACATCAAAGACGTGCCGGCCGTGTTCAATTTCGACGTGCCTTTCAACGCGGAAGACTACGTGCACCGCATCGGCCGTACCGGTCGTGCTGGCGCTTCAGGTTTGGCGGTGAGCTTTGTGGCACCGAGCGACACACGCTTGGTGACTGACATTGAAAAGCTCATCAAGACCAAGATTGAATTGGAGCCGATGGAGTTTGAAGAAGACCGGCCGCGCATCAGCGAGCAGGGCCGTATCAACGATGGTCGCCGTATGTACCGCGAGGCAGAAGGCTCTGACCAACCGGATGAACCGGGTGTGAAGCAGCCCGTTTCGCGTGAACGCCGTGAAACACGCGAACCGCGTGAGCGCCGCGAATACACTCCGCGCCAGTCGAACGTAGCGCGTGATCCATTTTTTGACAAGCCGTATGAGTCGACCTTGTCGGCTGAGGCTTTGCCAGCTTGGGAAGCGGCTGCCAAATCGGCAGGCCCGCGCGGCGTGTCAGCCAACATCAAGCCGAAGAAAAAAATCGCGGCCTTGTTCAAGACGGCGGTCACAGAGAGCTAATCCAAGCTTGCTGCAAAACCCGGTCCCGCAAGGTGCCGGGTTTTTTAATGCCCGTTGTGTTTTTGCATGGCTTCGCAAGCGACTGAAAAAAGCTCGAACGCGCCCGGTTCACTACCCGGCGCCTCACTCAGTTTTGCCGCCGTCAGGCAGTTGCCCCAGACGCAGCCAGTGTCCAGAGCCAAGGTATTTTGGCGTATGACGGGCTTGCCTTCTGGCGCATCCAGACCGACCGTTGACCAATGACCGAAAGCGATCGGCGTGTCAGCCGTCAGCCGACCCGGCACATTGAACCAAGGCACGTAGCCAGGTGGTGTTGTATCGGCTGAGCCTTTGGCGCTGAATTCCATCTCGCCCTCCGGCGTGCAAAAGCGCAAGCGCGTGAGCGCGTTGACGATCACGCGCAGCCGGTCATGGCCTGCGAGTTTGTCATCCCAACGCTGCGGTGTGTTGCCGTACATGGTGCTTAAAAATTCAACAGCCTGCGCGCCTCGCAAGGCTTGTTCGACTTCTGCAGCCAAGGTCAGTGTTCGCTCTGTTGTCCATTGCGGCAGCACGCCAGCATGCACCATCAGCCATCCCTGAACGTGCAGAGCCATGCGCCGATGCCGCACCCAGTCGAGCAAGCCTTCACGATCGGGCGCCTGCAGAATAGCGTCGAGTGTGTCGCCCTTGTGCTGCTTGCGCAGGCCATAGCCCACGGTGAGCAAATGCAGGTCATGGTTGCCAAGTAAACACTGCGCCGAGTCGCCCAGTTGCATGACAGTTCGCAGGACGGCCAGTGAGTCGGGGCCACGGTTGACGAGGTCGCCAAGCAAGTAGATGGTGTCGCGACTGGGTGAGAAATCGATGCGCTGTAAAAGACGCTGCAGCGGTTCGTGGCAGCCCTGAAGGTCGCCAATGAAGTAAAGTGCCATGTGTTTATTTTCGTCTGGATTCATGGATATTTTGCTGATTGCTCTTCTGACCCTGCTGAATGGGGTCTTTGCCATGTCGGAGCTGGCGCTTGCGTCGAGCCGGAAAGCGCGGCTGGTAGCTGCTGCTGAAGGCGGCGACAAAGGCTCTGAGGCGGCGCTGAGTTTGCTGGAGAACCCGACGCAGTTTTTGTCTTCCGTGCAGGTGGGCATCACTTCGATCGGCATGGTCAACGGCATCATCGGCGAGGCGGCTTTCAGTGGCGGCCTGTCGGCTTGGATTCAAACTTGGGGCATTACGCAGGGCGCCTCCGACATTTCTGCGACGGCAATCGTCGTGGTCATCATCACTTACGTCACTATCGTTTTTGGCGAGCTGGTGCCCAAGCGGATCGGGCAGCTTTACCCGGAAACCGTGGCGCGACTTGTTTCACGCCCGATGATGTGGATGGCCAGCGCAACGCGGCCGTTTGTGCGATTGCTGTCGTTCAGTACGCAAGCGGTTCTCAAGCTAATGCGCGTCGACAACTCAGCCAGTCGGGCGGTCACTGAGGAAGAGATCACTGCCAGCCTAGAGGAAGGCGTGAGTGCCGGGTTGATCGAGGAGCATGAGCACCAGATGGTGCAAAACGTCTTTTTATTGGACGACCGTTTGCTGCCGTCGCTGATGCTGCCTCGCGCTGACATTGAATGGTTAGAAGCCACGGACACGGTGGCACAGGCGCTTGCAAAAGCCAGCATCAGCGGTCACTCATGGTATCCGGTGTGCCGCGGTGGACTCGATGATGTTGTCGGGGTGGTCAAGGTTGCTGTCTTACTGGTCGTTCGAGACTTGACACAGGGCACATCAGCGCCTGTGGTACCTGTTGATGACCGTGTCGGAGCGTACGCGGTGCCGGCGGTTTTTGTGCCTGAGTCGCTCAGCGGCATGGAGTTGTTGGAGCAGTTCCGTGCGCGCTCGACGCGCATCTTGCTGGTCGTCGACGAATACGGAGTGGTGCAGGGGCTGGTCACGCCAATGGACATGCTGGAGGCCATCACGGGTGAGTTGCCGCCGGGCGCGCAGTTTGACGCCTGGGCTACGCTGCGTCCAGACGGTAGCTGGTTGCTGGATGGCGTGATGCCCGTGTCGGAGCTCAAAGCACGGCTGGACATCAAACAACTTCCGGAGGAAGAACGCGGCCGCTACAACACCTTGGCGGGTTTGCTCCAAAGCGTCTCAGGCCGCCTGCCAGGTGTGGGCGAATGTCTCGATTGCGTCGGGTGGCGATTTGAAGTGCTGGACTTGGATGGCAAGCGCATCGACAAAGTGCTGGCGAGTCGGCAAGTGCCGGATAAGGTTTAACGGGCGCAAGGCCTCAGGGCATTGCGTTGCCTGGCTTGGTTGCTGGGGTCACCGTGATGGTCACCTCATTGCCGCCGAAGCTGGCGGATTGGATTTGAACTGTTGCGACTCGTTCCGCCTTGTTGAAGGTCAGAAAACTCAGCTTGGAGTAAGAACTTGACGTCAAGACCCAGCCAGCGCTTGGCAGACCATCGCGGTAATAGGTGTAAACCGCTTGCGACTCGCCTGGAACGCTCAAACTGATGCGGCCCATCCAGCGGTTGCCGGATCCCATCACCAAGGTCTCTTGCGGGCGTATCGTGGCGCCTGGTGGAATCGGCATGTCACCCGCTAATTGAGTGGCCGATGGTTCGGGCGCGGAAGCACCATCTTTGCTGACTGGACGGATGTCGACGCTGCTACAGGCAAAAAGTGCACATGCCGTGCACAGCAAAGTCAGGTATTTCAGGATGTTCATGGTGGTGCCTGTCAAAGCTTCAGCGTCGCCGGGGCATCCGGCTGCACTTCTGGCTCCTCCTTCAGCGCGCGATTGTAGCCAGTTACATGTCAGGTACTGGGTTTTATGACTCGCTTATGCGCGTGCCCTGTATTGGCGGTGAATCTGGACATGCGCGTCCAGAAAGCCACGCAGCCGTTCTAGGCTGATGGGCTTCGGCAAAAACAGAACTTCTGGCGGAAGGCCGCCGCGTTGTTGAATCTCACTTTCACTCAAGCCTGACATGACGATGGTTGAAATGGCCTGATATTCCGCACGGCTGAACACCATGTTGAGCAGCCGGAAGCCATCAAAAGGTTCCATGTTCAGGTCGGTGATAAGAATGCGTGGACGTACGCGCTCAAGTTGTAAAACTGCATCGAGTCCGTCAACGGCGACTGTGCATTTGATATCTGGGTAGTGGGTTTCAAATAGAGCGACCAAGAGGCTGGCCGTGGGCTCATCGTCCTCGACTATCAGGACGTGAATCTGTTCTTGATCCGTATGCAGGTCAGTCAAGTGGTGCAGGCTGCCCGGCTGTGCAGAAGCCAGGCGCAACATAGCTTTGTGTCCCATTTTCTGGTTCAGCGCTTCAATGGAGCTGCGCAAGATGCGCCTATGCCCACCATTGGTCTTGACTGCCGGGAGCTTGCCGGAATCAACCAGCTTCTGGATTGACGTGCGAGACAGTCCCAGAATTTTCGTGGCTTCACCAATACCAACAAAGTCCATAGTCATTATTTTCTTTCTTGACCAGGCGCAGGGGAATCGGCGGCGGGTTCCAGTTTTTGCTGGAAACCCATGTGTGTTGTCTGTTGCTTGCGTGGTCGCTAAGCTGAATAGTATGGATGGCTATTCATTATTAAGCAATATATGTAACGGATAGATACAAGTAAAAGAATCCAATTGTTTTAAATTAGTCGAAAGACTGCAGCTTGTCGCCTTGCAGCATGACTCTGTACAAATAACGGTACTCTTCCGGGTCGTAGTCGGCGTTGGCTTGGTGCATCACGCTGCGGTTGTCCCAAATCACCATGTCGCCGACGCGCCACTGATGGCGGTACTCGTATCGGGGCTGGGTGGCGTGTTGGTAAAGCTCGTCAATCAGCGCAAAGCCTTCATTGGGGCTCATTCCTTCGATACCCTCCATCCGTCCGGTGTTCAGGTAAAGCGCCGGCCGGTTACTGATCGGGTGTTGGATGACCAAGGGTTGTACGGTGTGCGGAATTTTCGCCATGTCTTCAGGGTTCAGCTTGGCAAAGCTGCGCGGGCTTCGACTGCTTTCATGCACATGCTTTGATCGCAGGCGCTGGAGGGTTGTTTTTTGGGCCTCTGACAAATCGTCATAAGCACGCCGTACATCGACAAACTGCGTGTCGCCGCCGTAAGACGGAATTTCGACAGCCATCAGGCTGGTGGCCTTGGGTGGCGCGATGTCGTTCGAGTGGTCGGTGTGGTAGTTCTCGCCGCGCACTTGCAGCTTGCCGTTTTTACGCGGTAAGTCCTTGGTCGAGTTACACCCCACCAAAGGGTAGTCAGGGAGAACAAATTTTTTAATTTGCTGCTCCATCAGGCTGCCAAAAATTTCGGCGGCTTGCATGAACTGCGGCGGCGTCAGCGCTTGGTCCCGAAAAACCAGCACTGCGTGCTCTGCAAACAGTGCATTGAGCTCGGCTCGTGTCGCGTCAGTTGGCGGCTGCGTTAGGTCGACCCCTGAAATTTCAGCGCCGAGAATCTCGTTGATCTTGCATTGGATGATGCTCACGGTGTCGCTTCCTTTATTAGATTTTTATGCCAGTTTCTCGGGCAACTTTGGCCCATTTGGCAGTTTCTTCAGACATGAATTTTTCAAACTCTGCGCGCGACATCGGCATAGGGTCAGCCCCTTCGTTGGCGAAGCGTTTCCTCATGTCTGGCTCGGCCAGCGAGGCATTCGCTTCGCGGTTGAATCGGTCGACCACATTCGATGGCGTGCCCGCTGGTGCTAAAAGACCCCACCAGTTGCTCACTTCGACATCGACGCCGGTTTCTTTGAGCGTCTGTACATCCGGAATCAAATCGACGCGACGGTGGCCGGCGACGCCGAGTATTTTGATTTTTCCCGCACGTAAAAATGTTTGCATTTGGATCAGGCTGCCCAAAGACACATGAACGTGTCCGGCGGCTAAGTCGATCAACGCTGGCCCACCACCTTTGTAGTGAACGACGGTTAAATCAGCACCTGTGCGCAGCTTGAACAACTCAATAGCAAAGTGCTGGAAGCTGGCCACGCCCGCCGAGCCGAAGAAGACTTTGCCTGGATTTTTTTTGGAATAGTCAATCAACTCTTTGATGGAGTTCACGGGCAGGCTGGCCGCCACCACAATCACGCTGGGGCCCATACCGAGCATGGCCACGGGTGTGAACGACTTCACCGGGTCGTAGCTCAGCTTCATGACAGAGGCGTTCATCGTGAAGGTCGATGAAATCAGGAGCAAGGTGTTGCCGTCCGGTTCTGCACGAGCGACCGTAGAAGAGCCGATTGCGCCGCCAGCGCCCGGCATGTTGTCCACAATCACCGAACGCTTTAAGCGGGTGCCGAGTTGCTGCGCCATGCTCCGCCCGACGATGTCATTGCTGCCGCCGGGTGCAAAGGGCACGATGATGCGTATCGGTTTGCTTTCTTGGGCCAACACCTGACGGGCAGGCAGACTCAAGCCCGTGGCCAGCACGGCACCGAGCGTCTTGTTGAACTGTCTGCGGTTGCTGTTGATATTCATGAATCTGACTCCGGGCGCTTTATAGGGTTTTGAAGTCGTACAGCTTGGCCGGGTTGTCGACAAGAATCTTTTTCAGAATGGTGGGGTCGTTGACCCATTCAACCAGGCGGTTCAGAGCGCGGCCATCATCGATAGGATTGAAGGGTTCGACCACTTCTCGCTGACGCGACTGGCCCGGTGCAGCACCTGGGTGCGGCCAATCGCTACCCCACAGCATGCGGTCAGGATTAGCGGCTATCAAGGCTTGTGCCATGGCTGCGACATCTGCGCAATCGGGCGCGTTTGAAATACGATGCGGTGCCGAAAGCTTGACCCAAACTTGGCCTTGGCGAACTCGCTGAAGTAAGACTCCAAAGTGCGCTTGGTCTGGCCCGAGTGCCGCCTGCGCGCGACAAAAGTGATCTAGCACGACTGGCACAGAGAGCTGATCCAAGACCGACACAAGGGACGCGAACACCGTGAGGTTGGTGTAAACCTGTACGTGCCAGCCTAGGACTTTGACACGGTCATGTGCCCACAACAACTGGCGCGTGGCCAGAGTTGGGTCATGAATACCATCGGTTTCGAGATTAATGCGGACACCGCGCACGCCGGCGTCATGCATTGTTTGCAGCTGTGCGTCGCTGGTTTTTTCGTCGATCACCGCCACACCGCGACCGCGTTCACCCAAGGCCAGCAGTGCGTCTACCGTGCACCGGTTGTCGCTGCCGTAAGGGCTGGGGTGGACGATGACCACTCGTTCGATGCCGAGTTGGTCGTGCAGGCGGAGCATGTCTTCGAGTCGGGCTTGATCTGGCGTGTACTGCCGGTCTGCTGCCAGCGGGTAGCGGTCGGTTGGCCCGAAAACGTGGGTGTGACAGTCGCAACTGCCTGCAGGCAAAGCCGTATGGGGCGGCTGATGAAGCACGCCGTGGATAGCGTTCAAAAGTGCGGGGTAAGTCTGTGGCATAGCGGCTTATGTTTTTCTGAAAAGAGTGCAGGGTGTTGAGGCTGGGCGTGCCGATCAGTTAACGCAGTTCGCCGGCGGACTTCCTTGCAGCACGTCAATGACTTGTTGTGCCACTTGCAAGGCGCTTCTAGCCTGAGTTTCGTGCGTACCGCCAGCAGCATGCGGAGTCGCCACCAAATTTTCCAGCTGCAACAGCGGGTAGTCGGGCGGCGGTGGTTCGATCTCAAAAACATCCAGACCTGCACCAAACAGATGGCCGGCAGACATTGACTCAAAAAGCGCTTTCTCGTCAATGATCCCGCCGCGCGAGACATTGATCAGGATGGCATTTTTTTTCATCAGTGCTAATTCAGGCCGGCCAATCATGTGATGGCTTTCGGCGCTCAGCGGCAGGTGCAAGGTCAACACATCAACCTGCGGCAGCATGTCGTGCAGCGAGGCGACGCGGGTGTGCGGCAGATCACTCCAGTGGTCTGCCGGGCTGCGTGGTGCGTAGGTCAGTAACTTGGCGTCAAAAGCGCCCAGCCATTTGCGGGCGACAGATTTTCCGATGTTGCCCATGCCGACGATACCGACGGTTTTGCCTTGCAGCTCTATGCCCAGATGCTGCGGCCTGATGATCTCGGCTCCCGCGCGCAGCATCCTGTCAAACCGTGACACGCGTCGCGCCACGCTGAGTGCCAGCGCAAACGCCATCTCGGACACGGCTTCGCTGTTCACGCCGGGTGTTCTGCACACCGGAATACCGTGCGTTCGGGCCGCTTCGATGGCGATCGTGTCATAGCCGACCCCCTGTTTGCAGATCACCTTGACGTGTTTTGCGCGGGCGAGTTGCTCGGGCGTGATCGGCATCATGCGGACCATCACGCCATCGGCGTCTTCCGGCCAGTTTTGGATCGCTGGGTCGGGCCAGCAGACCACATCGGCATGTTGCCGGGCCAGCGCAATGCCGGCCTCATGGAAGGCGTCTAGGATGTAAATTTTGGGGCGAGGTGAAGCGCTAGGCGGGGTGCTGAAGGCTTCGATCATTGCTTGGCAATCTTGGCTTTTTCGATCACGTCACGCCACCAGGCGATGTCTTTTTTCAGCAGCGCCGTCATTTGCTCCGGGGTGTTGCCTCGGGCGATCACACCGAGGTCGAGAAACTTCTGACGGATATCGGGTTGCACGACGGCTGCATTGATTTCGGCGTTGAGTTTGTTGATCACATCGCGCGGCGTGCGGGCTGGCACGGCAATTCCGTTCCACCCGACGATCTCATAGTTGGGCAGGCCACTTTCGGCAATCGTTGGCACATTCGGCAGGCTCGGAAAACGCTGGGTTTCTGTCACACCCAACACGCGCATCGTGCCGGCTTTGACGTGCGGAATAACCGGTGCGATGGTTTCAAAAATCGCTTGCACGTCACCGGTGCGTAGCGCACGAACGACGTCGGCTGAAGTTTTGTAAGGCACGATGGTGGCATCAATGCCCGCCATCGACCGAAAGACTTCTGCAGCCAAATACTGCGCGCTGCCCACCGAAATAGTGCCAATGAAAATTTGGCCAGGGTTAGCCTTGGCTTGGGCAATTAACCCGCGTGTGTCAAGGATGTTCGACTTGCTGTCGACTGCCAAAGCAAAGCCGAAGGTGCCAATGAGCGAGACCATTTCGAAGTCTTTGAGCGGGTCAAAAGGCAGCGACTTGAAAAGCGATGGCGTCATGGCGAAATTGCCTGCCGCGATGAAATTCAAGGTGTAGCCATCGGGTGTGGACTGCTGCGCTACTTGCGATGCCACAATGCCGCCCGCGCTGGGCCGGTTGTCGATGACAAACGGCTGACCCGTTTTTTCAATGAGTTTTTGCGCGACCAGACGCACTGTCAAGTCGCCGGTGCCACCAGGGCCATAGCCGACCATGACCTTGACGGGCCGGTTGGGATATGTTTCGGCCGCGCTTTGGGCATGGCTCCAACTGTGTGCCATCAAACCCAGCGCGAGCGTCGCGACGCATGTCCACGCTTTTAGGTTTGTCTCGTTGATTATTTTTTTCATGAAGTTCAGGTCTCAGGCCAAGGATCACGTGGCGACAACAGTCAGGTGTCAAACATCGAAGGATGGGAAGCCGGACGAACCGGCCTCTGCCCGCAGCAGGCGGATCATCGCGTGCCATTCGAGCTCGCCATATGGACGGCGCGTTCCGGGTTGGTAAAGGTGCGCCGTGTGCTGCAACACTTCTTCAGTTGGAAGGGTCAGGCCGGTGCCGGCAGCCATGGCATCAACCTGAGCACGGCAAGACATTTCAAGCTGGTAAATCGTGTTGAAAGCCTGCGCCACGGTGGGGCCGCAGGTCAATAAACCGTGGTTTCGCAAGATCATGGCTGTGTGTGGCCCAAGGTCTTTCACCAGTCGCACGCGCTCCTCAAGGTTGATCGCGGGACCTTCAAAGTCGTGATACCCCAAGTGATTGTGAAAACGAATCGAAGTCTGTGTCATCGGCAACAGCCCGCACGCCATGCTGGCCACCGCCATACCGGCCCGGCTGTGGGTGTGAATCACACAGTGCACATCAGGTCGCGCCTCATGAATAGCGCCGTGAATCACGTAGCCCGATTTGTTGATGCCGTAGTCGGTGTCGGGCTTGGACAAAATGTTGCCCGCCAAGTCGATTTTGGCCAGGCTCGATGCTGTGATTTCTTTGTAAAGCAGACCGTACAAATTGATCAACAAATGATCGGTGCCAGGTATGCTGGCCGTGATGTGGTTGTAGATCAGGTCGGTCATGCCGAACTTGTCGACCAGTCGGTAGCAGGCCGCCAACTCGACCCGTGTAGCCCATTCTTCAGGGCTGACGTCGTCGCGAACACACTTGAAATCGGTGGCGTAATTGGGCATGTGAGGGCTCTAAAAATGTGGGCCGTGGTGACGGCGGCCAGCGATTGAAATCGCCAGGTTGAAAGGTTTCTAATTTTTCGAAAAACCCGCGGATCTTACGGCGAAATGGATCAGCAGCCAATGCGGCTTACGCTTGTTGACATTCAAAAAATAACAGCAAACGTATTTTCCAGTTCACGATCAGTGTCACTTCATGGCCTGAATCAGCAGGTCATAAAAGTAGCGTGCGGCCGCTGTCAATTCACGGCCTCTGCGCTTGATCAGTCCTAGCGTGCGGGCCACATCTGGCTCGTGTAGCGGAATGCTGACCAAGGTCGGATGTCCCTGCCTTGGCATCGCTAAGCGTGGCACCACGCCAACCCCCAAACCAGCCTCGATCAGGCTGACCATGGCGGGCACGTGGTGAACTTCGCAGAACCAGCGCGGATGCGACTTGCTCTGGGCTAGCGCCAAGTCAATCAGCAGCCGGTTGCCGCTGCCTTGCGCCAGCGTGATGTAGCTGTGCTCACCCAGTTCGTCCCAGCGTATTTTTTTCCTTTTGGCCAGCGGATGGTCTTTGGTGCAAGCGACCACAAACGGGTCTTGCAGCACCGGCTCGAACTCAATGTCGGCTTCTTGCGCACCGATGTAGGTGAGCCCGAAATCGGCTTCGCCGCGAACCACGTTGAGAAGAATATCGAAAGACGATTCGTCGATCACGCGGATTCGGATGCCGGGGTATTTGCGGTGATAAGCGCGCATCACGTCTGGTAAAAAATACGCCACTGCCGAGGGCACGCAGGCGATGGTGACTTCACCAGAGATGCGTTCGGCGACGTCACTGATGCCAAGCAGGGCGCTGTCAAGCTCGTTTAGAACGCTGCGCGCTTTGGGTACAAAACTGCGCCCGACCGTGGTCAATTCGACTTTCCGTGTGGTCCGTTCAAAGAGCAACACGCCAAGGGCTGTTTCGAGTTTGTCGATGCGCCGTGACAACGCCGATTGCGACAAATGAATGGCGGCGGAGGCGGCCTTGAAGCTGCCCAGATCGGCCACAGCGAGGAAAGCCCGGAGGTCTGCTAAGTCAAAATTCATGCGTTTACAACAACAATAGATGGAATATTTGCACTTTACACGCACGAGCTGGCTTTCCATAATCTCGGTTTTAAAGAAAGAACTGCTGTGAACGCTCGCGCCAATGACCCGATCCGGGTACCTGAATCTGAACTCACCCAACTCGGCGTCAAAGCCTTTCAGGGGCTGGGCTTGTCGCTGGCAGATGCCCAAGACGTTTGCCGCATTTTGGTCATGGCCGACTTGTTTGGCTTGTCGACTCACGGTCTGAGCCGGGTCGAGTCCTATGGCGAGCGCTTATTGATCAAAGGCATCAACCCCGACGCCAAGGTCAAGGTTGAGCGCTTGGCGCCTGCCATGATCAGGGTCGATGGTGACAACGGCGTTGGCCCCTTGGTCGGCCTGCGAGCTCTGGAAGCGGCCATGGAAGTCGCCGGCGAATGCGGCATCGGCATCGCTTTTGCGCGCGGCAGCAATCACTTTGGACCGATCTCTCCGTATTCGTTGATGGCGGCCGAGGCGGGTTTTGCATCCATCATTGGCAGCAATGCGACCACCACCATTGCACCTTGGGGCGGCACCGATGCACGTCTGGGCAACAGCCCCTTGGGTTTTGGCGTGCCCAACCCCGGCGGCGCCCCCTTCTTGTTGGACATGGCCATGAGCGTAGTGGCCCGCGCCAAGATTCGCAATGCGTTCAAGCGCGGCGAGAGCATCCCTGCAACTTGGGCGACTGACAAGCAAGGTTTGCCGACCAGCGACCCGGCGCAAGCACTCGACGGATTCTTGTTGCCGATTGGCGGCCACAAGGGCTACGGTTTGGCGCTGCTGGTCGATCTGTTCGCAGGTTTGCTGTCGAACGCCGCTTACCTCACGCACGTTAAGTCGTGGGTCGATGCGCCTGACGAGCCGCAGAACCTCGGTCACTTTTTCATCCTCATCAACACCCGCTTGCTCGGTTCGTACGCTTGGCTCACAGAGCGCATGAACGACTTCGCGGCCATCCTGCACGAGAGCCCGGCCGCTGAAGACGGCAAACCGGTGCTGGTGCCTGGCGAGATCGAGCTGGCCAAGATGAAAGACCAGCGTGAGAACGGCATCCACATGCCCGCTGACGTGATGGCCTTGCTGCACAAACATGCGGCCAACGCCCCAGCTTAAGTGATGAAATAAAAAAGGAGACATTTCATGCACCCTAGCTCATCCAAAACAACAAAATCATTGCTGCTTGCCGCCTTGGCCGCGCTGACAGCTTTGGGTCAGGCCCACGCGCAGACCTACCCGAACAAACCGATTCGCATGGTGGTGCCGTATGCGGCGGGCGGCAATGCCGACATCACGGCTCGCTTGATCGCCAAAAAAATGTCTGACAGCATGGGCGTGCCTATTTTGGTGGACAACAAGGGCGGCGCCAACGGCATGATCGGCACCGACATCGTGGCCAAGGCACCCGCCGACGGTTATACCTTGCTGATGGATGCCAGCGGGCCACTCGTCATCAACCCTGGGCTGTACGCCAAGGTGCCTTACGACACCTTGAAAGACTTCATCCCGATCAGCCAGATCCTGACCTACCAGTACGTGCTGGTGGTGCCCACCAACTCGCCGATTGCGAGCCTGCCAGCGCTTGTGGCCAAGGCCAAAGCTGAGCCCGGCGCGCTGAGTTATGGCTCTACCGGTATTGGTGGCGGCGGCCATCTGGCCGGCGAGCTGCTGTCGTTGATGACTGGCACCACGCTGACGCACGTGCCCTACAAAGGCAGCGCACCGGCGCTGGCTGATTTGCTCGGTGGCCATTTGACCTTCACCTACGACACGGTGATCACGTCCGTACCGCAAATTGAGGCCAAACAACTGCGGGCTTTTGCTGTGTCGGGTCCAACCCGCGCCAAGTCCTTACCGCAAGTGCCGACGATGCAAGAGCTCGGCTACAAGGGTTTTGACATCACCCAGTTCGTCGGCCTGCTGGCGCCAGCCAAGACCGATCCGGCGATCATCAGCCGTTTGCATCAAGAAGCCGTCAAGGCCGTCAAGTCGGCCGACATCATTCAGCGCCTCGGCGTCGAGGGGGGCAATGAACTGGTAGGCAGTTCCCCGGCCGAGTTTTTAGCGCAAATTCAACGCGATTTGGTGCTTTACGGAAAACTCGTCAAAGACGCCAACATCAAGCCGCAATAAAACCGTCACTACGCATGTACCAACTCGATCTGCTGATTCAAGGCTTCCCGGGGCGCGCTGTTTGTCACGGTGGTCTCGGCTGGAGCACCGTCTCGCTGCTGCGCGGCCAAGACCGTGTGGCACTGGTGGATGTCGGCGCTTTTGGTGTTCGACGCGAACTGTCGCAGCAATTGCAAGCCCAAGGCGTCAAGCCGGAAGACGTGACCGACGTGATCCTCACGCACGCGCATTACGACCACGCGGTCAACTTCACTTTGTTTCCGAACGCGACTGTCTGGATTGGTGACGAGGAACTCACTTGGGCTGCGAGTCAGCCGCCCGGCTTCAACCCCTTGCCCGAGCTGTATGTGCGTGAACTGCTGACGCGCGAGCACGTGCGCCGCATGCTGCCGGGCGACGAACCCTTGCCCGGTTTGAAAGCCGTGGCGGCGCCGGGTCACACACCAGGCCATCTGATTTTTGTGCTGACCGCCAACACGCCGCCCGTGATCTTCACTGGCGACTCGGCCAAGAACCGGGCTGAGTTGTTGTCCGGCGAAGTCGACGCCACCGCAGACGCCCAGCAAAGCCGTGAGACCTTGGCGATGATCTGGGCGCACTGGCGGGCTGTGCCCGGCACCGTGCTCATCCCCGGTCACGACCTCAGCATGCGGCTAGGTGCCGACGGTCAACCCGACTACATTGGTGAACGCAAGGCGGCGATTGCGGCCTGGTTTTCTGAATCCATCCACACCATGACGACCATCAACCTGTGCTGCGATGCAGGCTTTGGTGTCAACTACAGAAACGACGAATCATGACATTCAGTGCAGCCGTGAAGAGCGCTTTAACACCCACCGGACGCTTGCGCGCGTCGATCAATTTGGGCAATCCCATCCTTGCCAACCGCGATGCTGCCGGTTTGCCTGTCGGCGTGTCGATTGATCTGGCGCGTGAATTAGCCCGCCGGCTCGGTGTTGAGTCCGAACTGGTGGTTTCGGATTCAGCTGGCAAGTCCGTCGACATCGTCAACGCCGATCAAGCTGACATTGGATTTTTTGCGATCGATCCGGTGCGTGGCCAGGGTATTTTGTTCACTGCGGCGTATGTCTTGATCGAAGGCAGTTACTTGGTGCGCGAGGCTTCGCCCTTGCAGTACAACGAAGAAGTCGACGCCGCAGCGCACCGCGTCACCGTCGGCAAGGGCAGCGCCTACGACCTTTACTTGACGCGGGCTTTGAAAGCCGCGCAGATCGTCCGCGCGCTCACCTCGCCGACTGTGGTCGACACCTTTTTGGCGAATGGCGATGACGTTGCCGCCGGTGTCAAACAGCAGCTTGAAGCAGACGCCAAACGCTTGCCGGGTTTGCGCTTGTTGCCGGGCCGCTTCATGGTCATCGAGCAAGCGATGGGTGTGCCTAAAACGCGCGGCGAGGCCGCTCAAGCGTACGTCGCTGCCTTCGTTGAAGAGATGAAAGCCAGTGGTTTCGTGGCGGAGTCTTTGGCTCGGCACGGCATTGAAGGTGCTGCCGTGGCACCTGCGGCGGGTCATTGAGATGACGACCGTATTGCCTTTAACCAACCGCTACTTCAGCTTGGCGGCAACAGTCGTCAGCGCGCTGGCGGCCTTGTCAGCTGTACCCGCGCAGGCGCAGACCTACCCGCTTAAGGCCATCACCTTGATCGTGCCCTTCGCCCCCGGTGGCGGCACCGACAGCATTGCCCGCGATGTGGGAAAAGCGTTGGGCGAAAAGCTCGGTCAAGTGGTGATCATCGAGAACAAAGGCGGTGCGGGCGGCAGCATTGGCGCCAACGCCGTGGCCAAAGCGCCAGCGGACGGCTACACCTTGCTGTTCGCGACCTCGACCTTCGTCACCAATGCGGCGGCCGAAGCCACGCCGACCTACAACATCGAGAAAGATTTCGCGCCGATTGCGATGATCGGTCGCGGCCCGCTGTTGGTGGTCGCCAGCAAAGAGATGGGCGTCAAAACCATCGCGCAGTTGCGCACCGCCATGGCCGCCCGGCCTGATGGCACCAATTTTTGCTCGGCTGGCAACGGCAGCATCAACCATTTGTCGGGCGAGTTGTTTCGGCAAAAAACGCAGCTGGCCATGACGCACGTTCCCTACAAAGGCAGTGGCCCGGCTACCGTTGACTTACTGGCGGGTCGCATCCAACTGTTTTTTGCCACCGTGCCCACCATCCTGCCTTATGTGCAGGACAACCGTGTTGAGTTGCTGGCGGTGACCAGCGCCAAGCGTTCACCGCTGTTCCCCAACACGCCGACCATGGCTGAAGCGGGTATCAAGGGTTTTGATATTTCAACATGGTGGGGCGTGATGGCACCCGCTAAAACGCCGCAAGCGATCATCGATAAACTCAACATCGCCATCAACGAAGCGGCCGCGCGTGATCCGTTGCGCAGCCGTCTCGCAAACGAAGGTGCTGATGCCGTCAGCGGGTCACCCGCCGACTTCCGCAAAGCCCTGTTGGCCGAGAGCGTACTTTGGCGCGAGGTGGCGAAGACAGCCGGACTCAAAGCTAATTAGGCCGATTGACGTATCCCTGAATCAGCGCTTTTTTTTTGGTTTTTATTTCTTCCATTTTTGAATTGATCCCTATGAAAATTGTTGTTCTGCCCGGCGACGGTATTGGCCCTGAAACCATGGCCGTCACGGTCGATGTTCTGGAAGCTGTTTCGAAAAAATTTCACCTTCAGCTCGAACTCCAGCATGACATCGCCGGCCATGACAGCCTGAAGCTTCACGGCGCGACCGTCACGCCGGCGCTGCTTGAAAAAGTGCGTGCCGCCGATGGTCTGATGCTCGGCCCCATGGCCACCTATGACTTCAAGGATGAAGCCAAGGGCGAGATCAATCCGTCGAAATTTTTCCGCAAGACGCTGGATCTGTACGCCAATATCCGGCCAGCACGGACCTTCAAAGGCATGACCGCGCGGCTTGGCGAGTTTGACCTGGTCGTGGTGCGTGAAAACACCGAAGGTTTTTATGCCGACCGCAACGTCGAATCCGGCGGAAGCGAGATGTTGATCACGCCAGACGTGGTGGTCTCGCTGCGCCGCATCACCCGCGTTTGCTGTGAGCGCATTGCGCGCTCAGCGTTTGAGCTGGCCATGACGCGGCGCAAAAAACTCACCTTCGTCCACAAAGCCAACGTGCTGAAAATCGGCGACGGCATGTTCATCGAAGAGTGCCTGCGCGTCGCTAAAGAGTTTCCGGAAGTAGCGGTTGACGACTTCATCGTCGACGCCATGATGGCCCACGTGGTGCGCGCGCCGCAGCGCTTTGACGTCATCGTCACGACCAATATGTTCGGCGACATCTTGTCCGACTTGACGGCAGAACTCTCTGGCAGCCTAGGCTTGGGCGCCTCGCTCAATGCCGGCGTTAACCACGCCATGGGACAAGCGGCGCACGGTTCTGCCCCCGACATCGCGGGGCAGAACATTGCCAATCCGTTCTCATTGATCTTGTCCGCCGGACAGCTGCTGCGCTGGCATGGGCTGCGGTCCGGCAAGCCGGCTTTCATCGAGGCCAGTGCCGCCATTGAAGCGGCGACGGCAGCGGCGATTGAGGCTCACGAAGCCACGCGCGACGTTGGTGGTCAGCTTGGCACGCGTGAAACCGGCGCCGCATTTGTAGCCCGCTTGATGGCAGCCTGAACGGCCATCGAAGCTGCATAAGCGCAGATGCGTCAAGGCTGCCCGGTGAGGGCTGCTGCGTCCGCTTGCCTACCCAGCCAGTCCAGAAAAAGCCTGACTTCGGGCCGGTAACCGTGCCGTTCGGGATAGACCACGAAGTGGGGCTGTACCTGGACGGACCAAGTCGGATCAAAGACTGGTTTTAGCCGGCCCGCCGTCACGTGTCCATCGCCAATGACTCGGCTTTCAAGTGCCACGCCCAAGCCTTGCACGGCTGCGTCGAGTGCCATCAGCGCGCGGTCAAAGCGCAGCGCAAAGCGGTCTGGTTTTTGCCCCGGGTGGTATTTGGCAAACCAGTCGCTCCACTGAACAACACTGACGGTGGATTGGATCAGCGGCACCTGCAGCAGGTCTGCTGGTGTGCGGATCTGGTGGCGCTCAATAAAGGCGGCGCTGGCCAGCGGCAAGATCTCCTCGACGAGTACTGGTTTGACCACTAAGTTGGGCCACATTGGAACGCCGTAGCGGATATCTATGTCGACCTGACCGAGTTCAAAGTCCGAATGAAGATGGGACGCGGACAAGAACAGCGAGACCCCGGGGTGTTCCTGCGCAAACTGCCCGATGCGCGGCATCAGCCAGAGGCTGGCAAAGCTCGGGCTGGCGTGTACATACAACGTGTTGCGTACACCTTGGCGCATGTCGTCGGTGGCAGCGCTGATGGCCCCCAGCGCACCGCCCACACGTTGCAAATAGGCTTCACCTGCCAAGCTGAGTTTGACGCCGCGAGACGAGCGCTCAAAGAGCTTGACGCCCAAAAAATCTTCCAGTCGTGCCACTTGGTGGCTGACAGCAGACGGCGTCAGGTGCAGCTCTGCAGCGGCCAGTGCAAAGCTGCGACGGCGCGCAATGGTCTCAAAAGCCAGCAGTGAGGGGAGTGGGGGCAACATGATGGAGTAAGTGATTATTGCAGTGCAGCATGATGGATTTTCACTTGAGCTTGAGATTTTATCGTTTGTAGCCCTTGTTATTTCTTGCCAGAATCGCGGCAGTTTTAACAAGGAGACAGCGCATGTTGCTAAAAGACAGGGTGGCCGTGGTCACTGGGGGCGCAGGCCCTAATGGGTTGGGTTTTGCCACGGCACGCATGATGGCGGCGCAGGGCGCAACCGTGATTATTTTAGATTTGGCGCAGGCCAATCCAGCCGCCGCAGCGGCCAAACTCGGTGCCCAGCACATGGGTCTGGTGGCCGACGTCACGAGCAAAGCCTCGTGTGATGCTGCGGTCGCCGAGGTGCTGAAAGCCAAGGGTCGGATCGACATCTTGGTCAACAACGCTGGCATCACGCAGCCACGTAAAACACTCGACATTGCGCCGCAAGACTATGACGCGGTACTTGATGTCAGCTTGCGCGGCACCTTGGTCGCGTCACAGGCAGTTTTGCCCACCATGCGCTTGCAAAAGCGCGGATCCATCGTGTGTATTTCGTCGGTTTCGGCGCAACGTGGTGGCGGTATTCTGGGCGGCCCGCATTACTCTGCGGCGAAGGCCGGCGTGCTCGGTCTGGCGCGTGCAATGGCACGCGAATTCGGCGGTGACGGCATCCGTATCAACTGCGTCACGCCAGGTCTGATCGCCACTGACATCAACAAGGGTCTGATCCCTGATGACAAGCTGCAGTCGATTCTCGACGGTATCCCGCTCGGCTACATCGGCGCTCCAAACGACGTGGCGGGCTGCGTGGTGTTTCTGGCCAGCGACCTGTCGGGCTATTGCACCGGCATCACGCTGGATGTCAATGGCGGCATGTTGATCCACTGAACCTATCAGCAGGCCCGCTTTTTAAATATCCGTTCGCAGCACGGCCCTCGCTGCATTTATTGATAAAAAACAGGAGACAACATGACACCACGATTCAATCTATTTCGCCGTGCCGCCCTGGTGGCTGCGCTGGCCTGTGCCGGCTCCATGAGCTTCGCCCAAGCCCCCGTCAAGCTGACGTTGGGGCACGGAGCTGCTCCGGGCAATCCGCGGCATGAGGCCGCTGTTAAATTTGCTGAGCTCGTCAAGGCCAACACCAAAGGCCGCATTGAGATCCAGGTGGCTCACTCCTCGCAGCTGGGTGACGATGCCGCCATGGTGACGGCGATTCGCTCTGGGACACTCGACATGTCGGCCAATAGCCAGGGGGCGGTCGCGGCCGTCGTGCCTGAGTACAGCGCGTTGGGCTTGCCTTTCCTGTTCTCGGATATCACCAAAGCTTGGAAAATGCTGGACGGTCCGATTGGGCAGGAACTGGCCAAGCGTTCAGAAGCCAAGGGCATGATCGTGCTCGGCTACTGGGACAACGGCATTCGCCATCTCTCGAACAGCAAGCGTCCCGTCAAAGCTCCCGCTGATGTCAAGGGTCTGAAGATCCGCACGCCGCCCGATGCCATCACGGTAGACATCATGCAGGCCTTGGGCGCTGACCCGCAGCAGATCAAGTTCTCGGAGCTCTATGTGGCGCTTCAACAAGGTGTGGTGGACGGACAAGAAAACCCGCTTGCCAACATTGAGTCGGCCAAGCTATACGAAGTTCAAAAGTACATCTCGCTGACCGGTCACAAGTACGAGGCAACTCCGTTTCTGATGAGCAAGCGCTCATGGGACAAACTGAGCGCGGCCGACCAGAAGGTCTTCCTAGCTGCCGGGGCTGAGGCCACGCAACTGCAACGCAAGTTGTCCAAAGATGCAGACCTCAAGCTGGTGAGTGAGCTCAAAGCCAAAGGTGTGCAGATTGACACCGTTGACAATGCGCCCTTTGTTCAGGCTACGCGCAGCGTTTACGACAAGTGGAGCGCAGGCCCTACGGGTGAGTTCGTGAAACGCGTTGTCCAAGCCGCGCGCTGAAGCTGAACGACTCATGAGCACTCCTTTGTCACAAGACGCTCTGGCGACGCAAGGTCAGGTTGGATCGGCCGTCCTGCGCATCGCCAGTGCAGTCGACCACCTGATTGGCATGGCCTGCAGAGGGGTGCTTTATGTGACCCTCAGCGCTATGTTCATCATCCTGAGCGTCAACGTCGGCCTGCGATATATCGCGGGCAGCAGTTTGTCATCTGCCTCCGAGCTACCGGAGTTGATGTTTCCTTGGCTCATCATGGCGGGGGTGGTGCTGGCCGCGCAACATGGCTCGCACATTGCCATCGTCATCCTCACCCAGAAGCTCGGCAGACTGCGTCGCTGGGTGTTGGTGGCCGGATCGCTGGTGGTGGCGGGGCTTTACGCCTCGCTGTCAGTCGTGGCTTGGCCGCTGATGGAGATTGCCGCCGATGAGCGCACGCCCATCCTGCAAGTGCCTGGCTCGGTGAGTGTTTCCTGCCTGATGTTGGGCTTTGGGCTGTTGGCCATCGTGACCATTTGCAGGCTGCATCTGGTCTGGGTCAGCCAGCCTGACCTGATGCTTGACGAACCCACCAATTCCGACAACACGGGAGCACAGGCATGACCGGGCTCATTATTCTTTTGTTCGTGGTCGGTGCGCTGCTGTCGATCCCGATTGCACACGCTCTTGTGCTCGCCTCTGTCGGTGGGCTGCTCATCCTCGACCGGGTGCCGGTGCATCTGGCGATTGAACAAATGCTGTCGCAGACGCAGAGCTTTCCGCTCATCGCGATTCCCTTTTTTATGATGACTGGCGCCTTAATGGTCAGCGGCAAGCTGGGTCAGAGTCTGGTCAAGTTGTTGTCCATGATGATCGGCCGCGTCCACGGCGGTCCGGCGCAGGTGGGCGTTCTGTCATCGACGATCTTTGGGGGCGTCTCAGGCTCAGCTGTCGCGGATGCTTCTGCCATCGGCTCGATGCTGATCCCTTGGCTCAAGAAACTGGGTTACCCCGCACCGTTTGCCGCCGGTACGCTGGCCGCCGCTGCCACCATTGACATCCTGATTCCGCCTTCCATCCCGATGATCGTCTACGCGCTGGTCTCTGGCGCATCGATTGGCGCGCTGTTCGTCGCCGGCATTCTGCCCGGCCTGCTGATGTGTGCCGGCTTCATGGCTGTTTGTTATATACAAGGCCGTCGCCGCAACTTCCCCCGCGACACCACGCCATTCGAGTGGCCGGCATTTTGGCTCCAGCTCGTGCAGACTGGTCCGGCGCTGGCCATGCCTGTGCTGATCATCGTCTTTCTGCGCTTTGGCATTGCCACGCCGACCGAGGTCAGCGTGATGTCCACGCTCTACGCCCTGCTGGTGGCGGGTCTGATCTACCGCGACCTGACGCTTGCCAAGATTCGGGCCGCAGCGATTGAAGCGGGCATTTCGACCGGTGTGGTGCTGCTCATCATCATGGCCTCCAGCATCGTTGGATGGATCGTGACCTACGAGCAGTTGCCGGCTGAGTTCACACGTTACGCCAAGGAAACCTTGCAGTCCCCGTGGCTCATCATTCTGGCGATGAATCTGATCATGCTGGCCACTGGCATGTTCATTGACCTGCCTGCGGCGGTACTCTTGCTCACACCCATGTTTGTGCCTCTGGCTGCGGCTGTCGGCATGGACACGATCCAGCTGGGCATCATGATGATCGTCAATCTCTCGATCGGGCTGTACCACCCGCCCATCGGGACCACGCTGTTCATCACCAGCACCATCGCCCGCGTGCGCATTGGGGATGTTGTGAAAGAACTGATTCCGTTCTATTTCGTCGCCATCGGACTGTTGTTGGGTTTCGCCTACCTGCCTTGGTTGACTCTCCACTGAAAACGACAGCATGAGCAATTCATTAGTCACTGGTACAAGCGCATCCGACGTGCGCATCATCTCCATTTCGGGTGCTCCTTATGACGGCTATGAGCCACCGCGCATGCTCGAAAGTTTGGCGTCCATCGGTGCTGCGCACGTTGAGCCTGCCTTTATCGTCGGCTATACAGAGGCCTTTGACGAGTCTGCTTTCACGCCCGAGCAGGCCCAACAGTGGCAGCGCTGGTTGGCTGACAGCGGCATCGCCTGCCATGCCTTTTCTTCACACATCGACCTCGGGCGTGACGACGCTGTTGATGTCTTTCGCGGCCGCATGGACTTTGCGCGAGCGCTGGGTGCTGAAGTCATCAACACCAATGCCGCTGCGCGCCGACTGAAAAAAAGTTTCTTCGCCAACATTGAGGTGCTGGCCCGGCATGCGGAGTGCATCGGTCTGAAGATCGGGCTGGAAAACCCTGGGGATGGCTCGGACAACCTGCTGAACACCGCCAGCGACGCCGCTGCGCTTTTAGGGGAGATAGGCCACGCCATGGTCGGTTTGAACTATGACGCAGGCAACACCATTTCGCACCGCCCGGGTGTAGCGCCTGTGGACGATGCCTTGGCCGCCATGCCCTTGTGTTTGCACACCCACATCAAGGATGTGCGGCGTGACGCCAGTGGCTACTTTTTCACGCCGCTAGGGCAGGGCAGCATTGACTGCGCGCACATCCTGCACGCTGTTACCGAAACGGCGTTGAACTTGTCCATCGAGATCCCGTTGCGACTGCACCGCTTGCCCAACGCACAACCCAGTCGCTCGCCTTACCGCGTGCCGTTGGCCGACATTGAGGCGGTGCTGAAGCCTGCTTTGGCTTTTGTGCGGCAACACCTGAACCCGCTGATGGCGGCTCATTGAAAGTGGAATGGCTGACATGAACCGCGTCATCAACAACCCCGACCAAGTGGTCGAGGACATGCTCAAAGGTTGGCTCCAAGCCCATGCCGACACCCTCTGCATTTCAACTGCCAATGCACGTGTGGTGCAGCGCTTGCAAGCGCCGGAGCGCGGCAAGGTCGGTGTCATCACCGGCGGCGGTTCTGGCCATGAGCCGGCATTTTTGGGCTATGTCGGCGACGGCTTGTTGGACGCAGTTGCTGTTGGCGAAATTTTTTCATCACCCACCGCGCGCAGTTTTTTCGATGCCATGCAAGCTGCCGACGGCGGTGCCGGGGTGGCCTGTTTGTACGGCAACTACGCTGGCGACAACATGAACGTGAAGATGGCCATGCAGATGGCATCGGCTCAGGGCATGGCGGTTCAGACGGTGGTGGCCAATGACGACGTGGCCTCGGCCGCGAAGGGCGACGAGGCCAAGCGTCGCGGCGTGGCGGGCGAGATTTTCATGTGGAAAGTCGGCGCGGCGGTGGCGGCGCGTGGCGGCTCGCTGGAACAAGTGATTGCGGCCGCACAAAAGGCCATCGACAACACCCGCAGCATTGGCATCGGCTTGTCGGCCTGTGTTATTCCGGCGGTTGGCAAGGCCAACTTCACGATTGAGCACGGCAACATGGAAGTGGGTATTGGCCACCATGGCGAGCCTGGGATCGATGTGCGGCCGACAGCGACTGCCGCCGAGATGGCCGACTTGATGCTGGCGGCGGTGCTGCCCGACTTGCCGTTTGTGGCGGGTGACCGCGTGGCGCTTTTGGTGTCCGGCTTGGGCGCGACGCCGCTGATGGAGCAATACATTTTGTACGGCGAGCTGGCGCAGCACTTAGAGGCGCGCGGCATCCGTATTGCGTTCAAACAAGTGGGCAATTTGTTCTCGTCATTGGAGATGATGGGCGTCACCTTGACGCTCATGAAACTCGACGATGAGCTGGCATCGTGCTTGACAGAGCCTTGCCAATCAATCGGTCTGACGGTGGCCGGCAGTCTAGCCGCAGAGCGCCGTTACAACGGTCAGTTGGGTGGCCCTGTTGCGCAGAACAGCATCGTGGTTCCCGCTGTTTCTGCTAGCGCCCCGCGTCTTGTACGCCTTGTTATAGGCCCAGCGATACCGCTGGCGCTCAGTGGTGGTTTGGTGCGTGACTTGATCGCCAGCATCGTCGCCAACCGTCAATACCTCAGCGAGATTGATGGCTTGATCGGTGACGGCGACCACGGCATCAACATGGCCAAGGGCTTCAACGGTTGCGCCGAACGGCTAGACGCCTTGGCTGACAAGGCTTTGGAATTGCCCGCCGCTCTGACGCAACTCTCCAAGGCGTTGATGGACGACATCGGTGGTTCCATGGGCCCGTTGTATGGCGAATTTTTCAGAGGTCTGGCCGACACGCTGAGGCCTCACAGCCAGCTTGATGCGGCTTTGTTCGGTGATGCACTGGCCACGGCGGTGGCCAATGTGCAGGCCATGGGCAACGCCAGGGTCGGTGACAAAACCCTGATGGACACGCTGTTGCCTGCGCTTGACGCTTACCGTGCATCGCAGACTTCTGCAGCCGGTTTTTCGGACGCCTTGCAGGCGATGTCGGAGGCCGCAGCCCGCGGCCGCGACTCGACGCAAGCTTTGCAGGCGCGTATCGGGCGTTCAGCCCGACTCGGCCCGCGCTCGATTGGTGTGCTGGATGCCGGCGCCACCTCTTGCTGTTTGATTTTGCAATCCATGGCGAGGTCGCTGCAGCACTTGCTGCAGACCGCGTCTGTTTGACCTTCACGAAAGAACCCCATGAAATTGGCGATTGGCTGCGACGAGGCCGCGTATGACCTCAAACAAATTTTGAAAAAGCACATGGCCGACGCTGGTCATGAAGTGACTGATTTCGGCACGCATGACGCGCAACCGGTGCTCTATCCGGATGTAGCTTTCGCCGTGGCCGAGCGCGTCGCCAGCGGTGATTTTGAGCGGGCGCTGCTGCTTTGCGGTACAGGCATTGGCATGGCTATTTCGGCCAACAAGGTGCGCGGGATTCGGGCTGCGCAGTGCCATGACACCTATTCCGCTGAACGCGCCAGCCGCAGCAATGACGCGCAGATCATCACCATCGGGGCTCGGGTGGTCGGACCGGAACTGGCCAAAGCCATTGTTGATGCCTGGCTGAGCAATGATTTTGATGGCGGTCGCTCGCAACCTAAAGTCGACATGATTCAGGCTTACGAAACCGGCCACAGCGCATGAGCACGCTGGCTGATTTGAACGACTGTGCTTACCGGGTCCGGCGCTTTGCGCTGCGCATGGGTGAGGTCCAGGGCCAGGGTTACATTGGCCAAGCGCTGGGTTGGGCCGATGTGCTGGCAGTGGCTTACGGTCACGCGCTCAAACTGCGTGCCGCAGAACCGCTGTGGGAAGAACGTGATCGCTTTTTGCTGTCACATGGCCACTACGCCATCGCCCACTACGCCGCCTTGATTGAAGCCGGTGTGCTGCCTGAAGACGAACTTGACAGCTATGGCAGCGATGACAGCCGTCTGCCCATGTCCGGCATGGCGACCTACACGCCGGGGATGGAAATCTCGGGCGGCTCGTTGGGACAGGGTTTGATCATTGGCGTTGGCATGGCGCTTGGTTTAAGGCTCAAGAAAAATCCGGCCTTTGTCTACAACTCGATGTCCGACGGCGAGCTTGACGAAGGCTCGACCTGGGAGGCCGCTGCCTCAGCCGCGCACCATGGTTTGTCGAATCTGATTTGTTTGGTGGACCTGAACAAGCAGCAAGCCGACGGCAGCACCAGTGAGGTCTTGCGCTTTGAACCCGTGGTCGACAAATGGGCTGCCTTCGGATGGCATGTGCAGCGTGTCGATGGCAATAACTTACCCGCTGTGCTGACTGCTTTTGACGCCGCGCGTGACTGCAGAGATGCCAAGCCGCGCGTGATTTTATTTGACACCTTGATGGGCAAGGGTGTGCCGTTTCTGGAGCAGCGCGAAAAGAACCACTTCATCCGGGTCGACCCGCCCGAGTGGCAGCAAGCCATCGCTTATCTGGACGCCGCACACGCGGGCACCGCCGAATGAACACCATGACGAACAAGAAGCCCCGGCTGACCACTTCAGCCATGATCGCGTCGATCGCCAGCGAAGGCCAGCGCACGCGCGTCGCACCGTTTGGCAAGGCGCTGGTCGAATTGGGCGCGCAGCGCCCCGAGATCGTCGGCATGACGGCTGACTTGGCCAAATACACCGACCTGCATTTGTTTGCCCAAGCCTACCCGGAACGGTTTTTCCAGATGGGCATGGCCGAGCAGTTGTTGATGGGTGCTGCCGGCGGGTTGGCCAAGGAAGGCTTTGTGCCTTTTGCCACCACCTATGCGGTGTTTGCCACGCGCCGGGCCTACGACTTCATGCACCAGGTGATCGCTGAAGAAAATCTGAATGTGAAAATTGTTTGTGCCTTGCCCGGTTTGACCACCGGCTATGGACCCAGCCATCAAGCCGCAGAAGACCTCGCCCTGATGCGCGCCATGCCCGGCATGATGGTGATTGACCCGTGCGACGCGCACGAAATCGAGCAGGCCGTACCAGCCATCGCGGCACACCAGGGACCTGTCTACATGCGGCTGCTGCGCGGTCAAGTGCCATTGGTACTCGACGAATACGGCTACCAGTTTGAAATCGGCAAAGCCAAAGTTATCCGTGATGGCCGCGACGTGCTGTTCATCTCGACCGGGCTGATGACCATGCGTTCACTTGAAGCTGCACAAGCTTTGCAACGCGACCAGATTGACGCTGCCGTGCTGCACGTACCGACTCTCAAACCCCTCGACGCAGCCACCATCTTGCGCGAAGCGGCGCGACCTGGAAGGCTGGTGGTGGTAGCAGAAAATCACAGCGTGATTGGCGGCCTCGGAGAAGCTGTGGCCGGTGAGCTGATGCGTGCTGGTGTGCATCCGGCGTTTCGCCAGATTGGTTTGCCGGATGTATTTTTGGATGCGGGTGCGTTGCCGACCTTGCATGAGCGATACGGTATTTCGACCGACGCGGTGGTGGCGTCCGTTAAATCCTGGCTGTGAGCTGGCGATGTGTCGTCTTGACTGACTTGAAATCATCCGCTGCATCTACGCTTGAAGCGTGAACTTGCTTTCAGCGAAAACCCCGGTTTGTTCATATCAGCCGGGTTTTTTCTTGCCCGGTTCTCCGGCGTCTCATACCAAGTTGATATAGAGCTGTCCAAATTCAGCATTGGACAAGGGTATGCGACTTTTCTATGCTCACTTCAACTTACATCTGTGGATGGTTTGCAGATCCGTGAAAACGTGCTTGACCGGTTCCATTTTTCTGGCCAATACTGATCAAATGAACAACAAGGGGTCGCGCGATGGGGCTTAAATTTCTCGAACATGTTTTGATTCTGACTCATGATCCGGAGGGCACACGAGATTGGTTTTGCGATAACTTAGGCTTTCGCAATGGTTACCACCCAGAGTTTGGCTTTCCAGTTTATTGGCTTTACATCGGTGAGCAGGATGTGATTCACATCGGCAAGGCTAGGCACTCTGCGCATCAAGACACCTACCTGAAAACGCCGAGCGATCAAGACGGGACAGATTATTCCGCAGCCGGTGCGCCAGGATCGGGCCGGATCGACCATCTTTGCCTGAACTCCGAGGGCATTGAAGAGTTCATTGAGCGCCTGACTAAAAACGGTGTTGAGTTCAGTGAACGTAAAGCCCACAACTCCGACCTTTACCAGCTCTTCATGCGTGAACCCATCAACGGCATCAAAGTCGAGTTGAATTTCGCTTGGCATGAGGCGGCCCGCATCGGTCGCGTGCCTTCATGGACTGACGCTGGCGAAAATGCCCCCGACAAAGTTGCCACATCAAAGGAAAGTCAATGAGTTTTTCGTCTTCTGCTTCAGCCACTCCCAGCCAGTTCGTCATTCCAGCGCCAGCCACCATCAGCCTGCCGGTGCAGGGTTCGAAGTCTCGCTTTCCCGTTAACCGTATTTACTGCGTCGGCCGGAATTATGCGGAGCACGCCCGCGAGATGGGACACGACCCAGAGCGTGAGCCTCCTTTTTTCTTCATGAAGCCAGCAACGACGATCGTGACAGATGGCGGCGCTTTTCCTTACCCGTCCTTGTCTACTGACGTGCATCACGAGATCGAACTGGTGGTGGCGATTGGCACCGGTGGTAGCAACATTTCGATTGAGCAAGCGCTGACGCATGTGTACGGTTACGCCGTCGGTCTCGACATGACGCGTCGTGACTTGCAGGCTGGCGCCAAAAAAGCGGGTCGCCCTTGGGACACCGGCAAAGCTTTCGATTGCTCTGCACCCTGTGGTGAGGTTGTGCCCGTCAGCGTCATCGGACACCCCGCTTCTGGGCGTGTTAGCTTGAAAGTCAATGGTGAGTTTCGCCAGCAAGGTGACTTGGCCGACCTGATCTGGAACGTGCCCGAGACGATTGCCTACCTCAGCACCTTGTTTGCCCTGCAACCCGGCGACTTGATCTATAGCGGTACGCCAGCGGGGGTTGGCCCTGTGGTTAAAAATGACGTCATGCTCGCTTTTGTTGAAGGTGTGGGCGAACTGCATGTTCAGGTCAATTGAATATCAGCGGAACTTCCCATGAATAGACGCGAACTACTGTCATCGGGTGTGGGTGTTTTTCTGGGGTCGGTGACTGCGGCTTCCGCCTGGGCTCAAAAATATCCCAACGGCTCTGTCACCATCGTGCTTCCACTGCAGGCAGGCAGCGCCTCTGATGTGGCTGTTCGGCACATGGCTGAGCGTCTTGGCGCCCGTCTTGGCAGCGGTTTCGTCATCGAAAACGTGGCGGCCGCAGCTGGCCTGGTGGGACTTGAGCGTTTGTCTAGGGCTAAAACCGATGGGCAGACCGTGGCCGCGCTGAACAACAGCATCATGACGATATTGCCGCACCTGCAGGGGAAAAACCTCAAGGTAGATACGCGTAAAGACTTTGTGCCAGTTGCTGGCATCGCCAACATACCGACCTTTTTTGCTGTGCCGGCGGCTTCGTCCATTCGCACGATACAAGACCTTGTCAAACTGGCAAAAAGTGAGCCCAACCGGATCACCTATTCGTCGGGCGGTGTTGGTAGCCCACAGCATATGGCGACGGAGATGTTCAAGTCTTACACCGGAACACAACTGGTGCACGTGCCTTATCGCGGCGCCAGCCAAGCGGCTTTGGCTGTGGCCTCAAGCGAAGTGCAGGTGATGTCGATGGCTCTCTCGCTGGCGCAGCCTTTTTTGCCTGACAACAAGGTGCGACTGATCGGCTATTGCGGCACCGAGCGGCATGCTCAGTTTCGCGACATCCCGACCTTGCAGGAGCAGGGCGTGAAGAATTACGACTATTCGTCATGGATTGGACTTTTTCTTCACAAAGATGTGCCGCAAGACGTCTTGGCTGTGCTGCGCCGCGAAGCCCAAGCCATCGCGAATGACCGTGATTTTCAGCTGCAGCTGATTCGCTCTGGCTTAGAGCCTTGGCCGCGCAACGCCGACCAATTAGTGAAGATTGTCGAAGGTGATTTTCAGCGTTGGAAAAAAATCATCCAAGACGCTAAGATCCAAAGCGCCTGAGACCGCTGACATGGATCTGCCACTGGTTCGTCTGGCCGGGTATCAAGGCCAAGACTCGATCCTCACGGAGGCCCTGCAGTTGCTCGCGCAACAGTTGCAGGAATCTTCTTGGGGCTTGCCCGTCGATTGCGAAGCAGATGTCACGGCCAGCCAAGAAAAAGCTGCGGCGTTGTTTGACTCGGTTGAGCAGGGCAAGCGGCATATTGGCTACATGGCCTCAGGCTACCTGTCGGCAAGGGTCAGTGAGCTCGCCGTCTTGGATTTGCCTTTTTCAGTCCTAGACCGCAAGGCGGCACTCACTGCACTCGATGGTCAGGCAGGCGTGTTGCTGAGTGCGGCTGTCGCTGAAAAAAGCGGCTTTCAGGTGCTGGCATTTTGGGACAACGGCTTTCGCCATATTTCCAACGCCGTGCATCCGATTCGACATCCGCGAGATTGCGCCGGTTTGATCATTCGAACGCTGGACAGCGCGAATTACCGCACTGCACTGGGAGCGCTCGGCTTTGATCCCATCACCACCGATGTCAAGGATCTGGTCCGTGCGGTGGCCATGGGCGAAGTTCACGCGCAGGAAAACCCGCTCACCAACTTGTTGAATTTCGGTCTCTGGAAACACCACCCGCACGTCAGTTTGACGCAGCATTACTTCGGCGTTTTGCTGCTGGTGTGTTCGCGCAGTTGGTATGGCGCGCTGAGTGATGCCCAACGCGACACGCTGGCACAAGCTGTGGCGGTGGCCACGCGCGCGCAGAGACACAAGGCGCAGGCGCAAGACGCTATCGCATTGGCACAACTTAAAAATCATGGTGTGCATATCGTGCCGTCTGAAGCCATCGATCTGGCCGCCATGCGGCTGGCCACTCAGGAGGTCGCGCAACGTCAGCGTGAGACTTTGTCTGCAGATCTTTTGTCAGCGTATTTTTCTGAATCCCCGCATTGATTTTTTCTTCAACCACTGCATCACTAGTGAGACAAAAATGAAAGCTAAAACAGTCCGAATCCATTCCGCCGGCGGCCCCGAGGTTCTCAAGGTCGAGCAATTGGAGCTGCCCGAACCCGCGCAAGGTGAAGTGACGATTCGTCACACCGCCATCGGATTTAACTTTCAGGACATCTATACCCGCTCCGGCATGTACCCCGTGAGCATGCCTTCGGGTCTGGGTACCGAGGCTGCCGGCGTGGTCGAAAAAGTCGGCCCTGGCGTGACCGACTTCAAAGTAGGTGACCGTGTTTGTTATGCCAGTGGCCCGGCGCTGGGCGCTTGTGCCAGCCATCGCAACTATCCAGCTGCTCGTTTGTTGCATTCGCCAGAATTTATGAAGGACGAAGACATCGCCGCCAGCCTTCTCAAGGGCATGACGGTCGAGTACCTGATGCAGCGCTGCTACCCGGTGAAGGCCGGCCAGTACGTCTTGATGCACGCTGCTGCAGGTGGCGTTGGTTCATTGGCCGGGCAGTGGGGTCGCCACATCGGAGCGCACATGATCGGCGTGGCTGGCGGCGCAGACAAGGTTGCTCTGGCCAAAGCCAATGGCTACGAGTTTTGCATTGACCGCAGAACTGAAGATATTCCGGCCCGCGTCAAAGACATCACGGGCGGCGCAGGTGTACCCGTGGTGTTTGACTCCGTCGGCAAGGATTCCTTCGACGCATCCCTCAACAGCTTGTCGCCACGCGGCTACTTTGTGTCTTTCGGCACGACCACCGGCGCACCACCCCCTGTGGTGGCTGGCACCTTACAAAAAATGGGTTCACTCTACTTCACCAGGCCGACCTTGGTGACCTACACCGCGTCGACCCAAGAACTCCGCGATTCAGCCGCAGCTGTGTTCGAGATGTTCAAGTGCGGTGCGCTCAAAGTGAGCATCAACCAGCGCTACAAGCTGGATGATGTAGCTCAAGCCCATGCCGATTTGGAAAGCGGCAAGACGACGGGTTCAAGCGTCATTCTGCCTACCTGACTCGGGAATACCCCGATTTGATATCAAGTTGATATAGCGATCATCGAATTAAGTATTGGATTCTTTCGCGTCCAGAACTTAAATTTCCAGCTGCATTTCATAAAAATTAGGAGACATTCATGATCAAACATTTCAAAGCTACTGTGTTGGTTGGTTTGCTGGGTCTGTTCGGTGCCGCAGGCGTGAGTGCGGAAAACATCAAGCTGCGCATCGCCTCGGGTCATCCCGCCGCCAACACCTATGTCAACTTGATGCAGAACTTTTTTGTACCTGAGGTCACCAAGCGTGTCGCCCAACGAACCACCCACAAAATTGAGTTTGTCGAAGGCTACGGCGGTTCAATGGTCAAGGTGGCCGACACCCTCGAAGGCGTTCAGTCCGGCTTGATTGACATTGGCGGCTACTGCTTCTGTTTCGAGGGCTCCAACCTGCCTCTGAATTCTTTCCAAGTGATGCTGCCTTTTGGCACCATGAGCCCGGAGAAAAGTGTCAAGCTGGCGCGCGCGGTTTATGACAAAGTGCCTTACCTGTCTAAAGTCTTTGAAGATAAGTTCAACCAGCAGTTGATTGCCCTGATTTCTGACAACGGCTACAACATCGGTACGACCTTTGAGTGGAATAATTTCAGCGAGCTCAAGGGTCGCAAGATCGCCGGCGCGGGTCTCAATCTCAAGTGGCTCGAATACGCCGGGGCGGTGCCAGTTCAGTCATCGCTGCCGGAGGCTTACACCTCCATGCAAACGGGTGTTTACAACGGCTGGATCATGTTCCCTTCAGGCTGGGTCAACTTCAAGTTGAACGAAGTCGCCAAGCACTATTCGGAAGTTGGCTTTGGTGCCATCACATGGCACGGCATGACCATCAACAAGTCGCGCATGGCCAAGTTGCCGAAAGATGTTCAGGCCATCATCATTGAAGTGGCCAAAGAGTTTGAAGCCAAAACCGGCAGCGTCAACGAAGAGGGCTATCCCAAGCAGATTGCCCAGCTCAAGACCTTGGGCGTGAATGTCAAGTCTGTGCCTGACAGCGTCCGCGTGGACTGGGCCAACTCACTGAAGGGCTGGCCACAGACCATGGCGACGGACCTTGATGCCAAAGGTTTGCCTGCGTCGCAGGTCTTGAAAATCACACTTGAAGAAGCTGAAAAGATGGGCCACAAATGGCCAGTCCGTTACGTGATCAAGTGATTCAGGAGTAGTCAATGCTGACACGTATCAACGACTGGGTTACCAAGGCCCTGATGGTTTTTGCCGCCATTTTGGCTTTCATGTTGTGTTTTTTAGTGGTTGCCGATGTCGGCGGACGGGTGATTTTCAACAGTCCTGTGAAAGGGACGCCGGAGATTATTTCCCTGTCCATTGTCATCATCTGCTTCCTCCAGTCCGGATACGCCATCCGGTCTGGCGGAATGCTGAATGTAGATTCCCTGGCCAATAAATTTTCACCGCGGGTGCAAAGTTGGCTGGCGGTTTTTGGCGCCATGGCTGGCATACTTTTCTTTGGTGTGGTTTTTTACGGCACCCTTGACGGTGCTGCGCACGCTTGGATTTCGGGCGAATTTGAAGGCGAAGGTGCGCTGCGCGTGCCAGTCTGGCCAGCCAAATTCGTGATCGTTCTGGGCTCGGGTTTGGCCGCATTCAGTTACCTGCTGCTGCTGCTCGAGAATTTTAGAAAAGCCCTGAATGGTGAGTTGCCGGTTCAGTCTTCCTCCCAACACTGAATCGGAAACGCTCTATGTTTGATCCCACACACATGATCATTTTGGTC
>CANFSO010000006.1 GCA_947449895.1 Comamonadaceae bacterium
CGCCAGCACGGCATCGTGCTGCTCGCGTTGATGATCTTGCTGGCCTTGGGGGGGCTGAGCGCGATGATCTCTATCGATGTCTGGCAGGTCTCGCGCCAGCGCGAGCGCGAACAAAACTTGCTCTTCATCGGCGCGCAGATGACGAAGGCGCTTGAGCACTACTACTACTCAGCCCCTGCAGGTCAGCCGCGCTTGCTAACGTCGTCAATGGGCGACTTGCTGCAAGACCCCCGATACCAGGTGCCGGTGCGGCACTTGAGACGCATTTATATGGACCCGATGACGGGTGACAACGCCTGGGTGATCGAGCGTGTCGGCCGTGGCATGGGTGTGCATAGTTTGTCAGAGGCCGAGCCTCTGAAGCAGGCAGGCTTCAGCAGTGCCCTCAGTACCTTCAATGGCAAAAAGCGCTACAGCGAGTGGGTCTTTGTCTTCACGCCGCCGCTCATTGCCGGCAATGTTCAGTCCGCTCCGGTCATCAATCAACCGGGTGCACCCGTCCTCCAATCAACGCCACTATCGAAGGGCAATTCATCATGGCGCTAGGTGTCGTTCTCGTCGATGCAATGGCACTCTTTCGGCACGGCGTTGGCGCCTTGCTCGCAGGCTTGCCAGAGTTCAATGTGCTGGGCGACTGCAGCGATGGCAAGGCCGCGCTGCAGTTAGTGAGTCGGGTCAAACCCGACCTGATTGTCATGGACGCGTCCCTGCCGGGCCTGAGCGGCATCGACGTCACGGTTCAACTCAAACGTCGCTATCCCGAGGTCCGTATCGTCTTGCTGACTGAGCACAAGTCGGACGACTACGTGATGGAAGCGCTGCGCGGCGGGGCTGATGGGTACGTCCTCAAGACCACCTCATTCGACGAGCTGGTGGGTGCCATGCGCAGCGTCGCGCAGGGCAAGAAGTTTCTGAGCCCGGAGGTATCGGCCTTCGTTGTCGACAGCGTCCTGCATCCCAAGCCGGCCCCGACCCGGTTCTCTGGCTTACAGCTACTCACCAGACACGAGCGCAACATCATGCAGTTGATCGCCGAGGGCCGCACCAACCGGACGGCTGCTGAGTTTCTCAGCAGGAGCCCGAAGACCGTCGAGAAGCACCGCTCTAACCTGATGCGCAAGCTCGGTCTGAGCAGCAGCACCGAACTGGTTCTGGTCGCGATGGAAATGGGCCTGATTGAGCGGCCCATCTCGGTTTCACGGTTGATGAAAAACGCCAGTCAGCCGATCTCTGCATGAACTGATTGAACGCCTACTTGGCGGCGATCAATGTCCGGTAGTGACCCACCAGATCTTCTGCGGTTGCCAAGCCCTCAATACGCAACCAAGGCTGACCCGGTGCCTTGCGAAACAAGGTCAGCGGCTCATGGTTCATCTTGTCGCCGCGGAAAGCTGCGAAGGCCTTTTGCGCGGCAACGCTGTTGGCTGCCGAGCCGGTGTAGAAGTTCCACTGCGAGCCGGCTTTGTAGCGCGCTGCATAGTCTTTCAAGCGCGCCGGCGTGTCGTGCTCCGGGTCGATGGAGATGGAGACCATGTGCAGCTTTGCACTGTCGGCGCCGAGTTTTTGTTGCACGTCAGTGAAGACGTGGCTCATGACCGGGCAGATCGTCGTGCAGCTCGTGAAAATGAAGTTCATCAGTACTGCACGCGGGTCACTGAGTTCGGTGGCCAGGTCGACAGTTCGACCGTCGGCGCGGACCAGTTTGATCGAAGGCACCTTGTAGTCGACGCTCTTAGTCGTCGTTGAAGTTGTGGTCGAGGCCGCCTGCATCATGTGATGGTGATGTGCATGCGGATCCATCGGCGAATCCGCAGCGTGGGCAGCTTGAACGCCTAGGCAGAGGGCGGTCGATGCGCCGAGGGTGGCCAGGCTTCGTGCTAAGCCACGTCCCAAAATAAGCCATTGATGTTGACGATTGCTCATGATGTTTCCTTTGTATTGCTTTGTCTTCATTCGGGGCTCATGGAGCCGTGACAGGACCAGCCTTGCGCGCTGCGATCATCTTGCGCCGCACGGTGGTCTCAAGTTCACTGACCAGTTGGCGTACCTCGACGTCTGACAGCAACATCGGGCCGCTCTGGCTGGCGTCGCGCAGGCCTCGAACCAACGACTCGAGGTCGAAGGCGACGTTTTGCGCCTTGAAGTTGCGAACCATGTCTGCGCCCACGGCGTAGCTGGTCAACGCCAGCGGCGTGGTCATGCCCGCAACGCTGTGGGCCGAAGCAGGGGCCTCTTGTGCTGCAGCGACCGCAGTCAGCAAGCCCAAGGTGGCGGTCAAGGCCAAAGATCTGAAATTCATAAAGTGCTCCAAGGTGATTGAGTTTCGAGTTTTTGAGATGGGCAGCTTGAGATCGCTCAGGGGACGATCCAGTCGGAGTCGGCCACCAACGCGCCGTCGGCATCGACATGCACGATGTACGCCCCTTTGGAGGCGAAGCGTTGGCCGGGACCGAGTGACAACCGGGGGTAGATCGATGTGCCGGTACTGTCGCCAAGCGCAAAAGCGCGACGTTGGGTCGCCACCGCGTTGGACGCATCGGCGACCGCCGCGCCGTGCACGAGCTCTGCGTTGACGACCGTGCGGCCCGCACGGCCCAGCGTGTGGCGGTCGCGGCTTTCCTGCTCGGCCTTGCCGCTCTCACGCTTGCTGACCATGTCCTGTGCGCGCTCAATCAGGTAGTCGCGGTACAGGTTGTCGAGCATGTCCTGCAAGGTATCGGTCATCAGATTGAGGGCAAAAAACACCTCAGACTGCAGCACCTCGTCCACCAGAGGAAGGTCGCGAAGTTTGAGCCAGGAATGCAAGTAGGCCAAATTGGCTTCGCGCTTGTGGGGCAGCTCGTAGGGGTAGACCCACTGCACCGCTGTCCGCCACTCGGGGGCTAGTTGCTTGGTGGCGCTGGCTTGGGTCAGGCTGCTCGACAGGTAGAACTTCACACCGCTCGGGGGCGTCATGCCGGCGAGCCACTGCAGTTGTGTTGCGTCTAGCCACAGGGCCACGGCGTCGCCTGCGCGCACCTGCTGTAGTGCGCTGCGCAGACCGGTCTCTCCCGCATCCGCCGTCAAGGCTAAGTTTTGTACGCTGCGTCCCTGCGCCCGCACACTCTGAGCAAAGGCCTGCGCAGCCACTGCACCGGCTTGGCCAGCCTGCAGTTGCAACAGCCGCTTGGGTGCGGCATTGACCTTGGCGCCGAGGAGATCGCGCGCCAACACAGCCGCCTCCAGTGTCACGCCGCGTGAGAAGTACAGGCCATATGCGACAGGTGCATCTGCGTCCCCAGTCGACGGTACGCCGACGCTTGGAAACCAGCAGGGCACTTGTTGTGCCTGACAAAACGCATCCACGGGGGCCCAGGACGAATCACTGAGTCCCGAGAGCAGCGCGAACACCGGCCAGTCGCGGTAATGCGCTTGCAGTTGGGCGTGCCAAGTTTGCGGTGCACCGCTCAGCTCCCACACCTGCAGCTCCCAGCGACGCTCGGTCTGTGTCACAAAACTGGCCGCCGATGACATGTACCGTTTGCGCGGGGCTGTGCTGCTGTTCTTGGACACCAGCGCCGACTGCAGCATGGCCTTGAAGATGGCGCGCCGCGCATCCGACACATCGGGCGTGATGACCGTGGCAAAACGAATCGTCTGCTTGTTCACGCCGGGCGAATAGTCGGACGACAGCTGCTGCAAGTAGGCCTTGAGTGCAGAGATGTCGTGGCCGTCTAGCGCAAAATGCGGCATCACCCCGCTCAGCGTGCGCCCGCCCATGCCAACGCCTTGACGCAGCGCCAAAGCCAGTGTTTCATCGCCATAGGGTGCATGCGTCTGGTTGAGCGTTTTGCCGCGGCGCCCGTCCATATTGGCCATCACCAGATCGCCCTCTTGGGCAAACAAAAAGCGCCGGCCGATGGGTGACACAGGCTGCGATCCCTCCACACTGCCCATGCCGCTGGCACGGTGACAGCCAACGCACGCCGCCTGCGTTCCGCTCAATTTGACTGCGCCGTTTTGCGTGGCCTGCAAGAGTTGACCCGACACGCGCACGCCATCGACATACATGCGTCGGCCCTGTTCCACCAAGTCAGGCTCAGCCGCAGTAGCGCCTACCGCTATCAGCAGCAGGGCAGGCAGCACGGCCAGTGCGACACAGGACCGAAGGGTCGCCAGCATCATTGTTTTAAAGGCACCAAGCCGACCAGTTCCAGGTCGTACACCAGCAACTCATTGGGGCCAATGTCACTGCCTACGCCGCGCTCGCCGTAGGCCATTTGCGGCGGGATCCACAGCGTCCAATGCGACCCCACCTTCATCTGTTTGATGCCGGCGCGCAGGCCGTTGAACAGGTCATACAGCTTGGCCGTGCCGGGCCGATCGCCCTCGGTGCCATCAAACTGGGTGCCGTTGAGCAGTGTTCCTCGGTACTTGATCTGCACGCCATCGGACTCCAGTGGCTGCGCGCCTTGCCCGTCGCGCAGCACCTTGTATTGCACGCCACCGGCCAGCATCAGCACGCCTTCTTTGGCCTTGTTGTTCTGCAAAAATTCTTCCGCTTTCTTGCGGTTGTCAACGGCCAAGATTCGGGCGTTGGATGCCATGCGTTGGCGCACCTGATTTTGGAACTCTGCGATGACCTTGCGAAATTCCTTTTCTGACAGTTGCGGGCGATCTCCGGTCAAGCCATCTTGCATGCCGCGCATGACCACGCCGGGGTCGAACTGCGACTCATTTTTCTTGAAGTTACGCGCCACTTCCAGTCCGATGCTGTAGCTCAATTTGTCCTGCTCGCGCAGTTCCTGGCGCTCATCGGCTTGGGCAGACATTGCCACCCCGGCCATGGCCACCATCGCGACCACGCTTAATTTTTTTAACTTGCCCATAGATTGCCATTCGTTAGCTTCGGATGTTTAAAAACGGCGCCACCCTTGCAGGTGGCGCCGTTGTTGCCTACCAAGCGTTTACTTCAGAAAAATGCTCGCCACCGTCAGCGTCGCACCGTTGGCTGAGTTGCCGACAGCGTTGACCGAGCGGACCCGGAAGTAGGCTGTTGCAGATGCTGCCGTGGGCGAGGTTGTGCCCCGGGCCACTGCGGCAAACGTTGCCGTTTGCACGGCGGTCAAGGCGGTGCCCGCTGGAACCGTCACTGTTTGCGTCACCAAGCCGGTGGTGAAGCCAGTGTTGGTGGCGTAGTCAATGTAGAAGGTCGTCACCGGCTGGCCATTCAGCGTGTTCGCCGGTGGCGTCCAGTTCACCGTCACCGTGTCAGTGGCCAAGCTGGCGGTGTTCCGCGTCGCTGTGCCCAAGGTCGGCGCGATCGGTGTGGCCGCCACGGTGTTGACCACCGGTTTGCTGGTGCCGACTGCTGACAGACCGGCCAGATTCACTGCTTTGACGTTGTAGTTGTAGGTAGTGCCTACAACGGTCGTTGCTGCGTAGCTGGTCGCCGTGGCTGCCAGTGGCGTGGCCGTCAGCAGCGTGGTGCCGTCATACACGTTGTAGCCGGTGATCGCCGGCGCACCAGCGGCCACTGTCGCCGCCGTCCAAGAGACCGTGGTCGACGTCGGGCTCACAAAGGTGGTTGTGGGCACGGCGACCGTTGTTGGCACGGTGTTAGACACCAACACCGAGGCCGATGCGATCGATGGACCGACCAGATTCAGCGCCTTGACGTTGAAGTTGTAGGTGGTGCCCACAAACGTCGCTGCCGCATAGCTGGTCGCTGTGGCCGCTAGGGGCGCACCATTCAGCAAGGTCGTGCCGTTGTAAACGTTGTAGCCAGTGATCGCCGGCGCACCTGCGGCCACCGTTGCTGCCGTCCAAGACACCGTGGTCGACGCTGGGCTGAGCACCGTAGCCGTCGGCGTCGCCACCGTCGTCGGCACGGTGTTGGAAAAGTTCACCGCCGTAGAGGGGGCTGAGAGTCCTGTCAGACTGACCGCCCTGACGATAAAGCTGTAATTGCTGCCAACCGCCGTGGTGGCGAAGTAGGAGTTCTGGTTGGATGCCAGCGGCGTGGCTGTCAGCAGCGTGGTGCCGTTGTAGACGTTGTAGCCGGTGATCGGTGAGGCGCCAGCGGTCACCGTTGCAGGCGTCCAGGCCACCGTGGTTTGAGTCGGGCTAAAAATGGTCGCCGTGGGCGTGGCGACCGTCGAGGGCACGTTGTTGGAAATACTCACTGCCGCAGACGCGGCTGATAAGCCCACCAGATTGACCGCTTTGACGGTAAAGCTGAAGGTGCTCCCCGCAACCGTTGCCGCCGTGTAGCTGGTCGCTGTGGCGGCCAGTGGTGTCGCATTCAGCAAAGTCGCGCCGTTGTAGACGTTGTAGCCGGTGATCGCTGGCGCACCTGCCGCCACTGTGGCCGCCGCCCATGACACCGTGATCGACGTCGTACTCACAATGGTTGCCGTGGGAGTGGCCACCGTTGTGGGCACGGTGTTGGAAACACTCGCTGCAGTCGATGCGACCGAAAGCCCCGCTAAGTTCACCGCTTTGACGTTAAAGCTGTAGACGGTGCCCACGACTGTTGCCGCCGCGTAGCTGGTCGCCGTGGCGGCCAGTGGTGTTGCGTTGAGCAATGTCGTGCCGTTGTAGACGTTGTAGCCAGTGATCGCTGGGGCGCCAGCGGCCACTGTGGCAGGTGTCCACGACACCGTGGTCGACGTCGGGCTGACCACGGTCGCCGTGGGCGTGGCCACGGTCGTCGGCACGGTGTTGGAAACACTCACCGCGTTCGATGCGGCGGACAGCCCCACCAAGTTCACCGCCTTGACCGTGAAGCTGTAGGCCGTGCCTGCGACTGTTGCTGCCGCGTAGCTGGTCGCTGTGGCGGCCAGTGGTGTTGCGTTGAGCAGCGTGGTGCCGTTATAAACGTTGTAGCCGGTGATCGCTGGCGCGTTGGCGGCCACTGTGGCAGCCGTCCACGACAAGGTGGTCGACGTCGGGTTCAGCACGGTCGCCGTGAGGGTTGCCACTGTCGGCACGGTGTTGGAAATACTCACTGCTGGCGAAGCTATCGAGGAACCCGCCAGACTCACCGCCTGAACGCTGAAGCTGTAGCTGCTGCCCACCGCTGTCGTTGCCGCGTAGCTGGTCGCCGTGGCGGCCAGCGGCGTTGCGTTGAGCAAGGTCGCGCCGTTGTAGACGTTGTAGCCGGTGATCGCTGGCGCGTTGGCAGCCACTGTGGCCGCTTTCCAAGACACCGTGGTCGATGTCGGACTGACCACGATAGCTGTGGGCGTCGCCACCGTGGTGGGCACGGTGTCTGAAACAACCACTGGCGTTGAGGCGATGGATGAACCCACCAGATTGACCGCCTGGACGGTAAAGCTGTAGCTGCTACCCGCCACCGTTGTCGCCGCGTAGCTGGTCGCCGTGGCGGCCAGCGGTGTTGCGTTCAGCAACGTGGTGCCGTTGTAGACGTTGTAGCCGGTGATCGCCGGAGCGCCAGTGGCCACCGTCGCCGCCTTCCAAGACACCGTGGTCGATGTCGGGCTGACCAAGGTTGCTGTAGGCGTTGTCACCGTGGTGGGGACGGTGTCAGAAAAAACCACCGCGTTCGAGGCGACCGACAGGCCCACCACGTTCACCGCCTTGACGGTGAAACTGTAGGCACTGCCCGTGGCTGTGGTGGCCACATAGGACGTGGCAGTCGCGGCCAACGGGCTTGCCGTCAAGAGCGTCGTGCCGTTGTACACGTTGAAACCGGTCACCGCAGGATTGGCCGCTAACGCGGTCTCAGACCAACTCAAGGTCACGGCCGTGGGTGTGTTGAAGACCGCCGCGGCTTGCACCGGTGCGGCTTGCACCTGGTCAACCAAGCTGATGGTGTTCGATGCCACGCTGCTGCCGATAAAGTTGACCGCCTTCACGGAGAACACATAGCTGTTGCCCGCGATCGTGGTCACGTTGGCCGAGGTGGCTGTGGCTGCCAGGTTGGCACCCATTTGCACAGCGGCTGCGCCGTTCACCGATGCCCAGACCTGGTAGCCGGTCACGGGCGGTGCGGTGGCAATTGGTGTTTCCGACCAGGTCACAGCGGTCACCGTGGCGCTGGTCATGCTTGCGGTGAGCAACACGGGAGCGGCTTGCACCACCAGGTTGGCTGTCGTCGTCCCAGTCGAGGCCGATGGCCCCACGATGTTCATGGCCAGCACGATGTAGGTGTGAAGGCCCGCTACGGTTGTGTCGGTGTAGGTCAAAACACCTGCAGCGAGGGTCTTCACCAGCAAGCCGTCTCGGTAGACCTGGAAGCCGGTCAAGGCCGGGCCGGCGTTGACGGTCTCGGTCCAGCTCAGTTGCACGGTCGGTGCAGTCGCCGTTCCGCCGATCACATTGGCGGCCATCACCGGTGCGGTTTGCACGACGTAAGCGGCAGTCTGTGTGGCCGATGGGTTTGACGCGATGGGGACAGTGCCAATCGTTGCCGTAGCCACGATGCGATACAGGTAAGTTGTGCTGGCCACCACTGTGGCATCTTTAAAGGTCACCACCGTGTTGCTGGCCGTGGTGCCGACCTGAACCCAGGTCAGACCATTGTCAGCCGAACGCTGCACAGCGTAGCCGCTGACCGGGGCCACGCCGGCCACCCAAGTCACGGTCACGGAGCCGGCGGCGATCACTGGTGTTGCGGTGAAGGCGGGCGCTGCAAGCACCCCGATGACCGGCACAGACACCGTCACGGGAGCCGACTTGTTGATCGGGCCGTTGGTGGCAATGACTTGGTAGGTGTAGGCGCTGTTGGCGGCCACTGTGGTGTCGACAAAGGTCGACGCCGTCACCGTGCTGGAGAGCACGGTGAAGACGGTGGAGGCGTTGGTGCAATTCGCGTTGAGTGCGGTTTGCAGGCAACGGGTCACGGTGAAGGACGTGAAGGTTCCGGCTGCCGGGGCCGTCCAGTTCAGGGTGGCGGAGCCTGTCCCTGGCGCAGTTTGCACGCCGGTCAGCCCGGTGATGATGCCGGCTGCTGTGTAAGGCGTGGTCACCACGGCGGTGGACGCGGTGCCGACGTTAGGGCCGTTGACCCACTGCACGCTGTAGGTGTAGCTGGTGTTGGCTGCCACCGTGGTGTCGACAAAACTGGTCGTCACGCCTGCGGGGACCGCCAACGTCACTGTGCCTGCGGTGCTGGCACGGGTGATGATGTAGGCCGTGGTCGAGCTGCCGAGCGGCTGCACCGGCCAGCTGACGGTGACCGAGGTGGGGCTGGTCGCCAACAGTCTCACGGCACCCACTGCTGGCGGCAACGCATTGGACGAAAGAATCGTGACGGCACTGGCAGCGCCTACGCTGGTTCCGTTGAGGATCTGCACCGCATAGGTGTAGGTATGGCCGGCGACCGCAGTGCTGTCAAGGTAGCTGGTGATCGGCGACAAAATGGTGCCGTTCAGTGGGTTGATCACCTGGTTGATCTGGAACACCGCTGGCAACCCAGCCACCAAAGGCGCGGCCGAGATGTCGGTCCGGGTGATTTGGAAGGCCGTGATGAACTGTGTCGATGCCGGGGCAAGCCAGTTCAACTGGACCGATGCGCCATTGACGGTGCTGGCGGTCGGCGCGGCTGGCATGGCAGGTGCGGGTGCCCAAGTCGTGTTCGCCACGACTTGCGTGGAGGCACTTTGCAGCGTGCCGTTCATGCCGACGATCGAGTAGGTGTAGGTCGATGTCTGTTGCACACCTGGGTCGGTGAAGGTGGTGACATTGCCCGCCACGGTGAAGCTCACGGGCAGTGTCGCCGTGCCGGTGGCCGTGAAGCCGCCCGTCCGGGTGATGACGTAGCCGCTGGCCGGTGCCGTTGCCGATGTCCATGTCAGGGTGATCGGGAAGCCGCCGACGATGGCGGCCTGGCCGGTGGCCACCACTTCATTGACTGTCGGGTTCCACGCTCCCACAGAAGCGACCAGTGTGTTGACCGAACTGGGAGCGCCTACCGTGGTCGAGGGCATTGAATAACCCGCCGAGTTGAAGGCCACCACACGGTACTGCGTCGTCGGCACCGGCGTGACCACATCGGTCCACGACGTGGCGTTGGCGGGCGTCACCGTGACCATCACATTGGCAGGATTCTGGGTCGCCTGGACCGCCGTTTGCGGGATGGTCGACGGCAGTGCCGGCGTAGTCCAAGCGCCGTTGACAATGTTGGAGTTCCAGGTGGTGCCGTTGTCCGAACGCTGGACGATGAAGCCGTTTTCGTTTTTCTTGTTGCCCAGAGTTGTCGCCACGGCCGCTGGGGTCGGGTCAACCCAAGAGATCGTTTGGTTGCTGACGTTGAACTTCACGCCGCCCACCAAGTCCGGCGTGACGGCACCGAAGTTGAAGGAGATGACGCGCATGAAGTCGTTCTCTTCGTGGCCGAGAATGTGGCAGTGCCAGATGTATTCCCAGTCAAAGTTGTGCATCGCATTGACCACCGTCGTGGCCAAGCCGGTGGTCGGGTCTAGTTGGGTGAACCCGGTTGACACGCCCAGTGGCTGGGTCGGGTCCAAGGCGCGCACCGATTGCGGTACACCGAAGGGCACCTTCGGCGTCTTGGGTTTGATCGCCACATAGACGTCTTCCAGCGGATTCATCTTCACCGTTTCCTTCCAGCCGAATTCGGCCGGGTCGGGTGCTACCACGGTGCCATCCCAGCCGACGCGGTTGATGATCTGCACATTGAACAGGTGAAAGTGCACGGTATGGGTGTCGACACCGTTGTGTGTGATTTTCCAGACCTGTGTCTCGCCGTCAGCGATTTGTTCGGTCGGCGGGTCGACATAGCCCACAGGAATGGTGGTTTGCGTCAGCACCGAGGTGAAGGGCAACTCAACCGAGAAGGTCGCATTCATTCGGCCGTAGTTCTGGTCAAACAACTCCTGAATGCCCTTGTTCTGAACTTTCCACGACTGGGTTGTCGAGGTGATGACCGAACCGGCTGCGCCGATACCACCGGTGTTGGTACCCGCGGCACCATTGTTCAACACCACCGAGGGAGCGCTGACATAAGGTCCGCCCGCCGTGTCAAGCACGATGCTGGTCAGGCGCTGGCCGACCACGTCGATGACCGCGTGGGCCGTGGCCGCCACGGCGGTGGGGACAGCGGGGTCCAGGCCGCCAACCAAAGTGACGGTGGGAACGGTCCGGTAGCCCGTGCCTTGGCTGTCGACGTTGAAGCCGGTGATGATCTGCGCGCCGGGGGGCGAGAAGCTGAAGTTGGGCTGCTGTGTGGTGCCGACATAAATGCGGCCCAGGTTGTCCTGGAACGTCTTGCCGTAGGCGGCGTTTTGCCAAGATTGGGTGATGATGGGCGCATCTTGCGACGCGGCAAACGCTGCCGGCAAAGCGGTGGCGAAAGGGCCGCCATTGCCGGCGGGGTCTAGCGCCGCTGCGGGTGGTGCTCCGCCGGCTTGGGTGGCCGCCACATTGATGCGCATCATCGTGCGCGTGTTGGGGCCTTGGCCGGGCAAGGTGGTGGGCGCACCGCCTGTGCCGGACTGGTCTAGGTCACCGGTGTAATAGTCGACGCGGGCATCAAAGCCGGGGTTAGGGGCTGGGGAATCGTTGTACAGAATCAGGGTCTTGCCGGCGTATTGCGAGAAGTCAACGACGAAGTCAGCACGCTCGGCAGGGCCCACATACAGGCCGTGGTCCAGCACGTTCAACACCGTGACGATGCGGCGCAATTGCTGATAAGACACTGGCGTGGAAGGGATCACGTTGGGCATGGCCAAGAAACCGCCCTCGGTGCCGATCTGAATGATGTTGGGACCGACGGCTGTCGGATCAGGAATGCCGCCCGGGCGACCGTCGTAGGTATTGATGGCGTAGGGTGTCACGCCTTTTGGCGCCACTGCCGGCACCATCGGAACTTCGGAGTTGACTGCGGCGATGGCGGTGGCGGCCACGCCAGCGGCCGGTGCAGCGATGGTCACTGTTGGCGTGTCGCTGAACGGAATGCTGACCGCGACGTTGCTGAAGCCGACCACCGCGCCGGTGGCGTCGATCAGGGCCGTGGCGGTTCCCGCACCGGTGCCGCCGACGGGGGCGGTGATGGTGACGGATGGCGCAACACTGTAGCCGCTGCCGCCATTGACCAGCCCCAAGCTCAGCGGCTCGGCCACATACAGCCCCAAGTTGACATAGCGCTGGCCGTCGGCATTGAGCAGGCGGAATCGGTAGGCCTTGGGGTCCACATTCAGCTTGGGGTAAGCCACGCCGTTGATCAGCGGCGTGTCGTTGTACGCCTCCTGTACGGCGCTGACGTTGTCCGCGTCACCGGCCGGCAGGGCCAGCGGCGCAGGGAACACGGGCCAGAACCAAGGGCCGTAGTCCCAACGACCGGCGGGGTTGGTGCCGTCAATGGAGTTGGGGTTCTGGTTGGCCTCGTAGACGTGCGGAAACCACAGGTCGCCATAGGTGCCCCAACGCTGCTTGGGGTTGCCTGCGGCATCGACGTTCCACTTCGCATCTTGAATGTTGACGTCCTTCGGCACGAAGGTCTTGGTTTCATAGATCAAGGGGATTTCGTCCATGCCGGCCAAAGCACCGCCGGCGGCCTTCATGGTGGTTTCGGTCGCGTCGTGAATCATGAAGGCCGACACAATGCCCGCGTAAACGTTGGTGCGGGTGGCTGCGTAGCTGTGGTCGTGGTACCACTGCATGCGCGAGCTTTGGTTGTTCGGGTAGTAGTAGGTTTGCGTGCCGGCGCCGAAGTCGGGCATGTCGGGCACGTTTTGCGTTGTTTCCCCACGCAGGTAAGGCGTGCCAGTTTCACCCGCCGGGGTGATCCAGGAGTGCGGTTGACCGTCCGAGATCCACGGTGTGTCGCCACCGTGCAGGTGAATCATGGCGCGGTTTTGCGAGTACATCTCCGTCGGCAGCGGCGCGGCTGGATTGGCGGCACCCAGCGGGCCAAGCCCTGCGCCGGGCACGGTCGTGTCGGTCGGAATAAAGAGATCGCCGCCACGGGTATTGGTCAGCGGATCAAAACGGCCTGTGGGCAGGTAGTTGTCAAACCTCAAGCGCACGGGAACGCCTGACTGGCTGTCAATGATGGGGCCGAGGTAATGCGGCTTGTCGCCGACGCCGAAGACGACATTGCCTTTGTTGTCAAGAATGGGGGTTCCGTTCAAGTAGAACAACTGGTAGGTCGGTGTCCCTGTGGGCAGGTTGGGCGTTGCGATTTGCACGTAGCCTCGCAGCGCTGTGCCCCCGCTGACCACGTTGCCGGTCTTCACGACAGCAGGCAGGTCGGAGTGAAGTTGCTCACGGTATTCGACCACGGCGATTTCGTAGTAGTCGGCATCAGGGAAGGTCGTGGAGCGTCCGTTGGGCCCGACGATTTCTTTGACGGCCAAGGGAATGTGCTTGCCCAGAAGGCTGGGGTTGGCGGCCAGCAGTGCAGGGTTGGTGGTGTAACCGTCGACCATGGGCAGGCTGTCGACAAACTTGCGCAATGCGGTGCCTGTGTCGCGAGTTGCGCCGACCACGGCATTCGGGCTGTAGTCGGTCTGAATGCCTTGGGGGCTGTTGGCATAAAAAGTACCTTGCTTGAACGGCGCGTTCGATTTGTCAACGTTGTCTGCCCAACCAGCTCCAGCATGGGCACGGTGCATGGCCAACGGTGCTGCGATCGCGATCATGACTGCCAGGGCAATTTGGCTGCGGGTGAATTTAAGAACTCTCATGGGCGTATTCCTAGGTTGATATGTTGGCTGCCATCAAGTCCGTGCTCCTATCTGAGCCACCAAATCGACCTGACGCGACGTGTGTCATTTGCAAACTTAAAAATTTTTTGCAAATAAAAATTATTCAAGCTTCGACTGTATGGATCACTGCGCGTGATGTCGCTCAGGGACGGCCCTGCTTCAGCGGTAGGGTGGGCCCCCAAAGCTCATAAGGCACTCAGTCGCAGGGCAAGCCATTCAGCTCTGACGGCCAGGACCAAGATGCTCAGCGCTTTTCGGTGCTCAACAAGGGGGCAAAGTCCCGCAGCCATCAGTGTCTGCAGGCTGACTCAAAGGTAACCAGATTTTTCAATCTTGTAACAACTGGAAACGTCGTCACAACTCTAATGAACACGTGAATTGCAAGCTACCTAGCGACTACTTGAGTGCGTAGCTGGCTGCAAATCATGAGTGGTATGCGAGATACGGCCTAGTCATCAGCGGAGCTGAAGCGGTACGAACTCAATATATCAATGTTGTTAGTTCTTATTAAAAATATTGGAAATAATTTTATGCTGGTCACCAAAAATATTGATTACAAAGTTAAGCGTCAAACATCACGTCATTGGCGCAACCTGTTGGCCGCAACAGCGAGTGAGATCACGAGTCAAGGTTCAAAAGAAGAACTGCGATCAATGATGGTTCGTATCGGCTACCGATTTGCAAGTCACACCACGATGCCTGATGGCGAGACATTAGATGACTATGAGAAATTCATGTGTACGGTTTGGGCTGATATGGACTGGGGTTGGGTTGAGCTGAGAGACAGTGGTGACGCTGTGCATATCACGCATCACAGTTCGACCAATGGGCGCCTGACCAATGGTGCATTCAGTGAAGCTTCAGAAGAATGGGTGTCCAGTTTTTTAGAAGGCGTTTATCAGCAGTGGATGAGCCGCATGGGTGCGGGCGAAAAATTGCGGGTCAAACAGGCCAGTGAAACAGATGAATTCGGAAGTATTGAGTATTGCTTGAGTGTGTAATCTATTAATAAATTATTAGAAACTAAAAGGCAGGGCTTAATCATGACCAGTACGACAGATGTAAGCAAACTTTATAACATCATGGAAGAAGATCCTGGGAAATATAAAGATATTATTAACAATGAGCACAAGGTAAGGATGGCTATGAGGAATTGGCCATTGGTACGGGCCATGGCAACTCAGCCTGCCGACATACCACCTGTCATGGCTGGTGAAAAGTTTGAAAAGAAAACCAGCGTCAAACAGGTTCATTCAAAGAAGATTAATAACACCCATCAAGAGCAGACGCTTCAGATCAAGTCAGTTGTTTTGGAAGTAGAAAAGGCGCTGGTATCCGTGCCTGAAACGGCGGTTTCGGCTGGGTATGAAAATAACTCAGGAGTATTGGTAGAGCTAAATTCTTCTGAATCCAATGTCAATAAGGGTATTGACAAAATAAAATCAGCTATTGCTGCCGAGGTCTTGAGTGCTTCTTCTTCAGTAGAAAGAGTGAATCTTATTGAGATGACTGGGCGTAAGGTTAATGATGCCGTGAAAATAGGCATCAATGGTAAGTCGTCCAGAGATAAGACTAAGTTAAGCAGCCTGTTCAATAGAATAGAGGTTGCACATAATTTAGATGGACGTAACTCTAAACTGATGAAGTTGCGTCAGGTATGAAAATTATCACTGTTGCATCTGGCAAGGGCGGCGTGGGGAAAACGACGCTCTCTGCCAATCTCAGCGTCGCCTTGAGGCGTCAGGGTCACAAAGTTCTGTCTGTTGATCTGGATCCGCAAAATGGACTTGGCCTGCATTTTGGGCTGTCAACAGAGCATATCAACGGTATTTCGCGAGCGACTTTGTCGAGTGCTGATTGGCGAGATGCGATATGGCAATCTGAAGAAGGTGACATGGTCTTGCCTTATGGTTTGATCAATGACAGTGACAAAGCCATCTTTGAAATGAAACTGGCTGATGATCCTGATTATTTACTGACGCAACTTGAGCTGTTGGATCTGCCTGAGGACAGTTATGTATTTTTAGACACGCCACCAGGTGCATCCATTTATCAGCAGCAAGCATTTTCTGCATGTCATGTGGTTGTATTGACTTTGTTGGCAGATGCGGCATCTTTCGGGACGGCTAATAAATACATCAAAAAAATTAAAATGGAATGTTATGGCCGCAAAAACTTCATGGGCCATATGAACATCGTTAATCAAGTTGATCGCAATCGTCAACTGAACAGCGATATGACGGATCTCATGCGAGAAACTCTAAATGTTGAGTACTTCAATGTCATCCATCAGGATCAGTCAATTGCCGAGGCAGTCGCCTGCGGACAAGCTGTGCTTGACTATGATGCTGAATGCATCGGGACCCGTGATATTAATAATGCAGTCGTAAATCTTAAAGAATTAATGGCGAATGGCAGGGTTTGAAATTGAATAATTCAATAAAAAATCTTGCTGGAATGGCGCATTATATTGATTTTTTCAAGCATGTTATGGAGGCCTATCCTAGGCTTGCCAGAGGTTTGAAGTTTATATTTTTATCGATAAGTGTTGTATGTTTTTTCGTAGCCATCACGATACCACTGGAGTTAGAGCAGCAGTTCTTGTTAGGCGTGACTTCATTTGTGATGGTGCTGATATTGCGGAATATGCGATGGAGTCGATTGGAGGTGATTGGCATGATCACCTTGTCGACCGCTGCATCTTTGCGCTATATGTATTGGCGACTGACGGAGTCAGTTGATTTTGACTCCCCTGTGAATGCATTTTTCGGTTGGGGCTTGGTGTTGGCTGAGTTGTATACCCTTTGTATTTTATTGCTAGGTTATTTTCAAACTGCGTGGCCACTTGAGCGCCGCTCAAGCCTGTTGCCAGACGATCTTGATAAATGGCCGACTGTTGATATTTTTATACCGACCTTTAACGAGCCGCTCAGCGTTGTAAAGTCGACAATTTTTGCAGCCCAGGGACTCGATTGGCCTATAGATAAATTCAAAATATATCTATTGGATGATGGTCGTAGACCGGAGTTCAAAGCATTCTGTGAAATTGCGGGTGTTGAGTATTTGTCCCGCGAAAACAATATAGGCTACAAAGCTGGCAATTTAAACTATGCGCTGGGTAAAACGTCCGCTGAATATGTCGCTATTTTTGACAGTGACCACATACCTACGCGTACATTTTTACAAATCTCAATGGGTTCGTTCTTGCGCGATGCTAAGTTGGCCATGCTGCAAACGCCGCACTTCTTTTATTCGGCTGATCCCTTCGAGCGCAACCTCAATACATTTCGAAAAGTCCCCAACGAGGGAGACTTGTTTTACGGACTGGTGCAAGACGGAAACGATCTTTGGAATGCATCGTTTTTTTGTGGATCTTGTGCCGTGATACGTCGCGAGCCGCTGATGGAGATTGGCGGTATCGCCAGTGAGACAGTTACCGAAGACGCCCACACGGCTCTCAAGTTGAGCCGCCGCGGTTACAACACAGCGTATTTGGGCATTCCTATGTCGGCGGGCTTGGCGACTGAAAGCTTGTCTGGTCACATCAAGCAACGCATTCGTTGGGCACGCGGCATGGCTCAAATTTTTCGCGTCGACAACCCTTTGTTGGGCCGTGGTTTGAGTCTCGGACAACGCTTGTGTTACCTGAACGCCATGTTGCATTTCTTTTATGGCTTGCCGCGACTGGTTTTCTTGACTGCACCATTGGCCTTTTTGTTTTTTCAAGCGGAGGTGTTTCATTCAACCCCGCTGATGGTGTTGGCCTATGCCTTGCCGCATATTTTCACATCGCACATCACGAATTCAAAAATACAAAAGCAATACCGTCATTCATTCTGGAACGAGGTCTATGAAACGGTCCTGGCTTGGTATCTCGTGGGGCCAGTAGTGAAGGCCGTGTTGACACCGAAATCGGGCTCTTTCAATGTCACCGCCAAAGGTGGTTTTGTCGGGGATGACTTTTATGACTGGAAAATTGCCCGGCCCTATGTCATTTTGATGGTACTGAATGTATTGGGCATCGTGGCCGGTGTGACGATGTTGATCCGGGGTGATGTCAGCACCTCGACAACACTCATCAACCTGGCTTGGGTGCTTTACAACGTCGTCATCGTCGGCGCCAGTATCGGAGTCGCTTTCGAAAAGAGTCACGAATGGGCCACACCCAAAATCAGTGCGGTCATTCCCGCCTCTCTGATTTTTGGCAACGGCAAAACATTGGCTTGTGAAACCAATTCGTTTTCAACCAAAGGCGTCGGCCTGACCGTGCCACGTGCGCGCGACATTGCTTTGGGAACCGAAGTCAAGTTGGCACTTTTTCGCGGTCAATCCGAGTTTATTTTTCCGGCCAAAGTGGTCGACTCTGGTGGCGCCATTGAATTGGAATTTGAACAACTGACGCTGGTGCAAGAACGTCACCTGACGCAAATGACCTTCTCACGCGCAGACAACTGGGCCACCACTTGGGGCCGCGGACCCGAAGACCAGTTATTGAAGTCACTGAAAGGCGTTTTCAGCCATGGGGTGCTGAACTTGGTCCCCTTGCTTTATCGCGTCACCCGTCTGTACACCAAAAAAATACCGCGTCGGTGGATGGGTCAGCTGAAGACTGTCACAGCCAAAACGCCCAGCGTGTTTCAAATTCCACAGTTTAATTTTTTGAGAAAAAAATGATCAAGAAACTCATCTTCACGCTTTATCTGCTGGTGGCGCTGCCGCTGCAGTTACACGCCGGGGACGCATCCCGAAAAACGGTGATTAAGCCCATGGCGGCAGTTCGCACGACGATTGATTCAAGCCATCAGTTGACTTTGAAGCAGTTGGGGGCCAGGTTTCCGATGGCCTTGCGGGGTGTCGACAGCCGTGATGGTGTGAGCTTTAATGTGCGCGCTGACGAGGTGGTGACCCAGGCACGGTTAAAGCTTCTTTTTTCGTATTCACCGGCACTTCTAAGTGACGTGTCACATATCAATGTGTTGGTCAATGGTGAAGTGGCGGCCAGTCTCGAGCTGCCCAAAAAAACGTCGACAAGCACTGAAGAGCGCATCGTTGATTTACCACCAAGGTTTATCACTGAGTACAACAAGATTGACTTTCAACTGATCGGCCACTACACGGACAAATGCGAAGATCCATCGCATTCAAGTTTGTGGGCCAATATCAGCAACTTGAGCACGCTAGACGTCAAGTCTGAGCCGGTCAGGTTGAACAGCGACCTGCGAATTTTGCCGCGACCCTTCATGGACCCGCGCGACACACGTCAGTTGCAACTGCCGGTTGTTTTTGTCGGCCATGTCGACAATGAAATGCTGGAAGCTGCGGGCACTGTTTCTTCCTGGTTCGGAGCGATTGCCGGGGATCGCGGAGCGATTTTCCCTGCGTCACTGAACACCCTCCCAGCCAAAGGTCACGCTGTTGTTTTTGTCACTGGCAATCTGCCTTTGTCCGGTATGGCTGGTTTAGCCAGTATGGCATTGCCTGCTTTGTCGGGTCCGACACTTTCAATTGTCAGCAACCCTAACGATCCAGATGGCAAGCTGTTGCTGATCAGTGGTCGGGACAGCAAAGAACTGCGCATGGCAGCTACGGCGTTGACCATCGGCACGACTGCCTTAGAGGGCACCAGCATGTTGGTCAAGCCACTCATCAGCTCGGCAGTGCGTCGACCTTACGATGCGCCAAATTGGCTGTCCAGCCATCGCCCAGTCAGATTTTCGGAACTGAGTAGTTCGGCGGCCCTGAATGTGTCTGGCCACAACCCCGGCGCTATTCGTTTGAACATGCGCGTGCCGCCTGACTTGTTTCGTTGGAACGATGCAGGCATTCCGGTGGATCTTAAATACCGCTACACGCCGCAAGCGCTCAAATCCGAAAACTCCTCGTTGCTTGTCAACTTCAATGAGCAGTTGGTGAAAAGCGTGCCTTTGTTATCGGTCGAGAGACCGTCCAATCTGCAGTCCATGCTGCACATGGTGCCGAAGCTGAATGCGCTGTTGCCTGACAAAACCTTGTCGATGGAAACCCGTTTGAACGTACCCATGTACACGGTGGCACATCAGTCGCAGATGCAGCTCAACTTCAAGTACGACTACAACAAAGAGGGTGAGTGCCGCGACATCATTGTTGACAACATGCGCGGCTCGATTGAGCCTGATTCTTGGATCGATATTTCTGGCTACCAGCATTTCATGGCGATGCCGAATCTGGCGGTTTTCAGCGACAGTGGATTCCCATTCACCCGGCTGGCTGACTTGTCTGAAACCGCTGTGATTTTGTCGGATTCGCCAAGCCTGCAAGAGTACACAACGTACCTGGGCTTGATGGGGCGTCTGGGTCAGTCAACCGGTTACCCGGCTACCGCTGTGAGCGTTGCGCAGGCTGGGCAGATCGATAACTTTGCAAGCAAAGATTTGCTCTTGATCGCTTCAGGTGACAACCAGCCTTTGCTGAAAACCTGGCGCATCGCTTTGCAGATTCAGCCAAGTACCCAGCGCAGCTGGAAGCTCTTTGGTATTGATTTAAACCCCTTCCATTGGGTATTTTCATCGGCGGTGGCGGCACCACAGTCGCTCAGTGAGACGCTTTTTGAGGGGGCTACGTCGCGTGCTGTGATCCAAGGGTTTGAGTCGCCGCTGGCCCGTGGCCGCAGTGCTGTGTTGATTTGGGGTGCTCAGCCGGATGATTTGAATGAGGCTTTGCTGGCGATGTCTGACACGGATGGGTTTGTCAATCAAATCAAGGGCGCTGTGTCGGTGATTCGCGGTAAGTCGATTGACTCTGTGGCTGCAGATTCGGTGTATTACATCGGCAGCTTGCCATGGATCACGCAGGTCCGTTGGCAGTTGTCTGAGAATTTCCCGCTCTTTTTAATCTTCAGCTTGGCCAGTGCCATGCTGTTGAGCGCCTTGGCCTATTTTGCCTTGAAGGGCATGGCTAAAAAGCGCTTGTTATGACGCGTGTCGATTCATGGCGAAAGTTGCTGAGCGGGCTGGCTTGGGTGCTGGCCAGTGCTTCGGTCAGCGCCACCACGCCGACCGAGGTCTGTACTCTGCAAGACTGGCCCCAATGGCAAGACTTCAGCCAGCACTTCATCACTGCGGATGGGCGCGTGCTGGCTGCCAGCAATGCGGCGCGGGACAGCTATTCCGAAGGTCAGTCTTACGCGATGTTTTTTGCGTTGGTCGCCAACGATCCCAAAGCCTTCGAGCGGATCTGGCGCTGGACACAGCAGAATCTGATGGTCAATGGTGCGGATGGCTTGCCGGCTTGGACTTGGGGTCAGGCGGCTGATGGCCGTTGGCGCGTCTTGGACGCCAACGCAGCGGCTGACGCCGACATGTGGTTTGCCTACGCCTTGCTTGAAGCTGGGCGCATTTGGCAACGTGAAGATTTTCAGCAGGATGGGCGGCGGTTGTTGCAGGCCATCACACGACATGAAGTGGTTTCTTTGCCTCAATTGGGGCCGATGGTACTGCCTGGTCCCTTTGGTTTTGTACAAGCCGACGGCAGCTGGCGCTTGAACGCCAGTTATCTGCCGCTGCCCTTGTTGCGTCGCTTTCAAATGGAGGCGCCACAAGGCCCTTGGAGCGACATTGCGTCCAACACGCTGACGTTGACCACCGCTAGCAGTCAGAAAGGCTTTGCCGCTGACTGGACAGGCTATCGCGCTGACGCTCGCCGACCGCTCCAGTTTGCGGCAGACCCGGTGACAGGACCTATCGGCAGCTATGACGCGATACGCGTTTACCTTTGGGCCGGCATGACGGCCACCAATGACCCCTTGGCTGCGCCGTTGATGCAGGCCTTGCGGGGCATGGACACCGCGCTGAAGTCGCAAGCCGTGCCCCCCGAATTTGTCGACCTGACGACCGGTAAGGGTCGCGGCGTTGGGCCGTTCGGTTTTTCGGCGGCCTTGCAGCCGTACTTGACAGTTCTCGGATCGACAGACGCGATGACGCAACAAGTCACGCGCAGCCGCCAGATGTTGGCGCAATCGCTGACACCAGAAATGCTGATCAAAGGCCCCCCGCCTTATTACGACCATGTGCTGAGCCTGTTCGGGCTCGGCTGGACAGACAACCGCTTTCACTTTCTTCGCAATGGACAGGTGCAATTGAAATGGCAAACAAAATGTTCCCCCGCAAACACCCTTTAGCACTCAGCTTGTTACTCGGCCTAGGCTGTCAGGGCGGTTTTGCCCAAGACACGGTCAGCAAAGCGCTGCTTGAACAAGGTTTGTTCTGGCAAGCCAAGGGCAACAACGAACGCGCCGCTGAAGCTTGGAGCAAGCTCTCTCAGCTGGACCCCAAAGAGCCGCGAGCGCTGTATGGCTTGGCACAAGTGGAGATCAACTTGAAGCGAAGCGCGCAAGATTTGCTGGCCCGGTTGCGCGCGCTCGATCCAAACAGTCGCTATGTAGCACAGCTGGAGCAGGACATCCATCTGCGCACCGGCGACGGCCCCAAGACACTCGAAAAAGCACGACTGCTGTTTGAGTCGAAAGAGATCGATTCGGCCATTGCGCAGTACCAAGCGGCATTTCAGGGCAAGGAGCCGCTGGGGGAGGCGGGCCTCGAGTATTACCGAGCTGTCGGTGAATCAACCACCGGCTGGAAAGAAGCCCGCCGCGGCCTAGAGCGCCTTTTGAAAGCGGCGCCTAAAGACGCACAAATTGAAATGAACCTGGCCTTTTTGTTGGCGCGTGGCGAGGCGCCTCGCTACGAGACCCGCGTTGAGGGCATCGAGAGGCTGTCGCGCGTGGCGTCGAATCCCGCCGTCAGTGGCTACGCGACTGAAGGTTGGCGAATCTCTTTGGGCTGGTTGGGCGTGACAAAACCCGAGATGCTGGGCTTGTTTGATGCTTACCTGAAGCAACATCCTGATGACAGTGAGGTGCGCGAACTGCGCGCTGTTGGCGTTAAGAAACTGCAGGCGATTGCCAAGGCCAACGAACCGGGCGTTGTCAACCCGCAGATCGCCGCTGGCTTGAAGGCGCTTGAACAGGGTGATTTGGAACTGGCCGAAAGCCAATACCAAGCCAGACTCAAGGGCAGCCCGAACGACATGGACGCCCTGGGTGGGCTGGGTTTGGTACGCCTGAAGCAATACCGGTTGGAAGAATCTCAGACCTTGCTGAGCCGAGCCACGCAGCAAAAAAATGGCGTTAACTGGAGCAAGGCCCTTGGCTCGGTGCGCTATCTCAGTCTGGTTGAACAGGGCGGCACGGCGCAACGCGAGGGTGACTTGGCGCGCGCCCGCAGTCTGCTGCAGCAGGCGATCAAACTCGATCCGCAACAAAGTTCGGCTGATCTGCTGCTGGCTACCGTGCAAGCCGAGTCTGGCGAGTTGGTAGCGGCTGAAAAAATCTACCGGCAACTGCTGGCACGTAAGACGGGCGACGCTGACACCGATGGCGATGCCTTGAGGGGTTTGGCGCAGGTTTTGGCGATGCAGGACAAGCCTGACGAGGCATTGAAACTGATCGCGGGCTTGAGCCCGGATCAGCTCGGTGGCTTGACTCAGATGAACCAACTGCGCGCAGCGTTGGTCAGCGGCAAGGCCAAGGCGGCGCTGCGGCGCGGCGATGTGCCACTGGCCATGTCAACGCTCGAAGTCGCCATGAGCGTTGACCGGGACAACCCCTGGATACGCTGGGAGTTAGCCCAGCTTTATCAGCAACAAGGCCGTGCCATTGAAGCCCGGGGTTTGATCGATGGTTTGTTGGCGAGCCAACCGGACAATCCGATCGCGCTGTATGCCAGTGCTAACTTTGCCGCTGCACGCGGTCAATTCCGCTCAGCGCTGGCCGCGTTGGATCGGATTGAACTGAAAGACCGCAACAAACAGATCGCAGCCTTGCAAAAACGCAGTTGGCTGCAGTACCAAGTCGCCCAAGCCGTGAGTTTGGCGCGACAGAACCGCAAGCCACAGGCGCTGACCATACTGGCGCAGGCCGAGCCTTGGACGGACGGCAATCGTGACTTGGTGGGTGTGCTCGCCAGCGCCTATGTCGATGCGGGCGCGCCGAATCGCGGACTCGCCATGTTGCGCCAGCAAATGGCGCGCAATGAGCAAGTCGCTCCGGCCGATTCATTGCAATATGCCGCACTGTTGCTGCGCACAGGGCAAGACGTTGAATGTGCTGGCGTGCTGAGAAAACTGACGATCAGCAACTTGAGTCAGGAGGAGGGCAAGAGCCTCAATGACCTGACGTTCACCCTTAACTTGCGTCAGGTCGATCTGCTGCGGGAGCGCGGAGAGTTGGCTGCGTCCAGCGAAAAACTGCAGTCCTTGTTGATGCAGCGGCCCAGTGACTTCTCCGCCAAAGCGGCGCTGGCGCGCTGGCTGGCGGCTTCTGATGACAAGCGGGGCGCACTGGCGCTGGCCAGACAGTTGGCCATGCAGTACCCCGGTCAGGTTCAGGCTCAGTTGGGTGCGGCCTACATCGCGGTTCAGCTGAAAGATGCCGAGATGGCCGACAGCGCATTGAAAACGGCCACCACACTGGCCCCGCAAGATGCTGAGGTCATGGCCACTGCGGCTCGCTTGTACCAAGCGCAAGGCAAAACGAAACAGGCCGAGGTCTTTTTCGAACGGGCGATCGCATTGGAAAATGCAGCGGCTAATGGCACCGACAGTGCCGCCACGGTCACCTTGGCGGCGGCCGAAAGTTCAGGCACGTTGAGCGACGTCGGTGGCCCTGTTTGGTTGCGACCAAGCCAGCTCCAGACCGCGCCGACCAACCCGGGCGACTACTGGCAACAAGCCATGCCCAAGGTGCCTGCGCAGCGCGCACCGGTGGCGATATTGGCGCTGGCCGACGAAGCCGTGAACGTGCCGCTCAAACCCAATCTGAATGCTGAGCTCAACGACGTTCGGCAGGCGCGCAGCCCGGAAGTACAGCTGGGTATGCAAATCCGACAACGCAGTGGCAGTCCCGGCAGCAGTCAACTCAAGACCACTGAGCTTCCCTTGGAACTGCGCTTGCCAGTGGGCGATGGCAAGCTCAAGCTGCAGGTGACGCCGGTCTCGCTGGATGCCGGGGCTGGCAGCAAGGTGAATGGCGTTGGCAGCGCGATTGGCTACAAATCGGGTGGGCTGGCGGTTGACGCTGGATTCACGCCCGTCGGCTTTCAGTTCAAAAGCATCACCGGCGGCGTCAAGCTCGACGGTAATTTGGACGACTCTGGCTCTTTGTCTTATCAAATGGATGTGTCGAGTCGCCCGGTCACTGACAGCTTGCTGTCATTTGCAGGCAAGGTTGACAGCACCACCGGCAAGGCTTGGGGAGGGGTCATGGCCACCGGCGCGCGCGTGCAATTGGTCAAGGACATGGGTGGCTTTGGTGCGGTCGCCGTGCTCGGCGTGCAGCGACTGAACGGGCATGAGGTCGAATCCAATGGGCGCACCGAATTTGGCTTGGGCAGCTATGTCGATATATCGCGGCGGCCGGACTTTCAAATCGGCTCAGGACTGAATTTCAATCATTTGGCTTACCAGAAGAATCAGAATGATTTCAGCTTTGGGCAAGGCGGCTACTTCAGTCCGCAGCAATACAACGCACTGACCGTTCCGCTGAATTGGGCACAACGCTCAGGGCGCATCAGCTATGTATTGCAGAGTGCTGTGGGCTACCAGAAGTACAACCAAGACGCGTCGGTTGTCGGTAGCAGCCCCCTCAGCAGTTCCGGTGTGGCCTACAAACTGGCTGCCAGTGCGCAAATTCAGCTCGCACCGAATTGGCTGCTCGATGCCGTCTTGCAAAGTGACAACACCAGCAGTGGCAGTTATCACCAATACCGGGCTGGGTTAAGCCTGCGTTACAGCCTTTCGCCAGTCACACAGCCTTTGGCGTTGCCGATCACGCCATACACCACGCCCTACGGCCAGTGACCCAAGCCATTTTTTCACAGTCACACCTCACCGGAAACGCAACTCTATGCCTGCTTTAACGCTTGCCGGCCTGGCACTGTTGGTCATTGGCGAAAGCCATTTGTCCCAGACCACCTCACTGATCAATCCGCTGTACGAGGACTTGACCGCCCAAGGTGCCAAAGTCCATGAGATTGGCGCTTGTGGTGCTAGCGCCGGTGATTGGCTCAAAACCCTCACGGTTCCCTGCGGCGCTGAGCGCGGCATGGGCGCAGCCATTTTCAAGGGGCGTGACGCCACCACGACGCCGATCAAACAATTGATCGCTGCCCACAAGCCTGACCTGGTGGTGGTCATCATTGGCGACACCATGGCGTCCTATGACAGCGAGGCTTTTCCACGCGCTTGGGCTTGGCAAGGCGTGACCAGCCTGACGCAAGAAATCGCCGCCACCAAAACGGCATGTGTCTGGGTCGGACCGCCTTGGGGAAATGTGGGCGGTAAGTACAAAAAGAACGACCCGCGGGTGACGCAGATGTCGAATTTTCTGGCTACCAATGTCGGGCCATGCACATACGTGGACTCGCTGAAATTTTCAAAACCGGGCCAGTGGGCAACCTTGGATGGTCAGCATTTCACGATGACAGGCTACAAGGCTTGGAGCGAAGCGATCACCAAGGCCATTGGTGAATTGCCGGACATCAAAAAGTTAAAAAAATCATGAAGGTCAGCTACCTTTTACCTGTACTAGCGGCTCTCATGTGTCTGGCTGTGCCGGCCCAAGCGGATGAAATTCCGCTGTATGACACCGGCCCAAGCCAAGATGCAGCCTTCGTTCGATTTGTCAACGCCAGCAATGGTGCGATGCAGGTCAAGGCCGGGGGCGGCTCAGCTTCAGGTACGACTTTGCAACCGGGTAACCCGGCCAGTCCTTTTTATGCAGTGCGGGGCAACGCCAACGTGAAAGGATTTTTCAAAAACGAGAAACTGCAAAGTGACATTGCCTTGAAAGTTAAACCGGGTGAGTTCGCGACAGTCGTGGCGATGCCCGGCGAGGCTGTGATCAAACAAACAGTGCTGCGTGAAAGCCCCGATGACTTCAATGCGCTCAAGGTGTCTTTGGCACTGTACAACCTCGACGCCCGCTGCGTTGGCGCCGGATTGAGCGTGGTCGGCCGCAGCACCCACCTGTTTGAGAACGTCGCCAACGGCACGTTGCAGCGACGTGCGCTGAATCCGGTCAGCATTTCAGTGCAACTGATTTGCAAAGGTCAAGTGAGGCCTACGACACTGGCGCTGGGTGCCTTGCAGGCGGGTCAGCGTTACAGCGTTCTCGTGATGCCGGAAGGGCTTGCCTCAAAGCTGCTGATCGCTTCTGATGCCGTGGCACGTTGATCTCGACAGTTGCACTGAAGCATCACCATGGTTTTTGCATCACTTGAGTTTTTGACGCTGTTCCTGCCGCTCTTTCTGCTGCTGTATGCGTGGGTCGGAAAGAGCCACCGAAACGCCGTTCTGTTGCTCTGCAGCTGGGTCTTTTATGGCTGGTGGAGCCCCACCTTTTTACTGCTGTTCGTTGGCTTGGCGGGACTGGGTTGGTTGGGCGGATTGATGATTGATCAGTTCAGCGAAGGGCGTGGGAGGGGCTTGGCGTTGAGCCTTTTTATCAGTATCAATCTGGCGCTTTTGTGCTGGTTTAAATACGCCAACATCGTGGTGGACACCTTCAGCAACGCCTTGTTAGGCCCCGGCTCTATGGCCGCAGATTGGCAGCGTGTGGTGTTGCCGATCGGGCTGTCTTTCATTGTTTTGCAGTCGATCTCTTATCTGGTCGATGTCTATCGGCGCAGCGTGGCAGCGGACCGCAGCTTCACGAGCTTTGGCGCGTATCAGTCGATGTTTGTGCACCTGATCGCCGGCCCCATCATTCGCTACGAATGGGTCAAACGCGAACTGCTGTCGCGGCGTTTCGATTGGCCGCAATTCGCACATGGCGCCAGACGTTTCATGATCGGCATGAGCATGAAGGTGTTGATTGCCGACACGCTGGCGCCGGTTGTTGAACTGGCCTTCAGCTTGCCGCAACCCTCGCTGGCGGATGCTTGGACCGGTTGCCTGGCCTACAGCCTGCAATTGTTCTTTGACTTCGCTGGCTACAGCGGCATGGCGATTGGCTTGGGCTTGATGCTGGGTTTTCGTTTTCCCGAAAACTTCAGGCAACCGTATCTCGCCGTCAGCATTCAAGATTTTTGGCGGCGCTGGCATTTGTCCTTATCGAGCTGGATTCGTGACTACCTTTACATCCCACTGGGCGGCAATCAGGTGGGTTGGATGCGCAGTTATGTGAACCTGCTGTTGACGATGGCGATTGCCGGTTTGTGGCACGGCGGTGACAGCTGGAACTTTCTCTTGTGGGGAACCGCGCATGGCTTGGCTTTGTGTGTCGCGCGGGCTTGGGGCCAAGCCGGTTGGCCCCAACCATCGCAGTGGATGTCGCGCATTCTGACCTTGCTGTTTGTGATGCTGGCTTGGACGATGTTCAGGGCGCACACCTTTGACTCGGCATTGACCATGTACGCCGGTCAGGCGGGCTTCAACCGTGTCGGTTTGGGTGACGCGATGGCGGTACTGCTGCGCCCCGTGCATGGCCTGGCCTTTGCCTCGGGGCTGATTGGCGTGATGTTGCCGGCGCTGCAACCTTGGCTCGCTCAACAGCGATGGGGTCAGGCGCAGGCCTTGGCCAACTTGTGGCCTGTGCCGGCATTTTTGTTTTCTTACGCGCTGATCGCTAGCCGCGGCGCAGTGCCGTTTCTTTACTTTCAATTTTGACTGCCAGATCGGTCGGATGATGAACACCACAACGCTTCCCCAGATCACCGCGCTGCCGAAGCAGCTAGATAAAAACCTACCGGTAAATGCCACGGTGCCGATCGCTGACGCTTGGGCGGGAGGCTGCTTTGTGCTGCTGCTGGCGTTGGGACTTCTGAGCAATGGCTATGCATGGATTCACGATCAGCTCACGCCAAGAACGGTCGACTGGCCAAGCTTCATGGTGGGTGAGCCGATGCAGCAACTGGCACATGCCTTGGCCAAAGCCGAGTTGCCCGTCACTGCGGCGCAGATTGAGCGCGGACTGAGTTGGCAAGTCAGTAGCGACTTGGGCCCGAGGGTGCGGGAAGGCGAGCGCGATTGGCTGTTTTTGACTGACGAATTGACGCCGCATGCCAAAGGCGCTCAGTCGGCGGCGAACCGCGCGCAGCAAGTGATCGCGTTGCGACAGCGGCTGGCGGCTGACGGCATCCAACTGCTGGTGGTGGTGGTGCCCGACAAGAGCCGGATTGCAGCGGCGCATCTCGGCCATCTGCTGCGCCCAGCCGCTTTCACCGACCGCGTCAAGCAATGGACTGAACCACTGGCACAGGCTGGTGTTGATGTGTTGGACCTCAGCGCAGCGCTGGCCACACTTGAGCGGCAGGGTGAGTCGGCTTTTTTGCGCACCGACAGTCACTGGACAGAAGCTGGTGCTGAGGCTGCGGCTGCATTGGTTGCTCAGCACATCAAGTCGTTGAGGGCCTTGCCGCCTTTTCAGCCTTCAGCAAGCCGTGTATTTTTGAAAGATCGTGTCACAGCCCTTCGGCCTGGCGACTTGGTGCGACTCGCTGGCTTGGATGGATTGCCCGACTGGATGCAACCCCGGCCCGAGCTTGCACAGCAAAGCCGCTTTGAGATGATGCGCGAACCGGCGGTTGGCAGCACTGCTAACGCGGGTGATGCCGACTTGTTTGGCGATGCGGAACTGCCAAGCATTGCGCTGGTAGGGACTTCGTTTTCACGTAACAGCAACTTTGTCTCATTTTTGGAGCGGGGACTGCGTGCGCAGGTCGCTAATTTCGCGCTGGATGGAGGTGATTTTGACGGCGCTGCGCGCGCCTATTTGCGCAGCGCCGCCTTCAAGCAGACACCGCCCAAGTTGCTGGTGTGGGAGATCCCTGAACGGGTGTTGTCGGCAGATCTCAACAGCCGATAGTCACCTCAGCGGATGGGCTTTTCATCGGTGCGGAAGAACTGCATGGCCAGCGCTGCGGTCACCAGCCCAAAGCCGATGAGGTCGGCCATACCGCTGGGGTACATCAGCGCAAAACCAGCCACGATCAACATCCAGCGCTCCAACACGGTCATGCGTTTGAGCGCCCAGCCCTGAAACCCACCGGCGAGTGCAGCCACGCCGATCGCGGCGGTGAGCGTCACCTCGGCAATCGACCACCAGTTGGCTGCGGCCAGTGCCTTGGTGGAACCCATCAGCAGCAAGCCTTGGCCGCTGGGGTCGAGCACAAACATAAAGGGCACGAGGAATGCTGGCACGGTGTACTTCCAGCATTGCAACGTGGTCTTATACGGATCGCCACCAGTGATGGCCGCCGCCGCAAAAGGCGACAAGGCAGTGGGCGGCGACACCTCAGACAGCACGGCGTAATAAAAGATGAACATGTGGGCGGCAAAGTCGGGCACCCCGAGCTTGATCAGCGCAGGTGCGGCAATCACCGCGCAGATGATGTAGGAGGCCGTGACCGGCACAGCCAGTCCCACAATCCACACCACCAAAGAAGTGAAGATCGCGGTGAGCAACAGGTTGCCGCCGGCGTAGTCGATCACGATGCTGCTGAACTTCAGGCCCAAGCCGGTGAGCGTGACCACGCCGACGATGATGCCCGCACCGGCGCAGGTGGCTGCCACGTTGAGCACGCCAACAGAGCCGGCTTCCATGGCTTTCACAAAGGGCGACTGAAACAGGTGCTTGGTGAATGAGCCCTTGCCGGTGAACAGGTCATAAGAGATCAAGGCGGTGTCACGCCGCAGAAAGCTGGTGAAAAAAGACACCACCGTGGCCCAGAAGACTGACAGCACCGGTGAGAAGCCCCACAGCATGAAGAACACGATGGAGATCAGGGACAGAAAGTGATACCAGTATTTCCGGGTCAGGTTCCAGACCGTGTCGATCTTGTCGAAGGTGGTGTTGCCCATGTTGTATTTGCGGGCATCGATCTCCACCATCAGAAACAGTGCGAGGTAAAAAAGCAAGGTCGGGATCACGGCCATCAACAGCACGTCGAGGTAGGAGATCTTCAGAAATTCTGCAATCAGGAACGCAGCAGCTCCTAGCACTGGCGGCGAAATAATCGCCCCCAAGCCACCGGCCGCGAGCAGACCGCCGGCGGTGTTCTTGTCGTAGCCGACCTTGGCCAGCATCGGGTAGGCGACAGCCCCCAGCGTGACGGTGGTTGCCACCCCCGAGCCAGACGGCCCACCGAGCAAAAACGAGGCCAGCACCACGGTGCGACCTGCGCCGGTTGGCTTGCCGCCCATCGCCGAGAACGAAAAATCAATGTAGAACTTGCCCGCGCCAGAGTACTGCAGGAAAGCGCCGAAGATGGTGAACAGAATGATCAGAGACGCCGACACATCGACGGCCACGCCGTAAATGCCTTCCAGCGTCATGTACATCACACCAACCAGGCGACCAATTTCATAGCCCTTGTGGGTCCACGGGGCGGGCAGGTAGGGGCCAAACAGCGCATACAAAATGAAGGTCGAGGTGATGATCGGCATGATCCAGCCATTGGTGCGTCGCATGGCCTCGAGCACCATCACGATGAGTGAAACACCAAAGACAATGTCCCAAGGTTCAGGGGAGGTGTTGCGGTCAGTGAAGTCATCACCGCCTAGCATCAGGTACACCACCACGGCGATCGACAGCGCTGCGGCCAACCAGTCCCACCACATGACACGATGGCGAAAACGGGTGCTGATGGGAAACATCAGGAAGCACAGAAACAGCACAAAGCCAACGTGAACCGGGCGCAAGGTGTATGTGGGCACAATGCCGTAAGCGGTGTAGAGATGAAACACCGACATCAGAAAGGCGACTGCGGTCACAAAAATGCCCAACCAGCCTTTGAGCTTGTTGGCAGCACCTTCCTCCGCTTCAATGAACTCTTCGGCCTTGAGGAGCGATTCTTGACTGACGACAAGGTCTGGTGTGCTCTGAGTAGGGGGCTGGTTCATGCTGGTGGACCTTGTTGATCAGGTTTTTGGCGCACATCAAAAAAGCCCCCAGAAGTGAATTTTGGGGGCTTTTTGTTGGGAATTCAGTTGAGTTTGATGCCCTTTTCTGCAAAGTATTTTGCAGCGCCTGGGTGAAACGGTATGGGCGAAGAACTTGACTTTTGATTTTCAAGCTTGAAGTTGATGGCTTCTTTATGAACCGCTATCAAGTCGTCTCGCTTGTCGAAAATGGTCTTGACGATGTTGTAGGCGGTTTTGTCGTCCATGGTTTCGTTGGCCACGAGAATGTTCATCACGGTGGCCTGTTTGTTGTCGGTGTCCATTCCCTTGTAGATATTTTTGGGGATGACATCTTCGACGTAAAGGTTGCCGTATTTTTTGTTCATGGCCGCCACCACTTCGGCGTGATCAATCATTTTGAGTTTGTTGCCAGGGGTATTGGCCAAGTCGGTCACGCCTGCAGTCGGGAGCCCTCCAACCCAAAAGAAAGCGTCAATCTTGCCGTCCTTGATGGCGTTGACGGACTCGGCCACACTCAGGCGCTCGCGCTTCAGGTCTTTGTCTTTGTCCAGACCGGCGGCTTCAATCACGCGAAAGGCCATCACTTCGGTTGCGCTGCCGGGAGAGCCGGTGGAGACGCGTTTGCCCTTGAGGTCGGCCATCTTGGCGACACCCCGGCCCTCCACGCTGACAACATGCATACGATTGGGGTAGAGCACCATCAGGGTTTTGAGCGGGACTTTTTTGCCTTTGAATTTGTCTTCACCACGCAACGCATCTAGGCCGGCGTCGGTCATCGTGAAGCCGATGTAGGGCTTGCCGCTACCAATGAGTTTGAGATTGTCGACTGAACCGCCTGTGACCTCGGCCGTGGCCTGCATACCCGGGACGTATTTCGACAGCACTGCCGCCATGCCGCCGCCCAAGGGGTAGTAGACCCCGCCGGTGCCGCCGGTTGCAATCGAGATGTTTTGTGCGTTGACGCTGAACGACAGCGTGAGACCAGCGAGAAACAAGAAGAGCGTGCGTTGGATGGTCTGCATAACTTTCTCCTGAAAAAACGATGGCGCTAGCGTTGCGGGCTGGCATGAGAGTTTTTTTATTCTTTCACTGTTGGGTTGCGGCTGGTATACAGACTTTCCCGTAGCAGGTGGCTGAAGCCATCGCAGCAAGTTCGCTGGCTCATCCAAGCTAAGCCAATAAGGGTATCTGCACGTGTGAAAGCGTCGATCCAGATGCCCTTTAAAATGCGCAGCTCGGCTATTTTTTCTGCTTGATTCCAATTTCTGCACCGGATAAGACTTGTTTAGGTTTGCGTATGTCACTCGAAGTCATTGAAGCTCAAACCGGTGAAAACCCGGTCGCCACTGTGTTAATCCTGCACGGATTGGGTGCTAACGGGCGCGATTTTTTGCCGATTGCCGAGCAGTTTGACCTGACATCTGTGGGGCCGATCCGCTTTATATTTCCCAACGCACCGGTGATGCCTGTGACCATCAACGGCGGTTATCAAATGCCGGCTTGGTACGACATTCTGGGCGCCGACCTGACGCAGCGCCAAGACGAGGCGGGCATGCGACATTCGCAGCTGGCGATTGACGCACTGATTGAACGCGAGAAGTCGCGGGGCATGGCCTCTCATCGGATCGTGCTGGCCGGTTTTTCGCAGGGCTGCGCCATGGCGCTCATGACCGGTCTGCGCCACCGTGACCGTTTGGCCGGCATCATCGCCATGTCGGGCTACCTGCCACTGGCCGACAAGACGCCTGCCGAGCGCAGCGCCGCCAACCAAGACGTGCCAATCTTCATGGCGCACGGCAACCGTGACCCGGTGGTGATCTTGCCGCGCGCGACCGCCTCGCGAGACCATTTGGAGTCGTTAGGTTACGCGGTCGATTGGCATGAGTACCAGATGGAGCACTCGGTCTGCCAGGAAGAAATTGCCGATATGGAAAACTGGCTGAAGCGCGTACTGGCCTGAAGTCAGCCCACGGATGAACATGCGTTTTTTGCTGGCCAGCAAGATTGGCCAGCCTGTGATAGCGTGCACTCAATCCAAAAATAAGAATCTGAGGAACCTAAAATATGACCCAGTTGCAGGCTACGGCCGGACAGCTTTCGGATACTTTGCTGAAAGACCTGACACCCGACCGACTCAAAGGCATGGGCCGCGGTATTGAGAAAGAAAGCCTGCGCTCGCAAGCCAGTGGTGCGTTGGCGCTGACGCCGCACCCTGCGGCGCTCGGCTCGGCCCTGACGCATCCACACATCACCACTGACTTCAGTGAGTCGCAGCTTGAGCTGGTCACTGGGGTACATCTTGACGCCACCGGCGCGCTGGCCGAGTTGACCGAAATGCATCAGTTCACCTACCGTGAGCTGCAAAAAGCGGGCGACGAGATGCTCTGGGTGTCGAGCATGCCTTGCGGCCTGCCGACCGACGAAACCATTCCCATCGCGCGCTTTGGCTCGTCCAATGTAGGCCGTGCCAAAAGTATTTACCGAATGGGCTTGAGCCACCGCTACGGCCGTCGCATGCAGACGATTTCAGGCATTCACTACAACTGGTCATTGCCTGGCGTGTCGAGCGAAGCGTATTTTGGTTTGATCCGTAATTTCCGGCGCCATGCTTTTTTGCTCCTGTACCTGTTTGGTGCTTCGCCAGCGGTGTGCTCCAGTTTTGTGGCTGGACGCCAGCATGAGCTGCAAAAGCTTTCTGACAGCACCATGTACATGCCGCATGGCACGTCGCTGCGCATGGGCCGGCTGGGCTATCAGAGCGATGCACAGGCTTCGCTGGCAGTCAGTTACAACAGTTTGGAAGGTTATGCCGCGTCTTTGGCGGATGCGCTGACCCGGCCTTACCCGGCGTATGAAGGCGTGGGCATTCGCAACCCGGGCGGTGACTACAACCAGCTGGGCGACACCTTGCTGCAAATTGAAAATGAGTTCTACGGCACGATCCGCCCGAAGCGCGTGATCTTCCCGGGCGAGCGGCCTTTGCATGCGCTGCGTGAGCGCGGCGTTGAATACATTGAAGTGCGCTTGATGGATCTCGACCCCTTCGTGCCAGTCGGCATCAAGGCCGAGACCATGGACTTTCTGGACGTGTTTTTGCTGCACTGCTTGCAGACCGAAAGTCCGCCAGATTCACCCGTCGAAATTGCTGAACTGGCGCGCAACCAGCACCGTACTGCGGCGCGTGGGCGTGAGCCTGGTTTGCAACTTGAACGCAACGGCCAAGAGGTCAGCTTGACGACTTGGGGTGCTGAGTTGTTGGCCGCTTGCGCACCCCTGGCTGCGACGCTGGACGCCACACACGACACCGACCGCTACAGCCGTTCGCTGGCTGCTGCCAGCGCTGCGTTGCAGCAACCTGAAACCTTGCCGTCAGCCCGCGTGTTGAAAGCCATGCAGGGCTTTGACAATTCCTTCGTGCAGTTTGTGCGCGCCCAATCCGTCAAGACGCAGGCCTTGCTGCTGGGCATGCCGTGGTCGGCTGAGCAACAAGCCCGCTTGCTGCAAATGAGCGCTCAGTCTGTCGCAGATCAAAAGAAAATAGAAGCGGCTGACACCATGCCGTTTGAGAATTACCGCCAGCAGTATTTGTCAGCCGCACGGCTGGACAAGCCGGTGCGCGCACTGGCTGCGGTTGGCTGAGATCAAAGCCACGCACGCCGTAGCCCGCCTGCGCACCGCCCGCATCGCGCGCAGCTCCAAGCCCTTTCTCGCGCGCGGCGGTTCTCGTTTGGCGCATTGCGAAGGTTGCCGCCTCGTGATGTCTCATTGCCTGTGCGCTTTGCGCCCGGCCGTGCCGACGCAGGCCGGCGTGTGCTTGATCATGTGCGACATCGAGCCGCTGAAACCCAGCAACACGGGCTGGCTGATTGCCGACGTGGTGGCCGATACAGCCGCCTTTGGCTGGGCGCGCACCGACGTTGACCCTGCGCTGCTGGCCATGCTGGCTGACCCGCAATGGCAGCCGTACTTGGTTTTTCCTGGGGAGTTTGTTGCGGCGGAGCGTGTGGTGACTGACGTGTCGATGCAAGCCGGCAAGCGGCCGCTGTTTGTGTTGCTAGACGCGACGTGGCCCGAAGCGCGCAAGATGTTTCGCAAGAGTCCTTATCTAGATCACTTGCCGGTGCTCAGTTTGCAGCCTGAACAACTCTCACGCTACCGCCTGCGCCGCTCCAAACGTGAGGACCATTTCTGCACCTCCGAGGTGGCCGCGCTGTGCATGGAACTGGCTGGTGAGCCCCACGCAGCGCAAACGCTCGAGGCGTATTTGGATGTGTTCACCACCCATTATTTGCAGGCCAAGCAACAGATGCCCATCGACTTGGAAGACGAAGTGCATCTGCGCTTGCAAGGCTTGCGTGAGCCTTGATTGCGGGCGCTTAAACCTGCTTAAGCGACGGTGAGTTGCTCACCAATCGGCAGTCGGCGGATGCGCTTGCCGGTGGCTGCAAAGATCGCATTGCACAGTGCCGGGGCGATCGGCGGCAAACCGGGTTCACCGACACCGCCGGGGGCGACGCTGTAGTCTGCAGGCGCAAAGTGAACACGAATTTCCCGGGGTGCTTCGTTGTGGCGCAGCATCGCGTGGTCATTGAAGTTGCCTTGCACGACTTTGCCGTCCTTGAACGTGATTTCCGCATGCTTGGTCAAGCCCAGCCCCATGATGACGGCGCCTTCGAGTTGCGACCGGATGCGCTCGGGATTGACCTGCGGGCCACAGTCCACCGCCGAGTCGACAGCGATGACACGCAGGGCTCCCTTGGCGTCCACTTCGACCTCCACCACCGTGGCAACGTAGCTCATGAAAGAGTAAGCGACGGCAATGCCCAGTCCGCGTCCTTTTGGCAACTTGCGGCCCCATTTGGCGCCTGCAGCAGCCATCCGAACCACCCGCGCCATGCGGCCGGTGTCGATCGGGTAGAGCTCGGGTGACTCGCCATAGTTGGTTTGATCCGACAGGGTGCGTGGGTCAATTTTGCGGGCTGGCCCGATCAACTCAAGCAGGTAATCTTTCGGGTCGCGCTTGGCCTCAGCTGCCAATTCGCTGACGAAGCTTTGCACGGCAAAGGCGTGCGGGATGTTGTAGACCGAGCGAAACCAGCCGATGCGTGTGTGGGCCTCTGCGACTGGTGTTTCGATGCGGACATTGGGAATTTGAAACGGCACGTTGATCGCCGTCATGCCCATCTCGAACGGCTGCAGCGTGTTGGAACCCAGCACAAAGGTCGAGCTGATCGACGGAGCGGCTGAGCGGTGCAGCCAGGCGGTGGGTTTGCCCTTGGCGTCGAGCGCGCTTTCCATGTGTTCTACGGCCACCGTGTGGAAGTAGTCGTGGTGGATGTCGTCCTCACGCGTCCATTGCAGCTTGACCGGTGTGCCGCCCATGGCTTGGGAGACTAGGGCCGCTTCAGCGATGAAGTCGAATTTCGACTTGCGCCCGAAGCCGCCACCCAGCAACGTCACGTTCAAAGTGACTTGCTCTGGTTTGAGTCCTAGGGTCTTCGCCACAAAATCTCGTGCGCCCTGCGGTGCTTGTGTGGGCGCCCAGATCTCGCAGTGCTTGTCAACAATGCGGACGGTCGCCACCGGCGGCTCCATCGTGGCATGGGCCACGTGGGGCAGGTAGTACTCGGCCTGCACGCGGCGTGTGGCTTTGGCCAATGCGGCGGACACGTCGCCGTCATTGCGCATCGCCTTGGCAGGCATGCGGGCGGCGGCTTCTAGCGTGGCTTTGTAGGCCACTGAGTCATAACTGGCGTGCGGGCCGTCTTCCCATTCAAGCACCAAAGCCTCGCGTCCCTTGATGGCGGACCAAGTGTTGTTGGCAACCACCGCGACACCGCCCAGTGGGTGGTGGTTGGCCGGCAGCGACGTGCTTTTGAGTTCGATCACGCGGAGCACGCCCGGCACTTTCAAGGCCTTGGCAGCATCAAAGCGCTTGAGCTTGCCGCCCAGTACGGGCGGGCGGGCCACCACGGCGTAGACCATGCCTTCAAGACGAATGTCGGTGCCGTAAACGGCACGGCCGCGCACAATGTCGGCGCCGTCGATCGAAGGGGTGTTGCCTTTGCCGATGTAGCGAAACTGCGCCGGTGTTTTCAACTTCAGGTTGGCACGGGCAGGTACGGGCAGTGCGGCGGCTGCCACAGCGACCTCGCCAAAGCCGATCTTGCGACCACTTGGCAGGTGCACCAGTTCATGGTTGCGTGCCTGCACTTCGCTCGCAGGCACTTTCCAGCGCGCGGCTGCAGCGGCCTCTAACATGGCGCGTGCAGCGGCACCGACGCGGCGCAGCGGCTCCATCGAGTGGCGCAGACTGCGCGAGCCGTCGGTGTTCTGGCTGCCGTAGCGGGCCTCGTCGCCCAAGGCTTGCACCACCTTGACGCGGGTCAGGTCGGCTTCGAGTTCATCTGCCACCACCATGGTGAAACTGGTGCGCACGCCTTGGCCCATCTCAGACCGATGGCAGACCACGGAGACCACGCCGGCCGCGTCAATCGAGACAAACACCAGCGGATCGTCCACCAAGCCGCCGGGCATGCCGGCGCCACCGTACTTGACTTCCTTGGCTGCTGCGGCCGTTTGCGCGAAGACGTTGCCGGCGTTGCCCACGGCCAAGATCAAACCACCAGCACCCATGCTTTTGAGCCAGGTGCGGCGTGCTGTGTTGTCGAGGTTGAGAACCTTGCTCATGACTTGGCTCCCAACTGGGCCGAGACCTGCTTGATGGCCGTGCGGATGCGGGTGTAGGTACCGCAGCGGCAAATATTGCCACTCATCGCCTCGTCAATATCACTGTCCGTGGGTTTTGGGTTGCTTTTGAGCAGGGCCACCGCCGACATCACTTGCCCGCCTTGGCAATAGCCGCATTGCGGCACGTTGGCCGCCATCCACGCGGTCTGCACGGCGGCGCCCAGCGTGTCCGACTCCAAGTGTTCAATGGTGGTGATGGATTGGCCAACCGCGGCAGATACCGGCAGAACGCAGGAGCGCACTGCTTCGCCGCCCATGTGCACGGTGCAGGCGCCGCAGAGCCCGGCACCGCAGCCAAATTTGGTGCCCATCATGCCGAGCTCGTCGCGCAGCGCCCAGAGCAGTGGCATGTCGGGGGGGACATCGACATTGACTTGTCGGTTATTGATATCAAGCGTGATCATGTTTTGGGAGTCCTATCGGTGAGTCAACTTAAAAGTAGTACTCAGTAGTTAAACACTATAGGGATAACCCTTCTTGAATAACTGGAAATATTGCATTTGAGTTTGCTGAGCATCCGAGCCCATACGGTTGTTCCAGTCAGCCATCTGTGTTGGCTTTGACGCACATCAAACGCCGGTGTCCGTTCTTCGGGAAACATCGTCGACGGCGTGTTGCGTGAGGTTCTGAATCCTTCAGAGCAGTGGCACGATTGAAAGGATGCCTCCATGTCTGGCGAACCCAATGACATGCAAGCTTATTGGGGTTTGCCCACCGATCAGCTGCTGGCACAACTGAAAACAGATGCTGGCGGTCTGACTCAGCGCGAAGCGCATCTGCGCTTAAAACGGGATGGGCCGAATGCGCTCAAGGCGATGAAAAAAGCCACTGTGCTCGGGCTGTTGCTGAGCCAGTTCAAAAGTCCGCTGGTGCTGATTTTGATTGTGGCTTCTTGCATCTCCTTGGTGGCCTCTGAGTGGGTTGATGCGGGTGTGGTGCTGGCGATCGTCTTGGGCAGCACCTTGCTCGGCTTCACGCAAGAGTACATCGCTGGCAACGCCATTGAAAAGCTGCGCTCACAGGTCACGGTGCACTCAAAGGTGCTGCGCGGTGGACTGCTGAAGACCGTCCCGTCGCATCAGTTGGTGATGGGGGACATCGTGCTGCTGTCAGCTGGCAGCTTGGTTCCCGCTGATGCTGTGTTGCTCGAAGCCAAAGACTTTTTCGTCAACCAAGCAGTGCTGACGGGCGAGACCTTTCCGGTTGAGAAAAAGCCGGGTTTTGTGAACGACAACGCCGGCTTGGCCGAGCGCAGCAACTGCGTTTTCATGGGCACCAGCGTCAACAGCGGTACGGCGCAGGTCTTGGTCGTGCAGACCGGGAAGGGCAGTATTTTTGGGCAGATTGCAGACAAGCTGGCCTTGCGGCCACAGCTGACAGAGTTCGAGCGTGGCATCCACCGCTTCGGCTACTTGCTGACCCGCATCATGCTGGCGATGGTCGTCGGCGTGGTGACCATCAATATTTTCATGGACAAACCGCCAGTGGCCTCGTTGCTGTTTGCCTTGGCCTTGGCGGTTGGCTTGACGCCTGAGTTGTTGCCGGCGATTGTCAGCATCACGCTGTCGCACGGTGCCAAGCGCATGGCCAAGCTGGGCGTGATCGTGCGCCGTCTCAATTCGATTGAGAACCTCGGCAGTATGGATGTTCTGTGTACCGACAAGACCGGCACCTTGACGGCTGGCGTGGTGGCGCTGGACGCTGCGGTGGATGTTGCCGGCCAGCCCAGCGCTGCGGTGCTGCAGCTCGCGGGCCTGAATGCGCATTTCCAGTCCGGCTTGACGAACCCGCTGGATGATGCCGTGCTGGCGGCTGTGAAGCAGGCTGGACTCAAGCTTGACACAGAGAAAAAAGTGGACGAAATTCCGTATGACTTTGTCCGCAAGTGTTTGTCGGTGGTTGTCGCCCAAGAGGTCCAAGACACTGCTGGTCCGTGTCACCGCACACTGATCACCAAAGGCGCGCTCGACAAAATTCTTGGCCTCTGCACCAGCGTTGAGGGTGATGCGGCGACGCCCCTCAATGACGCCCTGCGCGCCGACATAGAAGCGCGTTATGACGCATGGAGTGCACAGGGTTACCGCGTGCTCGGTGTGGCTTGGCGTCACGTGGACGCGCGCAGCGGCTCCTACACGCGCGCAGACGAATGCGGCTTGTGCTTCGCCGGTTTCTTGCTCTTCATGGACCCACCCAAGGCCGACGTGCGACAAACCATTTTGGATTTGGCGCAGCGCGGGGTGGCGCTCAAAATCATCACCGGTGACAACCGCAAAGTGGCGCGGCATGTGGCCGAGGCTGTCAACTTGCCGGTCATCAGCGTGATGACTGGCCGCGAGTTGAACGACATGGGCGACGAGGCGCTGATGCATGCGGCCGTGAGCACCACCTTGTTCGCGGAGGTCGACCCGAACCAAAAAGAGCGCATTATTTTGGCGCTTCAAAAAAGCGGCCATGTGGTGGGCTACATGGGCGACGGCATCAATGACGCGCTGGCGCTGCACGCCGCTGACGTTGGCATCTCCGTGGACACAGCGGTCGATGTGGCCAAGGACGCGGCGGACTTTTTATTGCTGCGCAAAGATTTGGGCATCTTGCGGCTCGGCATCGACGAAGGGCGCAACACCTTTGCCAACACGCTCAAGTACATCCTCACCACCATCAGCGCCAACTTCGGCAACATGTTCAGCATGGCCATCGCGTCCATTTTTTTGCCGTTTCTGCCGCTGTTGGCGTCGCAAATCTTGTTGAATAATTTCCTGGCAGACATTCCCGCCACCGCGATCGCCAATGACCGGGTTGACCCAGAATGGGTGGCCAAGCCGCGCCGCTGGGACACGGGTTTTATTCGCGACTACATGGTGCGCTTTGGGCTGATCAGTTCACTGTTTGACATGCTGACTTTTGCCGTGCTGCTGTGGCTGTTCCGTGCCTCGCCTGAAGAATTCCGCACGGGCTGGTTCTTAGAGTCGCTGTTGACCGAACTGGTGATCGCGCTAGTGGTGCGCACGCGCCGACCGTTCTACCGCAGCCGACCCGGCAACCTGCTGCTGGGCAGCAGCGCCTGCGTCATCATGCTGGCCTTGGTGCTGCCGTATCTGCCCTTCAGTTCGATCTTTGGTTTTGTGCCGTTGCCAGCGCCGCTGGTGCTGGCGATGATTGGGCTGACCGCTGCCTACGTGGTGGTGGTTGAGTTGGCTAAGAAGTCGTTCTATGGGCGCGCGGAAAATGCCAACCGGTAACGCCAGCAGCTAGCCTCAACATGTCCGTCACTGCGAGCGAATCCTGGCAGTCCAGGAGCCTGAATTCGCAGTCATGGATGGCCGCGCTGCGCTCGCCATGACGGAGCGATGGATGGCCTCGCTGCGCTCGTCATGACGGCGTGTCGTCATCGTTTGTTACGATGGCCGGCTACTTTGTAAACCGAAAGATTGCCCATGATTTATGCCACGCTGAAACTCGCTCACGTCCTCGCCATCATTGTCTGGATTGGCGGCATGGTGTTCGCGCACTTCTTTTTGCGCCCAGCTGTGATGAGTTTAGAAGTGCCTGAGCGTGTGCGCGTGATGCATGAAGTGTTGCGGCGCTTCTTCAACGCGGTGTCTGTCGCCGTGCTGGTGACGCTGGCGACCGGACTGTGGATGATTGGCCGCTTTGCTAAACAGGTGGTTCAAAGCGGCGGTAGTTTTTCGATGCCCTTGAGCTGGACACTCATGGCGAGTTTCGGCATCTTGATGATGCTGATTTTTGCGCACATTCGCTTTGCCTTGTTCAAGCGTTTGAGCCGTGCCGTGCAGGCCACGGACTGGGCCGCCGGTGCAGCTGCCTTGGCCTCGATCCGCACTTGGGTGGCAGTGAACTTGGGCTTGGGCGTGCTCATTGTGGTCATCGTCACCCTGCTGGTTTAAGCCTCAAGGGGAGGGCGCTGCGTCGTTCTCGTCAGAGCCGTTTCGAGTCGATGCCATCCAGGCGATCAGCGACGAGCGCATGGCTTCTTCCACCGACATATCCAGCGGCGTGACCCAGCTGCGCGGCACAAATACGGTGTAACCACCGATCATGTAGCCCATCGGCAAATACACCGCCACGTTGTCGGGAATGTCCAACCCAGCAGGTAAACCGTGGGTGTTAGGCCGGGTGATGAGACCCACAATCGCCAAAGCATGACCCGGCATGCGCAAGGAAACCACTTGCTGCGGATTGGATTTTTGCGGCGAGAAGTAGTCGGCAAAATTTTTCAACGAGTTGTAGATACTTTTGACGACTGGCAAGTTGGTCATGGGCAGCTCAACCCATGAAAACATCTTGGCCGTGAAGGGTTGTGAAATCAAAAATCCCAGCCCCAAAATCGCCAAAATACCCAACAAAATTCCCTGGCCTGGCAGGTAAAAGTCTCCCATCAAGGGCTGCACAACGTGCATCGCGACGCTCTCTATCCACGACACGAACAGGTACAACACGTACACCGTGAGTGCCATCGGCAAAACGGCCATCAGACCCCGGAAAAAATATTGGTACAGGCGTTTCATGGTGGCGTTGATGTGTGGGCTCATGGGGTGGAAGTCTAACCATTGCGGATTAATCCTTATGTTCGTATCCCGATGGCTGACTTCTGGGTGATGACGCAGGTCCCAGCCGAAAGAGCAAAATACGGACCCATCTGTAATTTAGACAAACCCCCTATGACCGACGACCTGAACCGAAAAAAAGAACTCAAAAAGATGGAACTGTGCGACTCATGCGCCGGCATTCAGCGCAATTGGCGCCGCGCCCCCGGCCACGCCGAACTGGAACAAGGCGAACACCGCCAAGAAAAGCGCCCACACGGCTTGGTCACCATCACCAAGTACCGCTGCGACCGCTGCGGTACGGCGTGGGAGTACGAAAACAACAAGGTCGACATCAAAGCCGGTTGGTCGGTGGTGGGGCGCTAGTCGGCCATTAATCGCGGCATGAAAGCTCCCCCCAGACTGCAATCCCTCATTGAAGAGGGCCTGATCGACACGGTTGTGCGCCAGCTCATGAGCGGCAAAGAGGCGATGGTTTATGTGGTTCGCTGCGGCGACGAAACGCGCTGCGCCAAGATCTACAAAGAGGCCACCAACCGCAGCTTTCGCCAAGCCGTTGACTACACCGAAAACCGCAAGGTCAAAAACTCGCGGCAGGCCCGCGCCATGGCCAAAGGCAGCAAGTTTGGCCGTCAAGCCCAAGAAGCCGCCTGGCAAAGTGCCGAGGTCGACGCCCTTTACCGACTGGCCGCTGCCGGCGTGCGCGTGCCGCAGCCGTACAACTTTCACGAGGGCGTGCTGCTGATGGAGCTGGTGACCGACGCTCACGGCGACGCTGCCCCGCGCCTCAACGACGTGGCTTTCACCCGCGAAGCGGCTTTGAAGCACCACGCCACACTGATCGGCGAGGTGGTGCGCATGCTCTGCGCGGGTGTCGTGCACGGGGACTTGTCGGAGTTCAACATCTTGTTGGCCTACATTGCCGCTGAAGACGGCTCTGACGGCCAAGACGTGCCAGTGATCATTGACCTGCCGCAAGCGGTCGATGCTGCCGGCAACAACCATGCGCAGCGCATGCTGATGCGCGACGTCGCCAATCTGCGCGATTTCTTTGGTCAATTTGCCCCTGAGTTGCTGAAGACCCAATACGGCCCCGA